>JADGPK010000049.1 GCA_017882445.1 Solirubrobacteraceae bacterium
GCGCAACGGACGATTAGCAGGCGTCTGGGGCGAGGACGCCGGCGCTGTCGCATTGCGCGAGACAGCTGCCGGCCGCGTCGGCCACGGGTCAGCTCAAGCGGCCATCAGAGCTTTGAGGAGCCGCTCGACACGCTCAGCACGACTCCCGGACGCCGAAGCCCCGGCCCCTTCTGCGGGGACCGGGGCGGTTCGACCTTCGCCTAAATGGTGGAGCCAACCGGGATCGAACCGGTGACCTCCTGCTTACAAAGCGACGCACTGCTGCCGGGCGCAGGCCTGATCTTCCCGCCGTTTCGGGCTTTTGGCCAACAAGACCACAGCGTGGATACCACGGGATTTGGCACATTTAGGCTCGGCTTGGGCAGCAGAAATCCGGCTGCTGCCCAAACCGATGATCGCCGGGCAGTGGGCTTGACGAGTAGGCGATGGCGCAGGAGAACGTGGGACTGGTCCGGCGATTGCAGGCATGACCAGAGGTCGATGCACGCGGCACCAGCCGAGCACTCACCGACCTACTGGATCACGATGCCACACAGGTGGCCTGGGCAGCCTGCCTCAGGGTCGTGTGACTGCGGAGGTGCCGAGCACCTGGCCCTGTGCGCCGAGTGCCTGCACCGCGAGGTAGCGAGGCATGGTCGGGACCGCGATCCTGGTCTCGAAGCCGCTTCGCGGCACGTCGACGACGGAGCTCAGCGCGTGCGCGCCGGCGCCGGCGAGCAGCCGCCACTGCGCCACTGCGGTGGCGCCGTTCCAACTGACGTAGGTCACGGTCCCGCCGTGCGGGGAGGTGCTGACCGCGATCTGAGGTCGCTGTGTTGGGACGCCGGACCAGGGGAACTTGAGCACGGTGTAGGACTGATAGGCGGCCGGCAGATGGGCGTCGAACAGCAACTGGCCCCCGGGAGCGAACTCAGAGAAGAAGGGTTCCTGTCCCCAGCCGACGGACCAGTTGCCGTCGGGGAGGTGCTGGAAGTTCCCCTGGCTGCCAGCCAGCAGCGGCTTGGCATGGGTGAAACTCGCGGCTAGGGTGGCAGTCATAGCTTGGAGGTCGACCCGCAGAACGATCGCGCGCGACTGTGGATGCACCTTCGGCGTGCCGCCGTTATCGAAGAACGTTATCGTCCCATCAGGCTGCTCGCGGACGTCGTGCTGCCATGCCGGCGTCGCCCCTGGACCCATCGCGAAGCTCGACTGCTTGCCGCCGAGACGCCAGACGACCATGCCACTCCGAGCATCCACCTCGTAGGCGGCCGAGGTGTTGCGCGAGTCGACGAGCAGGTCCCGGCCGTACTGTGAGACGGCGTTGATGTGGAAGTAGTCCCATGGTGAGTGCGGACTGCCGGGTGTCGCCGGCATGTAAGAGTTCGCGAGCGCGACGTGGTCGAGGGCATGCCACTCGAAGCGGACGAGGCCGGTCTTCAGGTCGATTTCCTGGACGACCGTGTCCGCGACCGCCCCGTTGGCTGGGCCGCCATAAGCGCTCAGGCTGCAGCGGATCGCGTCGTACACCGTGAACTGAGCGGTGCCCCGCGGCGTGATTTCGAACGCGTGCAGGTCCGGCTGGTAGCCGTTGCCCGCCCGGACTATCGCGATCGGCTTGTATGTGTTGCTGGCGATCACGACCCCGGCGCCGCGGTGGCCGGCGCCGATCAACGGGTCCTGCCACCAGGTCAGGACCGGCTGGCCTTCGTATTCTTGAACCCGCAGGTCCGCCGCCCGAGCTCCGCTCGGAAGTGGCGCGAACCACACGAGCTGCCCGCTGCCGTCGAGGATCATGGGCCCGTATTGCCCCGGGCCGGCGTAGGGCGCCAGAAACAGGTCGCCCGGTGCCTGTGAGCCCGAGTTTGTGGTCACCGTGACGGTCGGGGGCTGGAGGTCCGGACGCGAGACAAAGTGCTGGAGTTCTTTCGGGCTCGGTGGTGGCGGTGGTGGCGGCGGCGTCTCGAGCGACCTGCTCACCGTGTCGACTTCGGCCACCGTGAAGTGCCAGGAGAAGGGCTTCGCGCTTGTGCCCTGGCGCAAGACCGCGTGGACGGTCACGACCTCGCCCTGGGCAAACGGCGTGTTGGGAACGAAGCTCGCTCCGTCTCCCTGCGAGTAGGGGGCGAGCGTTCCGGGATGTGAGCCGCTGCGTGCGCCGATGGCCGAGACTGTCGCGAGGTCTGCGGCCGGTATGCCGACGAAGCTGATCTGGGTGCGGTAGGAGGCGTCGACGGTGCCAGGTGTTGGAGAGACCGTCACAGCGCCGCCGGCCCGTGCCGCCGAGCCGTTGAGGCTCGGGGGAGTGCACGCCGGCGCCGCGGGAGCGGCGGCCCCCTCGGAGACGGCAGGGCCGAGCGCGAGGCAGCCGAATAGGACTACCAGCGGGACCCTTCTGCGGATACGGTCGGTGAGCGGCAAGCAGGTAGAGGATATGCGGAGCGGCAGGCTCAGGCGGAGGTTGCCGCCAATCGGCCAAAAGGCGGCCGCCGGTCGCGCGAGACGCTTCACAGCAGAGCACTCCTTGAGTGACCTCTTGCCAGGGCGGCAGGAGGTCGCCGCTGGCGCAGCGTTTCGCGCAAGGCCCCCTTCTCTTGCGAGCCGTGCTCTGGCGCGGATTCCACGTTTGCAAGGCGTGTCCGACTGGACACAAGGGAGCGTTTGTGTACGGCTGGGGGCAAGACACAACGGTTGGGTTCTTTATGGCCAAGCATCCCCCAGCCGGGTCTCTGTTTGATTCCCTATTTGGTGACTCCGAGATTACCTGCCACGACCGTTTTCAGCGTCGCTACGACCGCCAGGACGGCCACTTCCGTGCTCGCTTCCCAACTGCTGCCGTTCCATGCTTCGATGTTGGAGGTCAGCTGATCGCCGGTGAAAGGCAGTTGGCCGCTGAACACTTCGCCTTCTGTCACTGTGTTCTCACATTTGTACAGTCCGCTTTCGGCTGTGCAGCCGGTGAACGTGATGACGTTGTCTTTGGTTGTTTTCGGCCCCGGCACTGTACCTGTGAGGTGGCCGCCGGCGCAGCTGATTTTCTTATGGGTTGTGTTGCCTTCAAGGTAGCCGGGGCCGAGCGTGCCCGCGATGGCCACCGGACCCGCCGTTGAACCGACCGCAGCTTTCGTCGTAAACTCCGGTCATTCCGTCCGTGAGAACCCGCGGATGGCGAGTGCGATGAAGATGCCGGCGAAGACCACCACGATCGCGATCTCGGTGCCGATCGAGAGCGTGTGGCCGAAGAGCTCCACGGTTGCGGGGAAGCGGTGGCGGGCGGCTGCCGGCATGTTCTGTGCGGCGAACACGACTTGGCGCAGCGGGGCGACCGCATAGGTGAGCGGGTTGATTCGGGTAAGGACCGTCAGCCAGCCTGGCAGCGAGTTCAGCGGAAACAGCGCCCCCGAGAGGAAGATCATCGGGAAGAGCAGCATCTGCATGACGACCTGGAATCCTTCCATCCTTTCGATGTGGGTCGCGACGAACACGCCGAAGGCCGTCATCGCGATCGCCATCAGCAGCTCGAGGCCGATGATCTCGAGGACCAGCACGGCGGTCAGGTGCACGCCGATGAGCGGCGCGAGGACGAGCATGATCGTTCCCTGCGCAGCGGCGACGCTGGCGCCACCGGCCGTCTTTCCGAGCGCCAGCGAGGCCCGGCTGGTGGGCGCGACGAGCATCTCCCGCAGGAAGCCGAATTCGCGGTCCCAGACGATCGACATGCCGGAGAAGATCGCGGTCGTGACGACGCTCATCGCCATGATGCCAGGGAACATGAACTTCTTGAAGTCGAATCCAGCGGTCGTCCCGACGAGCCCGGACATGCCGTAGCCCATGACCACGAGGAAGAGCACCGGCTGGATGAGCCCGCTCAGGATGCGCGTACGTGTGCGCTCGAAGCGGATCAGCTCGCGCAGCCACACCATCCCGGTCGTGCGAACCTCATCGCGCAGGACGGTGTCGGAGCCGTCGGCGATCTTCGATGGCAGAGGGGCGCTGCTCACTTCAGCGCCTCCTGCCGTGCCAGGCTCGGACGCGCGCCGGTATCGCCTCAGCGTGCGCCTCTCGGATCTCACGGCCGGTGTAGTGCAGGAACACGTCATCGAGGGTGGGTCGGTGGACGTGCACGTTCAGGACGGGCACGCCGGCCGTCTCGATCAGCGCCGCAACGGCGTTCTCGCCGTTCTCGACGAACACGCGTGCTCCGCCGGCCACGGCCTCGACCCGGTACCCGGCGCGCTCGAGCGCCGCGATGGCGGCCGCGTCGTCCGTGGTCCCCAGCTCAACCGTGTCGGCGCCGATCGCTGCCTTCAGTGCCACGGGGGTGTCGAGCGCGACGATCCTGCCGTGGTCGATGATCGCTATGCGGTCTGCGTACTCGGCCTCATCCATGTAGTGCGTGGTGAGAAAGACGGTCACGTTCGACTCCTCCCGCAGCCGGAGCACGTCTTCCCACATGAGCGCGCGCGTCTGCGGGTCGAGCCCAAGCGTCGGCTCGTCGAGGAACAGAACCCTGGGGACGTGCATGAGCGCCCTGGCGATTTCCAGGCGACGCGCCATCCCGCCGGAGAACTCCGAGACGAGGTCGTAGCGCCGGTCGCTCAGGTCGACTAGCTCGAGCACGCGGGCGATGCGCTCGTCGACCTCGCCGCTGGGCACGCGATAGAGCACCGCGTGAAAGCGGAGATTCTCCTGCGCGGTGAGCTGTTCGTCGAGGGTCTGATCCTGAAAGACCAGGCCGATGTTGCGGCGCACCGCCTTCGGCCGCGCTGCGACATCGAAGCCCGCGACCGTGACCTGCCCGGCGGTGGGATGGGCGAGCGTGCACAGCATGTTGATCGTCGTCGACTTGCCCGCGCCGTTCGGCCCTAGGAACGCGAACACCTCGCCTTCGGAAACATCGAAGCTGATCCCGTCGACGGCGGTGAACTGGCCGAACCGTCTCGTGAGCTCGCGGACCTCGATAACGCTGGCACCGCCTCCGGCGACCATCACATTCGGCCCGGCACCGGATGTGATCGCGCTGCCCACACCATCATCCTCACCGCCGGACGGACACGGGCCATCGGGGCTGGCACCTGAACAGCCATCCGTATTTTGCACCACCCCGGTGGTGTTCTAGCTGTAGCAAGCGATCCTCCTTACGGGAGAAGCGTGTTCAGGCGGCAACGCGCTATGACTGTGACCATGCGACCAGTGGCCATCGGTGCCGACACCAAGGCCGTACTCCTGGCAGCCGCGGGGATGTTCCTGTGGGCGCTACTGCTCGGGGTCTGGAAGTACCGCCAGATCGCGACATCCGAGAGCCACTTCGCCCATCGCTATGTCGACATCGCCCATCGGGCGGCGCTGCTCTATAGCTTCGCTCTCTTGTTGATCGCGACCTTCGTCCAGCTGAGCGGGTGGAGCGAGCTCGTGAACCTACTGGCGGCGGGCGCGATGACGCTGTACTTCTACTCGGCGGTCGGCAGCTATGCCCTGCACGGCTGGCGGCGCGACACCGACAACCAGTTCCGCGATCCCGTGCCGGGAACGCACGCCTTTATGATCACCCTGATTGTGGCTGAGATCGGCGCGTGGCTCGTCTTGGTAGCCGGCTTCCTGGACCGGCAGGTCTTTTGACGAGCCTCGCCTGCCACGGCCACCCGCTTGGGTGAACCGCTTCAATGTCAGTGTGGTGGGTGAGATCAAAGCCTCCAAGGTTTCCGGAGCAGTTCAAGGCCGGATGCCTGATCGAGCTGGACGGCCCGCCAGCCCAGCTCGCCACCGCGCCCCGGCCCGAACGTCTGAGCATGCACCGCTCCGCCGCCCTGGCGTCGCTCTCACGCGATCACCGCGAAGCGTCGTCGCCCTCGCGAAATTGGTGCGTGATGGTTGAGGAGGGCGTTGCTGCCGTATCCTGAGCCCCCACGCCGCCTGGTTCCGCCGGTTGGTCTGGCGGGCTGAAGCGATCGCGTGTTTCAAGCTATGTCGAAGGAGGCGCGGTGAACAGTTGGGACCTCAAAGCGATTGATCTCAGGCCGCGGCTGCCCGAGATCCTCTCCTCGAGCGACGCGGCGCGCGCGATCACACTCGACCTCGCGGCAGGCGAGAGCCTGTCCGGTCATGAGGTTCACGAGCGCGCGTGGGTGCTGGTGGTCGATGGCGCGATCGAGCTCACCACGGCTGCCGGCGAGCGCGCGAGCGGCGGCGCCGGGCTGCTGGTCGAGCTCGCTCCGGGAGAGCGTCACGAGGTTGTAGCGTCCTCGCAGGCGCGGCTGCTGCTGTTGCTGACCCCGTGGCCAGGTAGCGGCCATCCGGGGGCGATGACGATCCGGGAGAAGCTATACGCGCGGCGTCACGCAGCCAAGCCGACACCTTGAGCCCGCGTCGTCACGTGCCGCACAGCGTTTTCGGAGCATCCCCCCCGGTCCGGCAGGTGGACCCGGCCTCCTCTTTCGCATTCGCGGCCAAGCGGCAGTCTCGGCGGCGCCGAGGGTCACTAGCGCAATGGACGACGCGCAGCAGTCGTTGCCACCGGCGGGATCACGCTCGCTTCCGTACGCAATTGCGGAAGCGTGACCGCCGGCGCCGCTGACTACCGGAGGTCGTTCAACGGGGTCATCCGAGGTGGGGTCGCCGACACGATCGCTTCCAATCGCTGAGCGCGAGTGAGGCCGCATGCTGACTGGGGCCCCACGCCTCCGCTGGCGGCGATGGCTGGCGCGTCGCGGCGGGCCTCCCTTGTGGCTCTGGGAGCGTGGACGAGTGCCGAACCCTGGCAGGCTGAGCAGGTGCTCGCGGTAGGCTGAGCAGGTGCCATTCGACGAGCAGGCAATAAGGGCGCTACGCAGCTCGGTCGTCGGGCGCGAGCGCGAGGCCGAGCTGCTCGTCGCAGCCCTGAATTGTGGCGCCCACGTGTTGCTCGAGGGACCGCCGGGAACCGGCAAGTCGACGCTGCTGCGATCGGTGGCGAGCGCGGCCGAGGTGCCGTTTACTTTCGTCGAGGGTAACGCTGAGCTGACGCCGGCCCGCTTCGTCGGTCACTTCGATCCGGCGCGGGTCCTCTCGGAGGGCTACGACCCCAAGGTCTTCATCGACGGCCCGCTCGTGGAGGCGCTGCGCGATGGCGGGCTGCTCTACGTCGAGGAGATCCACCGAGTCCCGGAGGAGACACTCAACCTTCTCATCACAGTGATGTCCGAGGCGGAGCTCCACATCCCCCGCATCGGCACCGTTCGCGCGGCCGAGGGCTTCCGGATCGTCGCAGCGATGAATCCCCTCGACACGGTCGGGACCGCACGCATCTCCGCCGCGATCTACGACCGTGTCTGCCGTCTCTCGATGGGCTACCAGGACGCCGACGCGGAGGCGGCGATCGCTCTGCGCGTAGCGACGCCACAGTCCAGGCACGAGTCACAGTGGGTGGGGCGTGCAGTCGACCTCGTCCGCCGCACACGGTCCCATCCCGAGATTCGCGTCGGCTCATCCGTGCGCGGAACCATCGACCTCATGCGGCTCGCGTCCTCGCTGGCAGAGCTCCGCGGCGCATCCGCGGACGACTGGCAGGTCGGGCTCGACGCGTCCTTCGTCGCCCTCTCCGGTCGACTGCAGCTGCACGACGCGGTCAGTCGCGAGCCCGAGGACATCATCTCCGAACTCTATGTCGACGTGTTTGGGCCCCACCCGGCCACCGACTCGGACGATGTTGACAGTGGGCGCTTACCGGACGCGGCCTCGCCCCCGGGGGCACCGCGGGGAAAAGGTCAGCCCCGTCTGGAGACGGGGCGCCCCATGTCCTAGAAGGTGAGGACGCGAAGGTCGCCCTCCGTGAGGGGCCGCGCCGAGCCGTCTCCCGCGCGGAACTCTCCCGCAACGACGCCTTCGCTCGGATCTCACCGGCACCGGGCGAGCTCGACGAGGGGGCGTTCGAGGCGATGTTCATAGAGGCCCCCGACTCGGTGCTCACGCTCTTGCCGGACCTCTCCATCGCCGCCGACAGGCGACTGCGGGAACGCGCCCGGCGGCTCGCCAGGCGCGTGGTCATCAACTGCGGCCGCGGTCTCCCGAGCCGCGCCGGCGTCGGCCGGCCGCGGCCGGTGCGCGCCGGCCGGCCGGGCGCGGACCTCGACCTCGACGCGTCCCTCGAGGCGATAGTCGAGGCGCGGGCGCTCGATCGCTCCCCGTCGCTTGACGAGCTGTGGGCGCGCGACTGGGGTCGAGCGGCGTTGGCGGTGTGTCTCGTCGTCGATCGCTCCGGATCGATGGCCGGCGAGCGCCTCGTAGCCGCGGCGCTCGCGGCGGCGGCGTGCGCCTGGCGCGCTCCCAGCGACAACGCTGTCCTGGTGTTCTCCGACGAGGTGATCGCGGTGCGCCCGATCGACCGGCGGCGGTCGACCGCCGCCGTGGTCGACGACCTCCTCAGGCTGCAGGGGAAGGGAACGACCGACCTGGCGGCCGCGCTCGACGCGGCTGCCGCGCAGCTAGAGCGCTCCCGAGCCAGACGCCGCGTCTGCGTTCTGCTTTCGGACTGTGACGTCAACACCGGCGCCGATCCGGTCGCAGCAGCCGCCAAGCTCCAAGAGCTCATCGTCATCGGCCCCGGCACCGGCCGTACCGACACGGACGCGTTCTGCCGGCGGACGGGGGCGCGGGGCGCCGTCGCCGACGGCCCAACCGCCACGGTACGCATACTGGCCGAGCTGCTGGCCTGAGCCGCCGGGAACCGGAAGGCGCCCTCACCGGGGTTTCTGGAAGCTCGACTCCGGGCTCGCGTACGGGCGGCGCAGGCGTGTGGGTGCCAAGAACTCGATCATCTGCGCCTGTCGCATCGATGGCATTGCGAGCGTGCGACCGAATCGATCCGACGCTGTCGCTCAGGACGGTGGGTGTCGCGCAAAGGCTGGCGGCCACGGTGGTAGCGACGTTGCTGGCGATGATCGCCCCGCCGGTGGTCTGTGTTCCTCGGGCCGCAGGTGCTGCCTGGCGGACCGGTGGCCGCCAGGGCCGTCTTTTAGGCCGCTGCGATGGCTATCTGGTGCTTGTGGAGCTTCAGTAGGTTGTGGGTGGCGGTGATCAGCCGCCACTCCGAGCGTGCGGCGGATCTGCCTCGTCGCTGAAACTGGTTGATGCGCCGGTTGTGCTTGGTCTGTGCGAACACGGGCTCGACCATCGCCTTTCGTCTTCGGTATAGCCCGCCGCCGTAGTCGCTCTGAAGTGTCTCGCGCATCGATGAGTAGCGTCCGCCATGCCATCCCGGCCGGGGTGTGCTGCGCTTGCCGGCATCAGGTGGGATCAGCACTTGGACATGCTCGTTTGAGACGACGTTGTCGGTCTGCTCCTCGTTCCAGTAGCCCGAGTCCGCAAGCGCGACCCCTGGAGTCTCTGTGACACCAATCGCCTGGAGCTCTCTCTTGGTCGCCTTGACCATCGGCTCGAGGTGCCCGAAGTCCGGGGAGCTCGCGCTCACCTCGGCGGCGAGCACGATCTGCTCATCGTTCACAACGGCCTGGGTGTTGTAGCCCTGGGTGTAGCTGCGCGGGGTCTTCACGTTGCGCGAGTCAGGATCGGTCGTGTTGATCTTCCCCGCGGGGGTCTCGGGCGGCTCATATGGCTTCGCCGGGCGGCCGAGCCGCCGGCCCTGGGTGTCCCGTCCGTGCGCGCGGTAGTACTCATAGGCCTCGTTGGCGTGGCGCTCGACCGCGAGGTCAAGCTGTAAGCGTCGCTCTGACTCCAACAGGCGCTCGACGCGCGAGCGGGGAATCGGCTTCGCCTCGCGGCGGCGGTGCTCATCGAGCTGGCGACGAGCCTCGCGCAGCCATCCGTCGCGGCCCTCCTTGCGAGCGACGATGGTCTTCCCATCGAGCTCGACCTTCACCTCGGGAGCCTCTGCCTCCTCAGCCTGTTCACGCTCGAGTTCGAGCTTTCACTTCGCCTCTGCCAGGGCGGCACGGCGCCCCTCTGCGGTCTGCAGGTGCTCGGGCAGCTCATCGCCACGCGCGTCCCCGTAGAGCTCGTCCTCGGCCGCGTCGATCTCCCCGGCCTCTTTGATGATCTCCCGCGCGAGCTGCTCGTAGTCGAGGTTGCAGTGATGCGAGGCGTTGGCATGAACCTTGGTTCCGTCGATCGCGACCACCCCGAGACCGTCTTTGTGTTCCTGGCGGTGAGGGTCGCGTGATACTTGCCTGGCCCAAGCGCGCGGTCGTCCACGTGCCCATCGAAGTACATGCTGTCCTCACCCGCGGGCTCGAGGACGGTCAGCGCGCCCATCGCGCGCGGGCGAGTGCAAGTGTGGACGGGAGCCCGCTTACGTATCGGCGAGGGCTTCACGCAGCTTCCATTCAGAAGCTGACCGTGAGCTGAGCCTGTTATCGCGATGGTGAGCTTCGCTGGTTCGGAGAGGTCGAAGCGGAAGCGCGTATCCGGCCGCCCCCAGGAGGCGACGCTGCGCCTCGCGCGATCGCCGGCGCGGAGAGGCTCCCACGACTGGGGGTTCTTCAGCTGTGGGGTCTGAGCACCCGGACGCTGCATGATGCAAAGGGTGAATGCTCGCGCTGCGCTTCGGGGTTGATTCGACTCGGCGCTCCGGGGATGTGCACCGAGAAGCCCGCAACCAGGACGCCTACTTTTTCGTATTTGAAGGCGTAGACGACTTCAGTCTTGCTCTTGAAGACTTCGTTGGGCTCATACAGACTGACGGTCCCGTGGATGTCGCCGGGCGGCAAGGGGCAGGTGGTGGTGCTGACGGTCTGGCCCGCTGCGATGTCCGATTCCGTCCTGTAGCCGCCGTGGTTTTCGTGTAGCGCTCCGGGTACGTACCAGATGAAGTTGTAGCCGCTTTGGGCATTTGTGAGCGCTACGCGCGACTTGAACGTGAGCCGCAGCTCGTAGCGTTCGTTGCGTGTGCGGATCAGCTTCACCTGGAGGGGTGTCTCGACCTGTGCGTGGGTGTAGGAGAGCGCCTGCGGGGCGACGTATCCCACGGGTACCTGCATGCTGGGGGTGCATGCGTAGGCACCGCCGATCCAGCTGCGCGAGGTGAGGTGGCACGTCGCGCCGTCGCGGTAGTGGATTTCAGTGATCGGGCCGTCGACGGGGACGACCCCGCCCGCGCCGACCCCGGTGAGCAGTTGGCCCGGGGTCGAGCGCGTGACGATCAGATAGGCGCCCTCGGGCCCGCTCGTCGCGAGCGTGTGGCGCTGGCCGCCCAAGACGTACGTGACGCTCTCGGCGTCGGGGCCGAGGAGGCCGAAGTAGAGGTTGCGCTCGTCGCCAACGGGGCATGGCGGTTCGTTCCTCATGTGGCCACCGGGAGGGGAGCCCGGTGCGTAGCAGCGGCTCAGCCACGCGCTCGCCGGCTGCTCGCCCCAGGTCTGGTTGATGTAGAGCCGGTCGTATCGGTCGAGTGCGCTGCACCAGTCGCCGAAGCCTGCGCCTCCGCTGGCGACGCTCAGTTCGTGAAAGCGCCCGTCGTTGCCGAAAGCATTGTCCTGCCCGAGGGCGACGAGTTTGCCGCCGGCGAGCCGGGCGACCTCGATGCAGCCAAGTCCCCTGCTGGTGCTGAACTCGCGGATGCCCCATGGCGCCCCACCCGCAGGATCTGGAGTCGAGACCGGGAGCATGCGAACCGATCCGGGTGTCAGGGCGCCATCACCTGTCGTGGGTGCCGTGAAGAGCCCCACCGGGGACTTGGGTGCCGGGGAGCCGAACTGGATCACGCCGCTCGCGAACGCAGCGCCGGCCAGGCTGAGTCCGACCGCGAGAGAGATCAACGGGGTCCGGTGCCATCCGCGTCGTTGACCCCCGCGTCCGAACGGTCCAAGGCGGCGGGTGCGACTAGACGCGCGCCGGCCGGCGGCCTCATGCAGCTGGCTTCGGACCTGGGGCAGGAGAGTCATGGTTGCTCCTCCAGCTCGGCTCTGAGCTTTGAAAGTCCTCGGCTGACTCGCTGGCGGACGACCAGCTCCGATGTCTGCAGCTCCCCCGCGATGTCCGGGTAGGAGCGCTCATTGACGATCCGCGCGCGAATGGCATCCCGCTGGAGCGTGGGCAGTCGATCCAGCAGCTCGATCACCCAGCCACTTAAGCTGGCGGCACTCTCGACCTGATCGAGTTCCTCGGCGGCGAGCTCGATCGGCTCGCGGATGCCCAAGCGACGGCGCGCGTCTGCCTCGACACGTCCGCGGCGAAGACTCTTCAGGAGCTTGTTGTGCGCGATCGCGAACAGCCAGCCCGCGGCTGATGGCGTCTCGGGCCGGTAGCGGTGTGAGGCGCCGAGCGCCGCCGCGAACACCTCGGCCGTCAGATCGGCCGCCACTTCCGGATCCCCCGTACGACGGGCGAAGTAGCCGACGACAGAGCCCTCGTAGCGGTCATAGAACGCAGCGAACGCATCCGGCTCCGAGCGCGATGCCGCCAAGAGCTCGCCGTCGCTGGCCTCAAGCAAGTCCACACCCGTGTTAACCCCGAACGGCGGAATCTGTGACCGATCCGGTCGAAGATCGATCCGAGCGAGAGCCCGCGGATACGGCGGGATCAGGCGCGATCAGGCTGGGTTTGGGCAGCGGAAATCAGACTGCTGCCCAAACGGGGTTGTATCGGTCGTGACATACGCAACTAACTCGGGCTGATGAGGCTCCGACGCGGGATTGCCAATCGGCCATCCTCTAATGGCTATGGTGCGGCCCCTGCTTGTGGCGCATATGCTGCAACCCCGCCGTCTCCACGGAACGGCCCAATAGCCCTAGCCCGATCACGAGGCTCCAGAGCACAAAGACGACCAATCCAAATCCGAGTGCACAGATGATGCCAACAATCACGGGCCCCAGGGCAACGGCGACGAGGAGCAGTACTGGCACTGCAAGCGCGACAGTGAAAATCGCATCCACCAGCCTCACGTTGGGTCACCTCCTTTACGGCCTCAGACGGTGGCGTGAAGGAACCTAGCCTGCGAGGACCGGCCGTGCATCCGCTGAAGCGCGCAGTCCGGCCGCGGAAACCACGGGTAGACCACGGCGATGCCCCCACGTCCAGGAGGTTATGTGGGAGGGCTCTGGGAAGATGGTGAACGACGCTGGCAGGCCCATGTGGCAACTCGTCGAGCAGGAGCTGGGCAAGACCCTGAGCATGCTCAAGGTCTTGGTCGATTCGAAGCTTCGGCTGTCGCCTCGGGCCGAAAGCCTCAGCCATCCGGGCGTCCAATAGCTTCTTCACGAGCTTCTTCGGCGCGGTCATACCGCCCAGCGGCTCGCTGACCCCGCTACCCCGCCGCAATCATCGTCACGCCCGCGAGCGCGAGCGCGAAGCCCACCGCATGCCAGCGATGAACCCGTTCCCTCAGAACCACCACCCCCAGCACGATCGTAACGAGCGGATACAGGTTCCCGAGCACGGAGGCAACCGTCAGTGGCCCGCGCTGAAGCGCCGTGGTGAGAGTCGCGTCGGCCACGCCCAGCGCAAGGCCCCCGAACAGCGCGAGGCGCGGAGCCGACGCGGGCCCCGGCATCAGCCCGGCCCGCGCAGCCACCGGAATCGTCACGGCGACCGCGACCACCAGATTGGCCACGGTCGGCCACAGCCCCGAATCGGTGCTCGTGTGCCCGATGCAGATGAAGTAGATCCCGAAGCCCGCACCGCAGACCGCCGAGACGAACACCTGTCTCGCGGCCGACCAGCGCTCCGGAGCACCCTCCCGCGGCTCCCCGCCACCCTCCTCCGGCTCATAGGCAACGAGGGGGATCGCGACGAGCGCGCACACGACCCCGCCGAGCGCGAGCGCCGAAAGCCGGTTTCCGCCCACGACCCCCGCCACCGCCGGCAACAGTGCCGCGACGGCGGCGGAGACCGGAAGCACGACCCCGATGCGCCCGTGGGCCATCGCCGTGAAGAAACCGAGGAACGCGACACTCGTCACCAGCCCGCTCGCCGCGCCGAGACCGAGGTCGCCGGCGGTCAGAGCCGAGGCGCCGAGGACGGCAGCGATCGGCGCGAGCGTGAGCAGCCCCGTGAGCTGAAGCACCGCGCTCACCGTCAGCGGGCTCGCCTTGTGGCTCGCCGCTCCCCCCAGGAAGTCCGAGATGCCGATGAATAGCGCCCCGAGGAGGGCGAGGAGCACGGTCACAACGGCTCAGCGTAGTCGCGGCCCTAGCTCCCTCGACCCCCCACGAGCGTTGCCCCCTCAGCCCACCGACTGATCCTCACCACATCCCAAGCCAGCCCGAGCTTCTCCAGACCGTCCATCAGCCATCCGCAGAAGGTCGCTCGGGACATCATGCAATCTGGACAATGATCAATGATCGCTTGCTCAGCCAGCAGGAGGTCGTCCGCGTGTAGCCGCGGCACGGGCGCACGTAGCCCGGCGACTGCGTCAGCTTCAAGCAGCTTGTTCAGCAGTCGACCTGCAGCGTTGGAAGATGATCGGGGCTGACCCCCTGCTCGATACACGCCAGGTACGCGATCGCGCGATGTATCCCGTCGATGACGAGCACCGTGCCGTCAAAGACGCCTATCCGTATGACCACATCGGCGTTCCACCTCTTGCCCGTCATGTCGGCCATGAACCGGTCCACTCGGAGGTCGTCCGCGCGGTCCTCGACCGCGCGCAGCGTCCCGCTGCGCTCGCGGTATATCGAGAGCAACTGGCCGACCGTCTTGTAGCGCCTGTCCATGTAGCCCATGAAGCTGGCGAACAGCGTCGGCGTGTCGGCCAGTTCTCCCGCAGACAGGGGCTTGAGAGCCATGCCCACGATCTTCCATCGGGGGAGAGCCCCGCGATATGCACAGCCGGCCAAGGATTTCCGCGCCGGTTGGTACGCCCGTCGAGTCGCGGCGGGCCGTGGTTCCTGACGCGCGGTCTCATCGAGCGGATGGGTCGAGGATCGTCGGAGCGGTTCGATCGTGTTCGTCTCCTCTCTGCACGATTCGTTCATTCGCACGGTGCCGCACTACAGCGCCTCAAAGGCCGCCGTGGCGATGCTCGTCAACGAGTTGGCGCACGAGTTTGGCCCGCATGGGATCCGTGTGAACGCCGTGTCGCCAGGTTTCGTACCCAAGGCGCCCGTCCCACTGGCGGTGGACACCGAGCGTGATCGGATACGAGCCCTCATACCCCTCGGGAGGGTGGGCGAGCCACGGCAGGTCGCGAAGGTGCTCGCCGTGCTTCTCTGTGATCAATAGTCTGACTATGTCACCGGCGCCAACGTGCGCGTCGACGGCGGCCTGTCGCTACACAGCTGGTCGGTGCTCGAGAGTGAACGCTAGAGGAAGCGACTACGCTCGCGCTCGGCCTCGCGCTCGGTGAGCCAGGCGGTGTATGGATCGACAGGCACGATACGGGTGGTGAGCGCCTGCGGTTCATGGCGGCTCTCAGCGGGCCACGCTCTGCCCTCCAGCGACTGCTCGAGGCTGCGCAGGAGTTCGACATCGTCGTTGGCCGAGGTTTGGGGCAGTGGATGACTGGGAGGGTGAAAAGCGCGCATGGGGAGATCTCCTAGGTTTGTGTCACTCTGATGGTGGCGTGGCGCCCGCTTCACAGTCACCGGTGGCACCCGCGCGGTGTCATTTGGCGACTCGTGGAATGCTGTGCGGATTCACACAGCATGCACCCTGTTGCGGTGATTGCCAGGGACGGTGGACGAGTGCCCTATTAATAGCTCTGACGGTCCGACGTGGCGTCGGTACAACGGGTCCCAAGCGATGCCCTAATCGGGCAATTGGTGACGTCCCGTTCGGCCGCGTGGCCGGTCTTCGTGCCCTCGGTCGCCCGCACGTCAACCGTCTTGCTCGGCCCGCCAGCGGTTCTCGGCGTGTTTCCGCTCGGCGTCGGTGGTGGTCTCGCAGGCCGGCTCCCTATCTTCGTCGATCTCGCTTGCTGGTAGGACAACCGTCCAGAGAGCTTGAGAAGTTGAGCTGAACCCGGTCTGTCGTCCGAAAGAACGACATGGAATGCCCCGAAGTCGCCCTGGGAGACCACGTTCGTGGAGTCCTTTACCTGCCGTTCCCCGACGCGCGCGCGAGTGTCCTGGCCGACGCCATCCACACGCGGGGCCACATCCGCACCCCTCAAGAGTAGGCCCCACCCCTAATGAGAACAGCTATGCCCCCGAACCAAACGTCGCCGTCCGCTAGGCCAGGAGGCGTTCTGCGAGAGATCTTGTCCTATTTTGCCGTGTCGAATGCTTGGCCGGTCTTCCTGATTGTGCCTGCCATCATCACCACGACCTTGTCTCTCCAAGTCCACTCCACAGCCTACTTCGCACACACAATCTACAACTACAGACCCGCCCCAAACCTCTTTATCATCTTAGGCGTAGTCGTTATTCTGCTCCTCACCTGGGTAGCCATCACATGGAAGCAGAGCAACTTCCTGGCAACGGTTGCGCTCTCCATCACGCTCGGCGGAATCTTCGCAGATTTTATAGTGAACGCATACGTAGGGCCGGTTGCGGACTACCTTCCCGTGCCTATTTGGCTCGCCGGTCAGCCCAGAACAGAGTGCAACGTCTCGGATGTTTGCATGGTAGCCGGCGTACTCATACTCCTCTCAGCTTGCTGCCTTCCGTTGCCCAGAAGAGTAGTGAGAGTGGACTTCACCTAGCGGAGTCCAGCTGCTCCCGTGACATTGAGTTCGCGTCCGATCCTCTTAGGCCAGGCCGTGCTCGCTCGCTCAGGCAGCATGAGGTCCCTACGCCCGCCACCCCAGCGCCGGGCGCTGTCCCGTGGCGCTTCGCTGCGGATGCGAGAGCGTGCTAGACAGGATGGAGCGCCCGGACCACCCGGCAATTCCATCCTGTCTAGGGCGACGTCGCGGCCCAGGTCCCCTGGCCGCCGAAGGCGAGGCTGCTGTTGATGGGTTTCACCGCAAACAGGGCGCCCCAGGCGTTGGAATCAGCGGGCGTGGCGCCGGTCGTGTTCAGCGCCCAGCTGGTCAAATACAGGCAGAGGTTGCCCGGCTGCGCCGTCGGGTTGCCGCTCGTGCCGCCCGAGCAGCCGGCCGGTACCGACGCGGGGCCGGGCACGTAGTTGAACGTGGGGGCAGAGGCGAACGTGAAGCCGAACGAAATCGACGCGTAGGCCGTACCGGTATTGCCCACGCTGGACCCGGCCACCCAGTTGCCACGCACCGTGATCCCCCGCGGGAGCACCCCCGGGAAGGGCCCCGGTGCTCCGGTGTTCCCCCTGGGTCCCATGAGGCCGGCCGGCCCGA
>JADGPK010000050.1 GCA_017882445.1 Solirubrobacteraceae bacterium
CGCTGTGCGGACACGACGGCCTCTTCCGTCTTGCCGTGACCTGCCGGCGCCTCGATGAGCAGAATCCGCTCATCGCCCGCGATCCGGTCGCGAAGGCTCGAGAGACCGGGTGTGGTCATTGCCCTGCCGGCGGGCTTCCCGGCTCGGAGAGAAGCTGCTCGACGTCGGCGAGGAAGCTTCTGATTGCGGCCATGATCGGAGAATTCGGGTGCTTGGCCAGCAGATAGCCGCCGATCACGGCGCCGCCCTCGCGGCCCTTGAACCACTCGTGCTTGTTCGCCGCGTTCGCGAACAACTCCCGGCACGCCGTCTCCTCCATGTCGGCCGCGAGGTCGACCAGCCGGGTGCGTGACTGCTCCCCTGCCAGTGCGGTCATCTGGTGGTAGCGCGCCTCGGTTCGGTCTCGCCCGCCCGCGTCGGGGAGCGCGATCACCTCGTCCAGCGCCTCAAGTGGCAGCTCCCCGGCGAGCGCCTCCTCCAGGCACCGGCCCTCCGCGTAGGTCCCGAACGCGATCTGGGGGTCCGCTGCGAGCTCCGCCCGCTTCCCCGTCTGCGTGTGCTCGGAGTCCAGGAACGCTCCACAGCGCAGCTCCATGCCGCGTAGTCCCTTGATTGCCGGAAACACATGTGGCTGTCCGCCTCCATCGATCAGCCGCACACCCAGCGCGTCCAGCGTGAGGCTCCTCTTCCGCAGCTGCACGCTTGCCACACTCTCCAGGAGCCCGAGCTCTGTCAGCCCCTCCAGCAGGACCGGCAGACGGCACAGCAGCGCCTCCGGGTCGGCGTCCTTGACCCGCGACAGGCTCATCGGATATTCCACGACGGCGTGTTCTCCGTCCCTGACGTCGACGCGGTGCATCTCACCGATCTCCAGCGCACCGACAGCCGCGGGCGAGTGCGTGGTCACGAACGCCTGCCCGTCTGATCCGATGGCCTCGCGCAGCCGTGCGATGAGGTCACGCTGGCGGAACGGCTCTAGGCCGCTCTCCAGCTCATCCACCACGAACAATGGCGTGCCGACGATCAGGGAACTCGCCAGCGTGAACAGCGTGAGCTGCTGTGTCCCCAGGCCTGCGTTGAACAGCGGTACCGCGACGTCCCCGGTCGCCGAGAACAGCCCGAGCATCCCGAGCAGGTTCTGGCCGCGCGGAGAGAGCATCCCCAGGCTCAGATCGCCGGTTCCCGGAGCGATCGCCTCACGCGCCTTCGATAGCGCCTGCAGGCGCTTCCTCACGTCCTCGGGCGCCTGGAAACCGTCGCGGCTGGCCTGCATCGCCTCGGTGATCAGGCCACGCAGCTGCTCACGGTCAACGTTGCGCTCCAGCAGCGACCCTCGCGACATTCTCAGCTCCCGGAACGCAACCGTGGCCGGTCCGATGCTCGAGAGCCCGAAGAGCTGGCGCTTGGACGGCGACAGGGGCGCGATCCCCTCGCTCGGGTCGATCACAACATGCTCGATCTCCAGATCCTCGGTCCCCTGCGCCCTGATGCAGAGCACGCTCTCCCCGGACGGGTCCGGGTCGGCCTGTGCCTTTCGCTCCTCCGCCATCCAGGTGTAGAGCGGCGCTACCGGCCACGCACTCAGCAGCTCATCATCGAGCTGGCCGACCACCGCCTCAACCGAGAAGCCTCGCGCCACCGCCCCCTCGAAGTAGTCGTACTCGGAAGCCACGCGGCCCGGCGCGGGCGAGAGCACCATGCCGATCGCCTCGAGGATTGTCGACTTGCCCGCGTCGCCGGGCCCTGTCAGGCAGTTCACCCCTGGGCCCGGATGCCACACCATCTCCTCGATGCCGCGGAAGTGTTTGATCTTCAGGCGTCTGATCTGCACGCACCCGTTTTACGCCGAGCTTCGGTCATATGCACTAGCCCTCGCCGTTTCCGTCGCTAGCCTGGGCGGTCATGAGCAGTGTTCGGGTCGGTGTGCTGCTGCTGGGTTTTGCCAACAGCGCCAGCCGGGTGTTTGGCGCCGGCGAGCCCGTCCATGAGCGGCTCGTGCGCGACATCCGCGCTACTGCGGCAGGATCGCCGTTGACGTTTGGCCCGACGGTGCGCGAGCTCGGCGCGGCGGCCGAGGTCGACACGTTCATCCCTCTCTTCGAGGCCCTGCACTGGGCCACCTCACTGGAGTATCGGATCGCCGCCGAGTGGCCCGACCCCGAGACCGGCCGCGAGTGGTATCGAGGTTTTCCGTCCGGCGAGACGGTCCGGGCGTTCAGGTTCATCCGCAACCGTGTCCACCACCAGTGGGCTGAGGCGATCACGATCGACGACGCCGACCGGGACCTGCCGGCCAGATTCGCTCCTTGGATCTGGCAGCCCAAGCCTCCCGGCGGCAAGCCCGACGCGCCGGGAGAGCTGCTCTATGAGACGGAGCTCGCCGGCGAGCCTGTCGTGGGTGCGCTCGGCCGTCTGCTCGGCGTCTTCGGACGAGCGCTGCGTCAGCTCTACGGTCGCGGAGCGAGAACACGAGATTCCTCGCCTGCTGCGCTGTCCACGCACCATCCGGGTTCTCGGTCAAGCCAGCAAGGTGCGCCCGCCGGGTGGAGAGCTCGATGAAGAAACAGCACATAGATTTGCCGCAGGCTGATGGTGTCGACCGTGAAGAAGTCGCAGGCGATCATGCTCTGCGCCTGACTGCGGATGAACTGGCGCCAGGAAAGCCCGTCCCGCGCCGCGGCCGGTCCAAGGCCCGCGGCGGCGAGGATCCTACGGACGCTCGTAGGGGAGGCGTGGACCCCAAGACCGTGTAGCTCGCCGGCGATCCGCTGATATCCCCACCGCCGGTTCTCCCGTGCGAGCCGCAACACAAGCTCGCGGACTTCCTGGCTGACCTTGGGCCGCCCGGGACGCTGCCCCGGATACGTCCAGTGCTGGGCGACGAGCCGGCGGTGCCACGCCAGCAACGTTTCCGGGGTCACGAAGAACGAGCGCCACCGAGTCCGGGGGAGCAGCCGGCTCGCCGCAGCCAGGAAAGCACGGTCTGCGGGCCGCAACGCTGGGCGCGATACCTGCCGGCGCAGCACCGCGAGCTCATGGCGAAGCACGACGATCTCAAGCTCCTTGAAATCCGACGAGCGAAGACACAGCAGCACGAGCGCCATCACCCGCACGAACATCAAGTACACGAACGACCCCCGCACCAGCTCCTCCCATCGTCGATAGAGCCAGCGACACTACGAGCTCACAGAGCGCAAAACACCCGCTACCAACGCACGATCGAGTTTTGGCACCCCACACCATTGCCCCAACTGGATAGCCAGCCCGAAGGAGCGCCGCAATCTCGCCCGAAACCATCAGGCCGGTCCGGAAGATCCGCCGGAGGACCTCGGATTGCCAGTCGACCAGTTCTTCGTCAGCCGCCACCCGAGTCCCTTCGGCTCGCGACACGATCAGCTCCGCGAGCTGCCGTAGGATTTGCAGAGCTGCGTGCGCCTCGCACTACCGTCCTATGATGGCGGCCTCCTCGCTCCTCCGCTCCGTTTCGACCCTTTGGGCCAGCTCCGAGCATCTGGTGAGGAGGTCATGAGCGGCCTGGAGCCAATCGACGGCGTCGGACACCGGCAAGTCTTCATCGACACCCGCTGATCCTGCGGCGAGCTTGATGGCGATCTCGGCGGCCTCAAGAAGGTCGTCATCCATGTGCGCAAACTATGCGATCAGGCTGACCTGCGCACAGCACAGTTCGCAGTGCTCATCCAGCGTCCGGGTCTCGTCGTTCGACCTGTCGCCGTAAGCTTTGCATCCGCCACACTGCTGCAGGTGAAACGAGCGACCGACGAGCGATGAGCGTAAAGCTGCCTGACGTGGTTAGGACTGGCCTGCCTGTGGTCTTCTGTGGCACCGCCGCCGGCGCAAAGTCTGCGGCCGTACGCGCATACTATGCCGGCCCCGGTAACCAGTTCTGGCCGGTCCTGGCGCGCACCGGCCTCACCCTGCGGCAAATCAGGCCAGCCGACTTTCGCAGCGCGCTCGACTCCGGAATCGGGCTCACAGACGTCTGCAAGCTGGATGCTGGTTCCGACCGCGCGATCGGAAACAAGGGATTCGACGTGCCGCGGCTGCTCGAGCTGCTGGAGCAGAACAGGCCCAAACGCGTCGCTTTCAACGGCAAGAAGGCCGCCGAAATCGTCCTGGGACGCAAGGTAGACTATGGTCCGCAGCCGGAGCGGATTGCCGGGGCTCGCGTGCACGTGTTGCCCTCAACCTCCGGCGCCGCCCGAGGAGCCTGGAACGAAGCCTACTGGCGTGAACTGGCGAGAGAAGTGCGGGCCGGGCCCAGGTGAGGCGCGCGGCACGCGCGTGTAGGTGACCACCTGCTCTCTGGGCCCCTGCTGGCATGGCAGAACATCGCCCCGGCGCCGTCGTCGCCCCAGCGTCCACTACCTCACTCGCGTGCACCGAACTTCGGCATTGGGTGCGCCCGAGAGATCGACCCGGAGCCGTCCGTCCCCCTCGACAGACCATCGCCCGTCGTGCTCGGTGCTTGGTAAGGGCACCGCCCGCCGAATAGCTTGCCGGCTCTGAGCACTCCTGGGCCGTACGGAGGCCGATCAAAGTCTCCGTCCAACCGGGATGGCTCATCCGATGGTGGCGACGTCGAAGTGGGCCGCCCCTTCGCGCCTATCGAGCAGCCTCAGCTCAGGCCCCTAACAGGGCTTTTCGCACCTTCCCAACTACCCACGCGAGCGCCCTCGTTGCGACTTCTCCCAGTGCGCTGGCCCGAGCGTGGTAAATGTTGTTGATGACGCTCGCCTCCTGCCTGTCCACGACGATGCTGTTGTTCGCGATTGGCTTCGGCTGTGCGACGTCGACCGTGGTGATGCTAACCCCGTCCTTGGCGCCGGTTGCAACGGAACGAATACCCAGGCTGGATAACACACGCGAGCTCGCGGCCGCATCGATGACGTTCGCCCCCGGCGACGCCTCAGGTGGGAGTACTTCCACCTGGGTTGGTGAAGTAATGTCGGAAGTCCGAGCGGGCTGCTGGCTCCTACTGGCTCGTGGCCCCGCCAAGCCATTGTCCCGCAGATTCTGCGCGACCAGCTCGTTTACCTTGTTAGCAAGCGCAGCGATTTCACGCGCTTGGCTGCTCTCTTGATGAGCTGGCGTAAGCCCTGGCTCGTTGCTTCGGGGCTCGCTCGACTCTCCTGAAATCGTGCGGACCGCGGCCGGCGCGCCCCGATCGGTCGCTGATGCGGCAGCGCTGCCACGCGCCCGCGCTGGCGGCGACGCGTCCGGCGTACCGTCGCGGCTCTTAGTTCCGCCACGCCTCGTGCGACGGCGGCGTGGCCGGTCCGCCACGACTCGATCGGCGGTGGCAAAATGGTAGGCGAGGTACCGCTCAGCGCGGATCCGTTCGGCGCTAGCGATCCACAGGGCGGCGAGCCAGCGGCGGCCGTCGGGAGTTGTGGCCCGATTATTGGCGACTGGGATCATGGGGACAGACGCGACGTCTGACGGCAGGACTGGTGCGATCCGGCGCGCGATTGCGGCCCCTCGGCCAGCAACTCGGGAAGAGAAGTCCTCGGGTGCGATGTGATCGGCGTGAGTCATGACGATGATCGCCCTCCTCCATACCTCGCGACCAAACCGGGCGGTGATCAGCTCCAGAGAGCGGATCTCGTCTTGAGTGACACGGTTCTCGTCGAGGCGAGTGACGAAGAACATGAGGTCGACCGGACTGGCCTGCTCCGCCATCATGGCGACGTACGTCTCGTCGTTGCCCCGATCGACGTGGTCATCGCATAGACCTGGAGTGTCGGTAATTGCGACCGTCGCTTGCCCGAGGGGGGCGCGATAGGTGATCACTGAGCGCGTCTCTGGCTCAAAGTGGCCAACCGGTGCACATTCCGCGCCCAGCAATTCGTTGACGGTCGTCGACTTACCCATCCCGGTGCCACCCACCAAGAGGATCTTGATCTCCCGCGTCAGCTCGCTGGTAAGAGCCCTGAGCGGGTCGGTTGCCGAAGGGTTGCGGGTAGCCGCATTGCGCACGGCGGCGATCGACGCCGCCGAGACCGGTTTAGGGGATCTCCGCTGGCCCCGCGTGCCTGGCCCAGGGGGGGCGTCGGAGCTGCTAGCCGTCTCAAACCGGACATCGGTGGCGAGAAGCCGACCAGCACGCGCCGCCAGGCTGACCTGGACGGTCCGACCCACATTAGGCTGACCATGGGTCGACACAGAGCTCCGCGAAAATGGGACCAGACGGCCGTCGTCGAGCCGGATGCTCCCCATACCGCGGCTCTGCGAGAACGTCTCGACCACCCCGCCGGAGCCCCAACGCCGCTTCCACGCTTCAGACATGGCGGCATTGTCGCAAAGCGCACCCCAGTGGGGTTCTCTCGCCGCGTCGGCGTACGCTCCGGCGATCTCGCCACACGAAGCGGGGTGCCGGCTTGTCTCGAGACGCATCTCGCGATCGTCGTCCGACAGGGCTACGTCCGTCCGTCGTAGGCCGACTATCCCCTTTGGGGTCCCGGCAGAGTGCGCGGGCTCGCATTGGGCGTGCGGGTGAACACGCCACGGCTGTGACCCCCTGCGACGTTGGCAAGCGATCACTCGTCGGTGCGCGAGGAGCGTCCTGCTGCCTGAGCAACCGATCTCATCTTGTCGTCGCAAAGCGATCCGCCGCGGCCGCGACAGAGCGGTCCCTGCCTGTCCTCGGCTCGCCGGCATACAAGCGCTCGGACGTGATCAGGTGACGTCTGGTGCTGGAGTGAGGTCCGCAGCCTTGAGCAGCTGCGCTAGGCGGCCGATCTCGCTTGGCGCTGGGGTTTCCTTCAGCTCGGCCAGCATCCTGCGCCACATGACCTCCAACGGCAGGAACCCGACCGTGCACCCGGCCAGGTGCTTGGCGATGGTCGGATCCTTGCCCCAAGCGGTGCCGTCGCCCTTCAGTGTCGTTACGGCGATGAGATACGTGAAGTTCCGCTGTCCGGAGAGGTCGAAGATGGCATCGCGGAATGCATCGCTCCACTTGGGTATCCAAAGCTCGCGAAAATGCTTCCAGGTCGGCCGCTTAGGGCCTTTCTTTTCATCGCGTAGCTCGGCGAGCTTGGCGTTCGCATCGAAGCCGGACTGCCAAGCCTTGCAGCTGACGACCACGACACGTGCTCGGCCGCGCTTTCTCGGGTTGAAGCCGACAACATCCACGTCCGACGAGACGGAGTCTTCTGAGGCGATGTAGCCATCGTGGTCCCGGCTCGGGCTAAACCGGACGTTGTGCCTCGTGAAGTAGCCGTCGAACTGAAGGTAGTCGTCGACGATCTGCTCAAGGACGTCCTCCTTCACCCAGCAAGCCTGCCACGCCCGGCGGACGACGTAGCCGGCCGCCCGTAGGAGAGCGGAGTCCGCAGCGCCGAGAATCGGACAGCGAGCGTTGACCGCGCCCCGGCGGACTGTCAGGGGTTGGGCAGCGGCCTGATCCCGCTGCCCTTTACTGCCTGATCAAGCGATCACTGTCCGGTGTGCAGGAGGTCACCGCGAAGCGTCCTGTTGCCTAGGCATGCGATCATTCGCTCGCGCGCTGAGTCCGCACTCGCGGCTGATCATCCAAGTCCCGTAAGATCGCCACAACGCTGCCTCCGGCGACCCAGGGAGTCCCACGACGTGCGACTGCTGCTCAACATCATCTGGTTCGTGCTTGCCGGGCTGTGGATCGCAATCGGGTATGCCCTTGCGGCACTGATCTGCTTCATCCTGATCGTCACGATCCCGTTCGGCATCGCGTCGCTGCGCATCGCCATCTTCGCCCTCTGGCCGTTCGGCAAAACAGTCGTCAAGCGGCCCGACGCCGGCCTGGCGTCGGGCATCGGCAACATCCTCTGGTTCGTGCTCTGCGGCTGGTGGCTGGCCGTCGCTCACCTTGTATCGGGAGTATTGCTGTGCTTGACCATCATCGGGATTCCACTAGGCCTGGCGAACTTCAAGCTCATCCCGGTCTCGCTATTTCCGATGGGACGCGAAATCGTCAGCGTCGATGAGGCCCGCGCCCTCGGCGTCGGGCCGATGTTCGGGCCGAGTGGCCCGTCACGGTACTAAGCGCCGCCCCGTGCATTGGCCTCCGGCCGTTCAATGCTCGCGCCTGCGCTCGCTTGGCGCGCGAGGACTGCTGCAGTGAGCACCCCGCCGATCCCGCCGAACAGATGCCCCTCCCAGGAGATTCCGGTGTGTGGGATGAGGTCCCAGATGAGCGCTCCGCCGAAGAGGAGCACGACGATAATGCCGAGCACGATCTCGCCTACCCGGCGATCGAATAGGCCGCGGCTGATGAGGTAGGTCGCGTAGCCAAAGACGACGCCGCTCGCGCCGACCGTCACGCTGCCGCCGGGTGAGGTGAGCCAGACCCCGAGCCCACTCACGAGCGCCACGATCAGGGTTACGAGGAGCAGTCGTCCCGCACCGGCGAGTGCGATCGCGAAGCCAAGGATAAGAAACGGAACCGTGTTCGCAAGCAGGTGTGAGAAGCTCGCGTGCAGGAACGGCGCAAAGACGATGCCGTCGAGGTGCGAGAGGTTTCGCGGCACGATCCCGTCGCGGTCGAGGCGGTAGCTGTCGAGCACGTTGACGAGCTCGACAGCCCACATGATCGCGACGAGTGTGCCGAGCGCACGCAGCCCGTCGATCTGCGCTACGTAACGTTCGCGAACCCGAGCCTTCACATGCGAAGCATGTCAGTTCGGTCGGGGCTCCCCGACGGCCGGAACGGTCGCCGGTGGCTTGCTCGTGACGTCACCGCGCTAGCGAGGTGTCTCCCCAGGCGCAGCCCTGAGCGAAACCGTGCGTGGCTATCGGCAATTCTGCGCTGGGCGACATCCTGCTTTCCTGGCAAGCGACCTTCTGTTGGCATGACAGCCGGTCGCAGAGCCCTCGCGGGGGATGGGCTCAACTGCGGCGACGCCTTCCCATACGGGCGTCCTATCGAGCAGCAGGCGCAGGCGTCAACATCGAGTCGGTGTTGTCGCCAGGGCCTCGTGACACGCCTGGCTCGTCGGCGCAATACTTCGTCGCGTGTCGGCGATTACCGTGATCGAGGCGGCGCTAGGCGAGGAGCTTGGACCGGATCTCATCGCGAGCATCGACGTTCTTCCCTCGGAGCGTCTCGTCGCTATGGCGCAGGCGTACGTGGAGTTCGCCGAGGAGGGGACATCGATCCTTGGGCCCGCCAGCCAAGCCGCCGAGCTCCGTCCACTCGTCACGTTTCAGGCAATGCGCACCGTCGCAGCCAAGTTCGGGTTAGGAATCGACCCCAAGGGGTTCTACCAGTGGTCTCCCGGCTCGTCACCCGACCTGGTGGAGGATGCGATCAAGCGCCTCCTTCTCTATTGCCATCGGCTGGTGTTGGACGATCCGTTCATCTACACATGTGATTATCTGAAGTACGGAGAGCCCGATGGTGCTCTGCGCGCGGAGGTCAGGCGGAAAGTTGGCGCGAACCTTTCGCTTCTGAGCTACCTACGGCCCTTGGTCGAGCACGAGATCGTGGTTTTCGTTCCACAGGACCGTGCGGGACGTGCCCCGGCGCCGGACGCTGCCAGCGTGTCGCGAATCGCTGCGGAATCGGACTTCGGTCATTTCAACCCCGGTCCAATGCACCCCTATGTGCAGCAGTTCTGGAGCGAAGTGGCGTTTCAGAGCGTGAAAGCTACGCTTCTCCTCGGTAACGAATTCCCGAGTCGTTTTGACTTCTTCTTCCCGGATCCGGTTTTTGTGAACGCAGCGGTTGTCGAGCTTCGTGGTCACCGTCCCGAGTCTGTAGGCACGGCCGAGCGCCACTCCCGCGAGCTCAACTACTTACTCGAAGTCCATATCCCGCGGTTGGACGATTTGACCGTCGCGGACGTTCTGGCTATCCGCGAGCAAGGAGATGCGTTCATTTTGTGGCGCGACTCCTTGCGCAGCGCCCTTGGCGCTGCGAGCGATGTGAATGCGCGCATCGATCCCAACGGGGAGCGCATGCGAGCAATTCGGGACGAGTTAGAGGTTGCTCAAGCACGGCTGCGCGAGAACGTCGCGAAGTCGCCTGTGCTGCATTCCTCGTCACGGGGCGTGCTCCGTCTGGCCCTCGGAGGGCTAACCGACCTTATGTTCGCGCCACACGAGTTAATCCGGCATGGCGTCGAGAGCACACTGGAGGGGGCAGCAGACACCGTCCTCGGATGGCAGACCTCAGATGCACCCGCCCGACACTATTCGCTTTTCGAGCCGCTCTGACGCCCACGCGCCGGCCACGACCCCATACTGCGAATGGCCCTCTGCGTCGCTGGCAAGCGGTCCGCTAACGGCCTCTAGCTCTCCCCCGCGACCACCATAGCGGCGACCGTACCCGAGAGCGTCCAGCGGCTCTGCTGCCGGAACAGTACGCGGGCGACGACGCACTGGTCATCATCGGGTGCCCTTTGACGCCATCGCCGTGAGCGTGCACGAGTCGATCGCGTGGGCCGACCGCCGCGAGCGACGAGTCGGTAACTGGGGCCAGCACGCCGGCGCTCGATGCTCGCGGAGTGACGCATCGCGCGATATTCTCAGAGCCCGCCCGGAGCTGTCGCTCGCGTCGCGTCACGGTTTCGGCACCCTTCACCCCAGCTCGACCGGGCCCTGCGTGTCTTCGTAGATCACTACAGCCGCGAGCGCCCGCAGAGGGCGCTCGGTCGATTACCACCAGCTCCGGCCGCCGCCGGCCGCTCCCAGATCGTCGGCACGGCGGTCAAGCGAAGGGACCGACTTGGCGGCCTCGTGCACGAGGACTACCGGGCCGCGGCGTGAGGGAATAGGGTTTTGACACCATTCACGCCACTCGGGCCACGTGGCCTTATGTCTCGCGGTACCGCCATGTGGTATCGTCGCCGCCGCTCGACCTTCGCAGCATACTCGCCCCGCTGATCTCTTCCGGTCCAAACGACAGCCTGTGGCAACATGGAACATTCGGCGCCACATCAACACCCGGCAGCGGGCGACCATGAATCTTCCGAAGAGGTGTGCACTCTGCAGAAGGACCTCAACCAGTGTGCGGTGAGGTTCCGCTTGCCCGTCATTGTCGAGGATGGTGAGCTCGGCCCAAAGACCGGTGCTCGCTACGACGAGATAGTCTGGCGTCTAGGGGTCTTCCCCACGAAGGAGATTCCCCGCGACCGCTATCAGGACGCGCGAGCTGCCATTACAGATCCTCCGAGCCGCACGGCCGAACAGCTTGGTCGAGAGAGGCTACGAGCGCTCCGGCTCGGCCCGCCAGTCGCGGCCAAGCACGTGGTCCTTGGCGTTCGAATGTTGAAGCTGATCGGAGACCTGGACATGTGGGTGCACCGGAGAGTGGAGACCCATAGCTTTAGTCCCGACGATGCGACCGTGTTTCTGAGGAAGCGGAGCGTCGATTTCTCCCTGCCCTCCAGCGCAGTTGTGGGGTTCGCTGAGGACGAAGGCGAGACATCCGCCGCATGCGCCGTGCCGATCACGTTTGCGAACAAGTGGCGTCTGCCGAGATTCGACATTCGCGATGAGTCCAACAGGACCCTTCCGTTGATGGCGCGCGAGGAGCACGGCCCCATCGCCGTAGGGATGCTGATCGTGCTGGCGAGCGAAGCGTGCGACGCCGGACTGCCGCCCGATACGATCGACATCGTTCCCATCGAGATCGAAAACGAGTTTCGCGCGATCGTGTACGAGGAGCCAGATATCGCACTCGGCATCTGCGATCGGCTTGGCGCTAGGGCGGTGGGTGCAGATACACCGGCCGGGGACGCCGACAGGGTGATGCGATGGCGTCGGGCTCTGGTGACCGACGAGACGTTTATGGAGCTGGCCTACGAGTTGGCCCAACACTTCTTGATCGTAGTCCTGTGCTCTCCGCCTCTGGATGCGAGACGCATTCTTAAGATCTCTTACGAGTTGTCTGTAGCTCAGCCGGCGAGGAAGGGGCTCGGACCCAGAGCGCGGGAGCGATATGCCAAGGTGAAGCAATGGAAGTCGGGGGACACATGGTTGCGCCCCGGTGGCCGGCAGCCGAACGCCGTAGGGACGCTGATCCTCTCTTCAACCTGTGAAACTCTGACCATCGGCTCTCGTGATACGGGGGTCACGGCCGCGCAATGCGCGGCCGTGACCGTGGTAACGCCTGAGGGCCGCACCGAAACCGTCATTCTTAGCACGCAGGATGTCAAGGAGATCCGGGACATGCCAGAGGGCAACTATGAGCTGCACGTTGATGCGCTTCCGGGGTTTCAGCTGATGAGTGAGAATATTGTAAGGGCAGTCGTAGACCATGAGCAGCCGGTCAGAGCAACAATCCGGTGCAGCCAGCTGCATGTCGTTGCCAAACGGCCGTTGACGACAGCGATCCCGGTGCCGACCGATGGTTGGCGCCGACGCATCAGCCGCGGGCTGGCGTGGCGCTCGAAGCTGGTTCTAATCAAGCTGAGGCTAGGCGAGGGAGGAAGCTATCACTTCGAGTTCGAAGCCCCTCCAGGTCTACAGGTGACGCGCGCCAAGGTGGCCGACGATCGGCGCGGAGAGCTGGACATCTTGCTGCGCAGCGTGCAGAGGGTGCATCTCTATGTTCCCGCCGCGCTGTCTGAGCCATCCACGGGCTACGCGCTTCTGAACATT
Source organism: Solirubrobacteraceae bacterium (assembly GCA_017882445.1). Classification (GTDB taxonomy): domain Bacteria; phylum Actinomycetota; class Thermoleophilia; order Solirubrobacterales; family Solirubrobacteraceae; genus Palsa-744. The sequence continues at coordinate 12,604 of JADGPK010000050.1, forward strand.
CGTCCGCGCGCTGACACAGTGGCACGCGGCGCCACTCTGACCTCCGTGATCGCGACCCTCGGGGTTCTTGCTGTCGCCATCCACTGGCAGGTCACTGGAAATGCGGGATCCAATGGGATCGCACTGTTGCTCGGGCTCCCGGGCGTGCTGTCGGCATACTTCGCCTACGCTGTTCCCAGTTCCGTGGCCAATACCATGTTGTCAGGGCTTCGCCTGGTAGCATTCGCCCCCGGCATCATGGCGTTTGGTGCCGCGGCGCTAGTACTCGACGGAGACGCCCAGAGTTGGGCACTAATCTTGCTTGAGCTGTTGTTTCTCGCCATGGTGGCTGTGACAGGCGCATTGGGTCTGGCTTGGACGTTCTCGGCGCATCCGAGAGAGCAGCAGTCCACGTCGGATGCACAGAGCCCAGGCTTTGCCAACCGCTATCTCGCGTAGGCTTTGTGCGTGTTGCGGTCGCATGTGTGATTTGATACGATGTGCAGAATGAAAGACGAACAAGTCGAGCACGAGGACACGGATGCCCTGGCGGCGAATATCCGGGAGGGGCTCCTGTGGCGCTCGCAGGGAATGACGGAGCGCCTACGCGAGGAGCTGTTTGCTCAACGGCGTCTAGTGCGTGATGGCTACGAAGAGGTGCCTCCAGCCTTGGTCGTGGACTCGGCTGAGGGAACCACGATATTTCATGGGCTGAACCACTCTCGCAAGCTGACGGAGCCTATCAACAAGGCATTAGAGAAGATCTCACGGGAACCCGCGGCGGCTGTGACGGACTATGAACGGAAGCTTCGCGCGGCGCGTGGCATAGCTGCTCCAGACGATCCCGAGCAGCTGGGCTGAGAGACCACGGCTCGCGTGGTCGCACCCTGCGGACCCAGGTCCACCTCACAGCCTATGGTCCTCGCAGCGCGATCGGCGGAAAGCCGCGTTATCGGCGCGTAGCGTTCGAAAACTCGATTCCGGGCTCGGCGTGCGAGGGGCGAAGCGAGATTCATTGGCGGGTAGCCTGCGGTGCTTCATGTCGGCGAACTGCGGACGTGATGCGTGGTTGGTCCTTCCTCCATCGGGCGGTAAGTGGGGTGTTTCAGCTGCTCGCGCTGCGGCTGTGCTCAAGCGAGCGCAAGGAGCCTGAGATCCTTGTGCTCCGCCATGAGCGTGCGATCGCGCGCCGCCAGCTCGGAAGACCGCGACCGAGCGCGGCTGATCGCGCGCTGATCGCGGCGCGAGCGTCAACCGTTTGGGCAGCAGCCCGATTCCGCTGCCCAAATCCAGCCTAATCGCGCCTGATCCCGCCGTATCCACGTGGCGGCGCAGGGGCCGCAAACCCGCATAAACGCCGGAAAATCAGGCCATATGGCGGGTCTTGCCGTGTCGTTTTGCAAGCAGGATGTCACCGGTTCGATCCCGGTTGTCTTCATGCGTAGCCCGTGTCTAGGGATTCAACCCGACGAGCCCCATTTGACGTGGTGTTGGCATGGCATGAGCTCGTCCGAATTCGCCAGCCGACGGCTGCTGGCGAGCCAAGCGGCACATGCGTCGTCCCGGGTCCCTTGACGGCTGGCCAAGTCTTGCGATCGCGATAGGACACCGCTGGCCGGGCGAGTGGCGGCCGCGCTACCGCGGCACGCACAGCGAGAACGCGATATGAAATGGACGTGGCGCAGCGGAAGACGCTGACCGAAAAGCAGGTGCTGCTCTTGCGTTGGATAGCCGACGGCTGCCCGGAGGGCGCGGCCGTTGGCGACTACTACCGCATCTCTGCGGCCGCGCTGCGTAGTCGCGGGTTGGTGAACACCTGGGGGCGCGGGCCGAGCTGGCGGGCGCAGATCACCCCGGGGGGCCGCGAGTACCTGGCGCAGGTTGACGGGCTCAGCCCGCCGATCCCCAGGGAAGCCAACGTGTCCGTTACCGAGCGGCTCGTCCACGATGTGCGCGCGTCCGGCGGGACCCTTCGCGTGCCGCGCCGCGGCTGGTACAGCGCCGACGGGGTGGACTTCGAGAAGCGCGCCCGCCTCGCCACGCGGCAGGGCAAGGTGCCCGACGGCAAGCAGCTCATCGTGACGGCGGTCGAGCGCGAGCTCGAGATACAGCTTGTCGACGCGCCGGGCCGCAGCTACCGCCGTGCCGAGCTCTCACCCATCAAGGTCCCGGACAGGGTGGGGCGCCTGCACCCGGCGGCCCGGCATTTCCGTGAGCGCTCGGAGCGTCATGAGGTCTCGCGAGGGCAGCTGGCACGTGCAACACGCATCGTTCACGCGATCGCGGCTGAGGCCGAGAGGCGCGGATGGGCCGTGGAGGGGTCCTCGGATTCGGAGAACGGCTACGGACGAAGCAGCTGGACCGGCACGAAGGACGGGCATCTTGTGATCGCCGTGAAGGAGCACGTCTTCACCCTGCGCCTTCAGGAGAAGGGGGTGCATTCGCGGGGCCGGTGGGATGAGGAAGTGAGGCTTTACCGCAACGTCTCACGCGACACGTCCTTCTACCGTGACCGCGAGATCCCGAGCGGCCCCTACGACGCCGCCGCCACCGCCCAGCTCGAGCTCGAACTGAACCCCGGCGCACGCCACGGAGGCCGGCAGTCACGCTGGTCAGACCGCCGGTCATGGACGCTCGAGGAGCGCCTGCCGCATCTATTCCGCGAGATCGACGAGCGCATCGTCGAGCACGAACACCACGAGGAGGATCGGCGCATCGCCGCCGAAAAGGCCGCCAAAGTCGCCCAGCGCGAAGCACAACAGCGTCAACGCAAGTGGAGCCTCCTCATGGACCGGGCCGCGGAGCGCCTCCTCCAGGAGCACCGCACCACCGAGCTGCGCAAGCAGACCGACGCGTGGCATCAGGCGGAACGGATACGCTGCTACTGCGACGCCGCACAGGCCGCATACCCCGATCGGGCAGACACGGCCAAGTGGCTCGAGTGGGCCCGAGCGTTTGCCACCACTCTGGATCCGCTAACAGAACGCCCGACCACCCCGGAGCTCTCGGAGGTCTGCCTCGAGGAGCTCCAGCCGTACCTGCCTGTCGGATGGAGCGCACTGGGCCCCGAGGAGGGGCGTCGCCGCAACCGGTACGAGCCCTGATGATCGGTACCCCGTCCTACCCACCTTTGGGCAGCATCCGCCACCCTGCTGCCCAATGCTCCGCGGCCGGTCGCGGCAATCGACCCAGAACTGCCGCGTCTCCCCACGACTCGATCCACCGTTGTAGGGGAAGAAGGTCACCATGCTCGGTCCGAAGCGATCGCTCCTGAAAATCGTGGTGTCCCCGGTTCGAGTCCGGGCCTCGCCATTTCTAGAGATGCCTGCACGCAGGCGCGTTCGGCGGCGGTGGTCTGGCGTCTACGCCGTGGACGCACAGCCCCGTCGAGCCCGCATTGTCCCGAGCAGAGGCTTTCCGTCCGCCGGGGTTTGCTCACCCCTGGTGCGATCCCTCCGCCCCTCCACCCGGTTGTCCGCCGCGGCTCCAGTCCGGAGTCGCGGCGTGCAGCCGCCGAGTCTCGCGCCACAGCTGGACCAAGTCAGGCGCCGACCTAACTCGCTCGCCGTCCCCCAAGTCGCTGGAGCCCATCGTGCGGCTGCGTCGGCGCTGCGCCTCCGCCTCCGTGCCTTCGAGCCGAGGAGTCGCGGACCGGGCACGAGCTTCCGGCGGGGGATCGTGGTGCCAAATGCGTATGCAAGCCGTCCGAGCGCAGAAGCGCGATCCTCGAGATCGCGCAGATCGCATTGACATGACCCCGCCTGCGACGCTAGCGCGAAGGCTCCCGCCCAGGTCACGCCGGTGCTGCACCTGTCAGGCCAGGAAGCGCCGCTCGACCCCGTCAAGCACTGCCTGCAGCCCGACCTCGAAGCGCTCACCCCAGGGCCGCGTGTCCTCAAACCCGAGCGCTGCGGGGGAGGAGACTGCTCTTGTTCCTCGGCATATGCAACAGTACGATGGGCTCGGGCCAACTCAGTGGGGTGGTCGTGGTAAACCGATGGCTGTTGCTGACAGCAAGCGATTGGGCGCGCTCGTGAAGCGAGCGCTCGGCCTTCTCGCAGTCGGGCTCTGTCTCGCGGCCGGACCCGCAAGCGCGACGTCACCGCCACCCGAAATCGAATCATTCCGCGCGAGCCCGTCGAGCCTTAGCTCAGCCGGGGGCAGCGTGGTCTTCTCGGCGCGGGTGACGCTTGCGTCAGGCTGCAAAGTGTCGGCGACCCCCACGTTCAAGGGGCTGCCCGCGACGATGCCGTGCACGAAGAACGGGCAGTGGCCAGCCGTGTTCGTGCCCCCCAATGTCACCGCGAACGCGGTGACCTACCAATTTGTGCTGACGGCGACGGGGCTGCTCGGAGCTGCGTCTACCACATCAAGCCCAATCACGGTGACCGTCGCCGCCGCTCCACCAGCGACCTACGTGGCGCTCGGAGATTCATATGCGTCCGGGGAGGGCAACCCTGGCAAAGCCCCTACACCGTGGGTCGATCGGGAAGGCAAGCCGACGTCGCTGGAAAACGGCTGCGACCGCTCAACCGCCGCCTACCCAATGCTGCTTGC
>JADGPK010000124.1 GCA_017882445.1 Solirubrobacteraceae bacterium
GTCGCGGCGCTCGAAGCCTTTGGCCTGAGCCGCGCGCGCCCCGGAGACCCGTTCCGCGGCTACATCCGCGAGCTCAACCTGTTCCACCCCGAGGTGCTCCAGGGCGGCGGCTTTCGCAGGGTCCAGTCCAAGGGCGAGATCGCCCGCTTCCGCCTCGACCTCGCCACGCTCGTCGAAGCGCCGCGCCACAGCGCCGCCTGGGAGAGAGTGGAGGCGCCGGTGGCGGCGCAGCCGGTCTGAACGGCGGCGCAAGCGCGGCCGCGAGCGTCCGGCCGCCAAGCGCCGCGGCCGCCCTAGCGAAAGAGGCGCGGCAGCCGCTGCTTCCAGTCGGCGGGCAACACCGCGTCGAGCGCATCGTCGAGCGTGACGATGCCCACGAGCCGCTGCTCCTCGTCGACGACCGGGATGGCGAGGAGGTCGTACTTGGTCATGATGCGGCCGACCTCCTCCTCGTCCACGTCGGCGGCGATGTAGACGACGTCGTCCTCCATGAGCTCGGCGACGGGCCGACCGGGCTCGGCGAGCACCAGGTCCCTGAGGCTCGCGACGCCCGCCAGCCCGCCGTCCTCCCGGGTGAAGTACAGGTAGGTCATGGCGTGCTGCTCGGGCCGCTCGCTGCGGATCCATTCGAGCGCCGCCCCCGCGGTGAAGCCCACCGGCAGGGCGACGCAGTCCGTGGTCATGAGCGACCCGGCCGAGTGCTCGGGGTGACTGGCGAGCTCGCGCAGGTCTTCTTCGCGCTCGTCGGGCAGACGTGCGAGGAGCTGCTGCGAGAGCTCGTCGGGGAGGTCGCTGAGAATGTCGGCGGCTTCGTCGGCCTCGATCTGCTCGAGCACCGCCACGGCGCGCTCGAGCGGCATGTCCTGCAGCGCCGCCGTGCGCAGCTCCTCCTCCATCTCCTGGAGGGTGTCGGCGACGAGGCCCGTGTTGAGCGCGGCCAGCACGGCCGCGCGCTCGCGCGGGCCCACCTGGCTGATCACGTCGGCGATGTCGGCCGCGTGCAGCTCGGCGAGTTCGGCAAACGCCTCGACGAAGTTGAGTTGCGAAAGCCGCAACGCGATGAGATTGACGTCCGCCCATGGCACGAAGTCGCCGCTGCGCCGCGGCAGGCGACGCGAGAGGAAACCGAGACCGAACCGTCGCGCTAGGGCGCCGGAGCTTGCGTCGACGCCGCCCACGACGAGGTCGCCGTCGCGGGCCTCGAGCAGCACGTCCTGTACGCGCACGAACACGCGGCGCCGCATGTCGAGCACCTGCTTGTCGAGCACGGACTCGACAAGGGCGAGCTCGTCGCCGCGGATCGAGGCATGCTCGAGATCGGCGGCGAGACACGAGAGGTGGAGCTTCTCGGCGTCGACGTCGATCTCCGCGACGTGCGCCCAAGACACACGATACTGGTCGTCGTCGCGCTCGACGAGGAAGCCGGTGACCACGGCGGTCTCGGAGGCGCACAGGGCGACCACATCGAGCAGCTCGCCGATCTGCGCGCCGGCGGCGTCGACCACGGTCATATCTTCGAGTTCGGAGAGGGCGAGCGAACCTGGGTCGTCGTCCACGGAAACGAGTCACATCCTTTCGCCTGCGGGGACCCCCGCGGGACGCGGCGAGGATACCCGGGCGGCAGGCATGTCGTCAATGATTCAAGATGTTACATTCCCGTATCGTCGCGATGCCCTCGTGCGATACACTCTGCCCGTTCTTGCCCCGCATCCCCATTCTGAAGGAGGACGAGGTCTATGGAAGCCGCCGCTGACGCCGGCTCGAACAACGCGCTGGAGCGCTTCTTCAAGTTCAAGCAGTGGAACACGTCGCTCAAGCGCGACACCCTCGCAGGGCTCACGACGTTCATCGTCATGTCCTACATCATTTTCGTGAACCCAAGTATCCTGGGTCTGGGCGGCAAGGGCCTGCCGTTCGCAGCCGCCCTCACGTCCACGTGCCTCGTGGCGGGCGTCTTGACCATCCTCATGGGCCTGGTCACCAACCGCGCCTATGCCATCGCTCCCGGCATGGGGCTGAACGCCGTTGTCGCTTTCAGCCTCGTCCTCGGCCAGGGTCTCACGTTCAAGAGCGCCATGGGCCTGATCGTGCTCGAGGGCGTAGCCATCACGATCCTCGTGCTCACCGGGTTCCGGGAGGCCATCTTCAAGGCCATCCCGCTGGAACTCAAGAAGGCCATCGTCATCGGTATCGGCTTCTTCATCCTCTTCATCGGCCTGGTCAACGGCGGCATCGTCATCTCGCCGCCCGGCGACGGCACCGTGGTCACGCTCGGTAACTTCGTCGGTGTGCCCATCGCCGTCACGCTCTTCGGCCTCGTGATCACCATCATCATGGTGGCGCGCAAGTGGCGCGGCGCCATCATCCTCGGGATCCTCGGCTCCACCGTCTTCGCCATCGTCCTCAACTACATCTACAACAAGAAGGCCTTCGGCCCCGGCACCGCCGTAATCCCCAGCAAGGTCTTTGCGGCCCCCGATTTCAGCCTCGTGGGCCAGTTCGACTTCGGCGCCTTCGCGAAGCTCGGCGTCGCCGCCGCCATCCTGTGGATCTTCAGCCTCATGCTGAGCGACTTCTTCGACACCATGGGCACTCTGGTCGGCGTCGGCGGCCAGGCAGGCTACCTGGACGAGAAGGGCGACCTGCCGCAAGTGAACCGCCCGCTGCTGGTCGACTCGGTGGCCGCCATCGCCGGCGGCGCCGTGAGCTCCTCGTCGGCGACCACGTACATCGAGTCCGGTGCCGGTGTGGCCCAAGGCGGGCGCACTGGCTGGGTCGCGCTCGTGGTCGGCGTGCTCTTCCTGCTGGCCATGTTCTTCTCGCCGATCGCGGGCGTCGTCCCCGCCAACGCCACGGCGCCCGCGCTCATCATCGTAGGTTTCCTGATGATGGCGACGCTTACCAAGGGCGAAGCCGAAGCCGAGCACGACGACCACGAGCCCAAAGCGGCGATCGACTTCTCGAACCTTGCCTTCGGCATCCCGGCCGTGCTCATCATGACCATCATGCCGTTGACCTACAGCATCACGAACGGCATCGGCTTCGGGTTCATCGCGTACACGCTGATCCGGGTCGTACAGGGCAAGGCCCGCGATGTGAGCTGGATGCTGTGGATCGCCTCGGCGGGCTTCATCATCTACTTCCTCGTGCCGCTCTTCCAGGCCAAGGGCTGGGTCTGAGGAGCTGACTGAGCGCGGCCCGAGAGCCGCGCCGCCGCAGGCGGCCCGCCCCTTCTGCTATCCTTGCCGCCGCCATGTCCGTCGTCCTGCTGTTCTACTTGGCGATGACCAGAAGCACCTTGGATCCGCTGGCCACCACGGTCCCGGCGTCCGGCACCATCTCGACCACCGTTCCCGGCGGTTGACCCGTGCCCCCCTTCTGCTTCACCTTCACGTCGAATCCGTCCGCCGTGAGCGTGTCCGTCGCACTCGTTGAGTCCATGCCGTACACGTTGGGGATGGTCACCGGCGACGTCGTCGGGCTCGGCGACGGGGATGGCGACGGCGAACCGCTCGACACGACGATGTTCACGGCGGACCCCTTCGCTACCTCGGCGCCGGCGGCAGGGTCCTGGCGGATGACCTCGCCGCTGGGCACCGTGGTGCTCGGCTCCGGCGTGGGCGTGGCGAGCACGAGGCCGGCGCCGGCGAGCGCCACCTGTGCCTGGTCCTGAGTCATGCCGCTGAGATCGGGCACGGTCGCCTGGGGTTTGCCGCTGCTCACCCAGTAGGTGACCGTGTCGCCGCGCTTGACCTGCTGGCCGGCCTTCGGGTCCTGTTTGAACACCTTGCCCGAACCGACGGCGCCGGACTTGTCGGACTTCTCGAGGCCGCTGAGCTTGTTCCGGTCGAGCCAGTCCCGCACCTCCCCGGGCGTCCAGCCCCTGAAGTCATCCAGCGTGACCGTCTCGCTGCCCTTGCTCACCCAGATGTCGACCGTGTCGCCCTTGCGCAGCTTGGTGCCGCCCACGGGCGCCTGACGGCTGACGACCCCGGCGTCGTACTTGTCGGAGTACTCCTCCTGGACGCTGCCGACCTTGAAGCCCGCCTCTTCGAGCTTGGTGAGGGCGGCCGCCTGGCTCTTGCCCACCACGGTGGGCACGGCGACGCCGCCCGCACCCATGGCCCGCACCAGCCCGTAGACGGCAGCGGCGATCACGAGCAGGAGCAGGACGATCACCAACACCCACGGCCAGCGGCGACGCCTGCGGCCACGGTCGCCCGTGGTCTGGGCGAGCGGGGCGCCCGTCATCACGGACGTGGCGCCTGCGCCGGCGCCGGCCCCCATGAGCCGGGTGGCCTCGGCGCCGAGGTCGAAGGCGGCGGCGGCCACAGGCCCGCCCACCTGCGCGGAGCGCAGGTCGCGGGCGAACTGCTCGGCCGTTTGGTAGCGCTGATCGGGATCCTTGGCGATGGCTTTGAGGACGATCTGGTTGAGCGCGTAGGGCAGGCCCGGCACGAGCTGCGCCGGCTCGGCGGCCATCTCGTTGACGTGCTTGAGAGCGACGGTAACGGCGCTGTCGCCCTTGAACGGCACCGTGCCCGTGAGCATCTCATAGAGGACGATGCCGACGGAGTACAGGTCGGAGCGCTCGTCGACGCGCTGGCCCTTGGCCTGTTCTGGGGCCAGATACTGGGCCGTGCCGAGGATGGAGCCGGCCTCGGTCATGCCGGAGTCGCCGGCGCGGGCGATGCCGAAGTCCGTGACCTTGACGTTGCCG
>JADGPK010000125.1 GCA_017882445.1 Solirubrobacteraceae bacterium
GGGTGTTGGTCACGTAGAGGGTGCTTCCGTCGACGAACGCCACCGTGCCGACCGTGCCGACCGTCCGACTGCCGCCGGCGACGCCGGTGCCACCCAGAAACGCCGCTGCGCTGCCGCCCGCGCCGCCGGCGCCAGCACCGCCCGTGCCACTGCGCCCGCTCCCCCTGCCGAGTCCGCCGCGCAGCGCCGAGAGGGCGGATGCTCCTGTGCTCGACGAGGCGCTTTCGCCCTTCTCCACGAGCACCCCTCCGATGAAGCCGACGGCGGTCATCAGCGCCAGCATCAGCGCGACGGGGATCGGCGTGAGCAGGCGCTGGCGCGGACGCCGCGGCAGCTGCTCGGGGTCGTCGAGATCCTCCGCTTCGAGGCCCAAGGGCTCGTGGCCCTCGTCTTCGGGAAAGGCGCCGCTGGCAGTCTCGGCGGAGAGATCATCGCTTGTGGGTCGCTCATCTGGCATGAATGCTCCTGGTCGTGAGTGCGCTTACTCGAAGCGAAGCGCCTCGATCGGTCTGAGGGTGGCGGCACGCGCCGCCGGGTAGGTGCCGAAGAACAGTCCCGAGAGGGCAGCCGCTCCGAAGGCGAGAAAGATCGAGTAGGTGGCGACTTCGGGTTTGACGCCCGCGATTTCGAACTGGCTGGCGAGGACCCCGACGAGCACGCCGGTGATCCCTCCGATCAGCGAGACGAGCAGGGCCTCGGTGAGGAACTGGGTGAGGATGTCGCTGCGGCGCGCTCCGATCGCCTTGCGGATGCCGATCTCGCGCGTGCGCTCGGTGACGGACACCAGCATGATGTTCATCACGCCGATCCCTCCGACGAGCAGCGAGATCGCGGCGACCTCGCCGAGCAGGGTGGTGAAGACGCTGCTGGTGGAGCTCGACGTTTCCAGCAGTGAGCCCTGGTTGAGCACCTGAAAGCCCGGTTCGGAGGTGTTCTTCACTTTGTGCCGTTCCTCGATGATCTGGCTGACCTCCGATTCGGCGGCGTTCAGGGCCGACTGCGAGCGCGCCTCCACTGTGATCGAGTTGATCGAGCCGAGGCCGGTGACCGAATCCTGAACGGTGGTGATCGGAGCCATCACCACGTCGTCCTCGTTGGTCGCGCCGTTGGACCCCTTGCTGGCGAGCACGCCGACGACCTGATAGCTGCTGCCGTTGATCTTGATGCTCTGGCCGACCGCGCTCTGGCCGGCGAAGAGTTCCGCCACGATCGTCTGCCCGATCACGACCACCCGCTCGTGCTTGCTCACCGCTTCAGGGCTGAAGGACGCGCCTTCCGCCACCTTGTAGCTGTGGGCCTGCAGGTAGGAGGGTGTGGTGCCGACGAAAGAGGACGGTTCATAGCTCGTTCCGCCGAAGACGAGTTTCACGCTGCTGGCGTTGACGACCGGGGAGGAGCTCTGCACATCGGGCGCGAGGCTGGGGTTCTGCAGCGCTTCGGCGTCCTGCTTGGTCAGCGTGATGCTCGTCGAGGTGGTGGCCCTCGCCCCGCCGCGCGAGCGTCCCCCCATCACGATCAGCACGTTCGTCCCGAGGCTCTGGATCCGTGACTGCACGGCCTTGGAAGACCCGTTGCCGACGGCGATCAGCACGATCACCGAGGCCACGCCGATCGTCATGCCGAGGATCGTCAGGCTCGAGCGCAGCTTGTTCGTGACGATCCCGCCCCAGGCGATGCGCAGTGTCTCCACGCCGATCATCGCCGACTCTCCTCGCCGCGGTGGGGCATGACGTGTGCGGACTTCTGCCGGCGCGGCGCCGGTGGCGGTTCGTGCACGCCGACCGATCGGCGGTCCTCGACGATCTCGCCGTCGCTGAGCGTCACCACGCGCTTGCTCTGCGCCGCGACATCGGGCTCGTGGGTGATCAGCACGACTGTCCTGCCTTCTCCGTTCAGCCTCGCGAAGATCCGCAGCACCTCTTCGGTGGAGCGCGAGTCGAGGTTGCCGGTCGGCTCGTCGGCGAGGATCAGCGACGGGTTCGTCACGAGCGCCCTGGCCACCGCCACGCGCTGCTGCTGGCCGCCGGAGAGCTCCGACGGCTGGTGCTGCTCGCGGCTGGCCATGCCGACGGCGGCCAGCGCGGCCTTCGCGCGCCGGCGGCGGTCGGCGCGGCCGACGCCGGCATAGGCGAGCGGGAGCTCCACGTTTGCGATCGCGCTCGTGCGCGGCACCAGGTTGAAGCTCTGAAAGACGAAGCCGATCTTGCGGTTGCGCAGGTCGGAGAGCTCGTCCTCGTCCATGTGGCTGACGTCCGTGCCGTCGATCAGGTAGCGCCCGCTCGTGGCCACGTCGAGGCAGCCGAGGATGTTCATCAGGGTGCTCTTGCCGCTGCCGGAGCTGCCCATGATCGCGACGAGGTCGCCGCGCTCGATCCGCAGGGAGATGTCGTGCAGCGCGCGCACGCGGATCTGCCCGAGCTCGTAGGTCTTGCTTGCGCCGCGCACGTCGATCACCGCCGCCGGGCGCCCTCGGTGCGGATCTCCGGCGCCCGCGCGCTGTGCCGCGCGCGACCGGCTGATCAGCGGCCGCTGACGGGGTGTCCTCGCGCCGGCCTCGCGGTCGTCGTCGTGCACCCCTCGAGACCCTCCCGTCATCACCCTCCGCCTCTCAGCCCCGCAAAACCGCCTCCGCCGCCGCCGAATCCGCCGCTGAGCCCGCCGCCGAGGCCGCCTTTCCCGCCGCCGATTTTTGAGAGCAGGCTTGTGGCGCTCGCGGAGCTCGTGACCGGCAGGGCGACTTCTTCGCCCGCCTTCAGCCCCGAGAGGATGATCGTCGAGCTGTTGCCCGCCAGGCCGGTCACCACGCGCCGGCGGACCTGCTTGCCGCCCTGCACCACCGTCACCGAGCCGCCAGAGAGCGCGCTGGTGGGGACATTGACGCCTTCGGCCTCATCGACGACCACTTCGGCCGTCGCGCTCATGCCCGGCTTGATCGTGCTTTCAGACTGTTCGAGCTCGAAGGTCACGTTGTAGCTGACGACGCCGCTGTTGCTCGTCGCCAGCACCGCCACGCCGACGACCTTGGCCGCGAACTTCTTGCCTTCGAGGGCTTCCACCGTCACCGTGGCGATCTGCCCGACGTGCACGTGTACCACTTCGGACTCGCTCAGCGGCACGACGACCTTGAAGCCGTGCAGTTCGGTGAGTTCGATGAACGGTTTCGAGCTGCTGCTGCTGGCGCCGGTGCCGCTCGCGCCCGAGCTGGCGGTGCTCGCTTTGCTCCCGCCCGCCGTGCTCGATGCGCTGGCGCCGCCGGCTGCGCTTGATGCGCCGCTGCTCGCTTTGCTTGCACCCGAGCCGGTGGTGCTCCCGCCCGAGCCGGTGGTGCTTGCGCCCGAGCCGCCGGTGCCACCGGAGCCCGTCCCCGAGCTGCCTTCGCCCGAGCTGGACGCGCCGCCGCCACCTGTGGCGCTGGAGGCACCGCTCCCGGAGACTGCCTGTCCGACCTTGCTGTTGATGCTCGCCACGACGCCCGAGGTGGGCGCGTAGAGCCTCGTCTCGGAGAGGCTGCGGCGCGCGGCTTCGAGGGTCAGCTTGGCGCTCTGCACGCTCGTTTCCGCTGGGACGATCGTCGCGCGCGTGGGCGGCGTGGCCTTGACGGCGTTGCCGGCGAGCGTGGACTGCAGCGCAGCCTGGGCGCTCGTGACGTTGCCGCGAGCCTGCGCGACGGCCTGTTCGTCACGCAGCTTGGTGGCGGACTGGGTCTGCCTGCCATTGGTCAGCGCGTTGCGCGCGCCGTCCAGCGACTGCTGGTCCTTCACAGCGCCGGATGCCTGGGTGTTCTGCGCGTTCAGGATCGAGGTTTCGTCCTGCGCCACCTTGGATTCGGCGGAACGGAGCGTGGCTTCGGCGGAGGTCACACGCGTTTCCGCGGAGCTGAGCTTCTGTTCGTTGACCGGCGAGCGGCCACGTTCGGTTTCGCGAGCGGCCTTCGCTTCCTGCAGAGCGGATTGCGCTTCGGTGATCGCCCGCTGATCTGATGTGTGCTGGGCGGTCGCCGTGTTGACCGCGTCCTGCGTGGTGGTTGCGTCGAGGCTTGCCGACTGTTCGGCGCGTTGCAGCGCGAGCTGTGCCTGAGCGACGGCGTTGCGGGACGCCGTTTCGTCGGAGCGCTTGGTCTGTTCGGCGGCGCGCTGAGAGCGCTCGGCGGCGGTGACCGACGTCCGCGCCTGCGCGGCGGCGAGTTCGCTGGAGTGCAGTTCGGCGGGTGTGAGGCCTTTGAGCGCGGCTTCGTATTTGACTTCGGCGTCGATCAGGCTGAGTTCGTCGGACTTCACGCTCGATTCGGCGCTCGTGGGGTCGATTTCGGCCAGTGGCTGGCCGCTGGTCACCTGCGCCCCTTCGGCAACGTACACGGCCTTCAGCGATCCGCCGGCGGCGAAGTCCACTCCCAGCTGGTCGGCCGATTCGATCGTCCCGCTGCCCGAGACCGTCGACTGAACGACGCCCAGCTGGGCTTTGATGATGCGCGACTGGGTCGCCGAGGACTGCGAGGCCGGCCCGACGGCGAGGATGGCGGCCGCGATCGCACCGGCGCAGAGAGCCCCCAGTGCGTAGACGAGCCAGGATGCTCTGGTGCGATTGTTCATCTTCTCCGAGATGAATACTCGGTC
>JADGPK010000051.1 GCA_017882445.1 Solirubrobacteraceae bacterium
GACCCTGCCGTGCGGCGGGCGTTGTTGTTGCGTGCTTTGCGTGGGGAGCGGGTGGAGTGTGTGCCTGTGTGGTTTATGCGTCAGGCGGGGCGTTCGCTGCCGGAGTATCGCGCTGTGCGGGAGCGTGCGACGTTGGTGGAGATCACGCATTCGCCGGAGCTTGCTGCGGAGGTGACGTTGCAGCCTGTGCGTCGTCATGGTGTCGATGCGGCGATCTTGTTCTCGGATATCGTGACGCCGCTTGAGGCGATCGGGGTGGATGTCGAGATTCGCCCGGGGGTGGGGCCGGTGGTCGCGACGCCGGTGCGTTCCGTGCGTGACCTGCGTCAGCTGCGGGCGTTCGAGCCGGCCGTGGACGCGCCGTGGCTGGGGGAGACCGTGCGTTTGGTGTGCTCGGAGTTGAGCGTGCCGCTGATCGGGTTCGCTGGTGGCCCGTTCACGCTCGCGAGCTATCTCGTCGAGGGGGGCCCTTCTAAGACGCAGGCTCGCGCGAAGGCGCTGATGCTCTCCGACCCCGCTACCTGGCGTGCGCTGCTTGAGCGTCTCGCGGATATCGCGGTGGCGTCTCTCACGGCGCAGGTGCAGGCGGGTGCGCAGGCGGTGCAGGTGTTCGACAGCTGGATCGGGTCGCTGTCGGCGCGCCAGTACACGATGCACGTGCTGCCGGTGGTGCGGCGCCTGTTCGACGGGCTCGCCGCGCTGGGGGTGCCGCGCATCTACTTCGGCCTGGGGACCAGTCATCTACTCGAGCCGATCGGGTCGATCGGCGCGGACGCTGTCGGGCTCGACTGGCGTGTGCCGCTTGACGAGGGCCGCATGCGTCTCCCCGCCGAGGTAGCTCTGCAGGGCAACCTCGACCCAGTCGCTCTCCTGGCCACCCACCAGGTGCTGGACGCCGAGGTCGCCGAGGTACTCACCCGCGCCCCCGACCGTGGCTACGTCTTCAACCTCGGCCACGGCGTGCCACCTGAAGCCGACCCCGGCCTGCTGACACACATCGTGGAACTCGTACACGCCCACCACGGACACCGTCAAGGACTCACACCATGACCGCAACCGCCGTACTGGCCATGGCCTACGGGACCGCAGCACAGCCCGAGGAGCTCGAGGCCTACTACACGCACATCCGTGGTGGGCGGCCACCCACGCCCGAGCTAATCGCCGCGCTGCGTCTGCGCTACGAGGCGATCGGCGGGCGCTCACCGCTCTTGGAGCTCACACGCGCGCAGCTGGCGGGCCTGAAGAACGCCCTCGCCGACGCGGGCCACCCGGACGTCCCGGTGGCGCTCGGGATGAAGCACGCGGCGCCCTTCATCGAGGACACCGTCGCCGATCTGGCCGCCGCCGGCGCACGCCGGATCGTCGGGCTGGTGCTCGCGCCGCACTACTCGCACCTGAGCGTCGGCGAGTACACCGAGCGGGCGCGCGCCGCGGCGGCGCTCGCGCCCGGGCAGCCCACGGTCTCGGTCGTGCGCTCCTGGCACCTGGCGCCCGGTTATCTGGACTTCCTCTCGGCGGCGCTCGAAGATGCGCTGCGAGCCCTGCCCGCGCAGGCCGCCGCGCGGGTGCACGTCCTTTTCACGGCCCACAGCCTCCCGAGACGGATTCTCGAGGAAGACGATCCGTACCCCACGCAACTGCGCGAAACCGCCGAGGCGGTGGCGGCGCGCACCGGGCTGGAGCGCTGGTCGGTGGCCTGGCAGAGCGCGGGACGCACGCCCGAGCCCTGGATCGGCCCAGATGTCCTCGAGGCGCTGGGCGAGTTGGCCGCCGCGGGCGCCTCCGCCGTGGTGGTGTGTCCGGCGGGCTTCGTCGCCGATCACCTGGAGGTTCTCTACGACCTGGACATCGAGGCCAGCTCCCGCGCGCGTGAGCTGGGGATCACGTTCGCCCGCACCGCCTCGCCCAACGCCGACCCTCGCCTGTTGCGCGCCCTAGCGCGCGTAGTCCTCGACGAGATGGCCCGGGACGCCGCCGCTGCATGACCAGAAGCTCACCGAGGTCATCACCCCAATGAGCGAGGGCCCGCACGTCGTGATCGTCGGGGGCGGGATCGCCGGTCTCGCCGCTGCCCACCGCCTTGCCGGTGCCCACCGCGCGGCCGATGCTCCCAGCTCCACCTCCCCGCGGATCACGCTGCTGGAGGCCGACCGGCGCCTCGGTGGCAACATCCGCACCGAGCACTTCGCCGAACGCCCGCTCGACATTGGCGCGGAGGCGCTCTTGGCGCGCGTCCCCGCCGCGCTCGAGCTCTGCCACCAGCTGGGGCTCGAGCACGATCTGGTGGCGCCCGCCAGCGAGCAGCCCTACGTGTGGACCGATCGCCTGCATCCGCTGCCATCGCGGCTGATGGCCGGCGTACCCGACGGCTCGCAGGCCCTGATCGGCTCGGGCATCCTCTCGCCGATCGGTCTCGCACGCGCCGGCCTCGACCTGATCGTGCCGGGTCGGCCGCCCACACGCGACGTCTCGATCGGGTCACTCGTACGTCGTCGCCTTGGCGATCAGGTGCTCGAGCGGCTGATCGACCCGCTGCTGGGAGGCATCCACGCGGGTAGCTGCGACGAGCTCAGCGTGCGCGCTGTCGCACCTCAGCTCGTGGCCGCCCTGCGGGCGCGGCGCAGCCTCGTGCGCGGGCTGCGCGCGATCTCCGGAGGGTCGCTCCCGGCTCCAATGGGCCCAACCTTCCTGACGCTCAGCGACGGTCTCCAGGAGCTGGTGCGGACCCTGCGCGAGCGTCTGGCCGCCGTGGAGTGGCGGATGGCCTCGGCGCTTGAGAGCCTCGAGCCCGTGCCCGGCGGCGGCGCGCGCCTGACGCTCGCCGGCGGCGAGATCCTCAGCGCCGACCACGTGATCCTGGCCGTGCCGGCGTTTGCCGCAGCGGCGATCCTCGCGGCCGCCTGCCCGCAGGCGGCCGCGGAGCTCGAGGGGATCGCCTACGCCTCTGTGGCTACGATCGCACTCTCCTATCCAGCTGAGGCGTTCGAGCGCGGGCTGGTCGGGAGCGGGTTCCTCGTCGCGCGTGGCCGCGGACGCACGATCACCGCCTGCACCTGGTCCTCGGCGAAGTGGGCGCACCTGGCCGGCGACACGGTGGTGCTGAAGTGCTCCGCGGGCCACGCCGGCAACCGCGACGCAGTCGACCTCGACGACGAGCAGCTCCTGCGAGCTGTGCGCGCGGACCTCGCGCAGGCGATGAACCTCCGTACGGAGCCGCTCTTGCAGCGGGTGTTCCGGTTCGAGCGGGCGCTGCCGCAGTACGCCGTGGGTCATCTGGAGCGCATCGAGCGCATCGACGCCGCGCTGAGCCGGCTTCCCGAGGTGAGCCTGTGCGGGGCCGCCTACCGAGGCGTCGGCGTGGCCTCGTGCATCGGCGATGGCCAGGCTACGGCGGACCGCGTCCTCGCCTCGCTGCGGGGCGCGTCTGACAGCGTCGAGCGTGAGGCCGTGTCGCGTTGAGTCGAGGCTGGCTCGCGGCGTGGGCGGCAGCGATGGCGCTGCTCGGGTGGGCCCTGATGACCGTCGGCGCGTTCGTGCGTGCCTCGGAATCCGGGCTTGGCTGCCCCGATTGGCCTGAATGCCACGGCCGACTCCTCGCGAGTGGCCACCACGCAATGATCGAGGAGTTCCATCGCTGGCTCGCAACGGTGCTGATCATCGGCGTGGTCGGCTTGGCGGTGATGCTGTTCCGCGGCTACCGCGACGAGCGCCGTGTGACTCGTCCGATGGTCTGGGTGCTCGCGCTGCTCGTGCTCCAGGTCGTCCTGGGCGGGGTGACGGTGTTGCTGCGCAACGTCGCCTGGACCGTCGTCGTCCACTACGGCGCGGCGGCGCTCCTGGTGGCCGCTATCACGCTCGTCGCCACCCGGCTCGCCTTCACGGGCGCCGAGCCGGTGGCGCGCGACTCGTTCTCGCGCCTCATCGGTTGGTTCGTCACGCTCAGCTTTGGTCTCCTGCTGGCAGGCTCGACCGTGGCCAACACCGACTCCCACACCGCATGCGGTCGTGGGTTCCCGCTGTGCAACGGGTCGGTGTTCCCGTCTCTTGACCACCAGATCGTCCTCAATCTCACCCACCGTGTTTGGGCGGGCGGGATGCTTCTGCTCGCCCTGTGGGTGCTGTTGCGCAGCCGCCGCGATCGGGCGGACGCTCCGGCGATCGTGTGGGCGGCGGTGGCGGTGGGCGGCCTGTATCTCGCTCAGGCGGGCGTCGGCATCGCCGTCCTTGGCCTGGGGGAGAACACCGCCGTGGAGGTGCTGCACTCCTCGATCGGCTCGCTCACGTGGGTGGCGCTCGCGGTCCTGCTGTCGTTGACCTGGACGCTGCGCGAGGTTCAGACCGGCTGATATGGGCGATGGGGCGAAGCGCTCCTCGCCTTTCGTTCTCAGAGCAGGCAGCGCGGAGCACACTAAGGTCCCGCTATGACCTATATCCCTCCGCGTGAGACTCTCGAGCGCTACGCATCGATTCTCGTCGACTTCGCCCTTGGCGGGGGCCGGGGGGTTCAGCCGGGCGAGGTCGTCCGCGTGGCCGCCCCGGAGAGCGGCAAGCCGCTCTACGCCGAGCTGCAGAAGGCCGTCTGGCGGGCCGGCGGCCACGTGATCGGCGCCTACCAGCCCGACGACGATCACAACGTCAACCTATCGCGCGACTTCTACGAGTCGGCCAGCGCAGCGCAGCTGGACCACTTTCCCGCCCGCTACATGCGCGGGCTCGTCGATGAGATGGACCATCAGGTGTCGGTCATCGCCGACAGCGATCCGCACGCCCTGGATTCGGTTGATCCGGCGAGGATCATGCGGCGGGGAGAGGCTATGCGGCCGTTGCTGGACTGGCGGGGGGAGAAGGAGAACGCGGGGCGCTTCACCTGGACGCTCGGTCTCTACGGGACGCCCGCGATGGCGGCGGAGGCCGGCATGAGCGTCGAGGAGTACTGGGAGCAGATCGTGCATGCGTGCTTTCTGGACTCCGAGGACCCGCTCGCACGCTGGCGCGAGGTGGGCGAGCGTCTGGACGAGACCCGCCGGCGGCTCGACGCGCTGGACATCGAGCGGCTGCACATCGAGGGCGAGGACGTCGACCTGTGGGTGACCATCGGCGAGCGGCGCCAATGGCTCGGCGGGCGGGGCCGCAACATCCCGAGCTTCGAGATCTTCACGAGTCCGGACTGGCGCGGCACGCAGGGTTGGATCTACTGCAACCAACCGCTCTACCGCTACGGGAACCTCGTCAAGGGCATCCGGCTCGTGTTCGTCGACGGGCGCGTGACCGAGGCGACCGCCGAGGAGAACGAGCGCGTCCTCACCGAGATGATCGCCACCGAGGGGGCCGACAGGGTGGGGGAGTTCTCGCTGACCGACCGGCGCTTCTCGCGCATCACGCGCTTCATGGCCCACACGCTCTATGACGAGAACGTCGGCGGCTCGTTCGGCAACACCCACATCGCGGTGGGCCGCTCCTATCAGGACGCCTACGCCGGCGACCCCAGCGACGTCACCGACGAGCAATGGGAGCAGCTCGGCTTCAACAGCTCGAGCGTGCACACCGACATCGTCTCGACCACCGATCGCCTCGTCACCGCTCAGCTGCGGGGCGGCGGCGAGCGCGTGATCTACCGCGGCGGCGAGTTCCAGCTCGACTAGGTTTCAACGACGCCGGCGAGGAGCGGCCGGGACGTCGTTATGGTGGCGGTGGTGCCACGACCCAATCTGTCGCTCATCGAGTTCCCCGCCGATGACGCCGAGCGCGCGCGGCGCTTCTGGGCGGAGCTCCTCGATGTCTCGCTCGAGCAGCGCGGCGATGCGGAGGGAGAGGGCTGGCAAACGCATGCGGGAGCACCCGCGGTGGGCGTGCATGTCCGCGGGCGTGGCCCGGGAGATTCCTTCTCGTTGCCCTATTTCGAGGTGAGTGACGTGGCCGGCGCGCTCGAGCGTGTCGAGGCGCTGGGTGGGAGCGTTGTTCACCCGGGGGAGAGGTGGGCGATCTGCAAGGACTCAGAGGGAAGTCCCTTCGGGCTGGGCGAGCGATCGCTCGGACGGTAGGCGCATGGCCGCCCGCGCTCCACGATCGCCGGGCGTGCCCTACGCCGCGACCTGCTCGGCCGCGAGCACCGACGAGGGGCCCTTGGAGAACTCGAGCGCGCCGTCCTCGATCGCCGCGGTCCTGAGGCTGAGGATGTCCAGCGCATAGTTCTGATGCAGCCGCCATGGCGGTCTGGACCCCTGTTTGGGGAATCGGTCGATCGAGCGCAGCACGTAACTGGATGAGAAGTCGAACATCGGCTGCTCGGCGATCGTCTGGTCGCGGTTCTGTGGCGTGCACCGCCGGTAGCCGTGGTCGTCCATGTGCTTGAGCAGTCTGCAGAGGAATGCGCAGGTCAGATCGCACTTGAGCGTCCAGGAGGCGTTCGTGTACCCGAGCGCGAACGCCATGTTCGGCACGCCGCTGAGCATCATGCCCTTGTAGCTCATGGTCTGTGAGACGTCGATGTCCCGGCCGTCGAGCGAGAGCTGGATGCCGCCGAGCGCGAGCAGGTTCAGTCCGGTCGCGGTCACGATCAGATCGGCCTCGAGCTCGGCGCCGGAGGTCAGCTGGAGGCCCTTCTCGGTGAACGTGTCCACTTGATCGGTGACCACAGACGCGTGGCCGGCGCTGATGGCCTTGAACAGGTCGCCGTCGGGCACCAGGCACAGGCGCTGGTCCCACGGGCTGTAGCGGGGTTTGAAATGGGTATCGACGTCATAGCCGCTCGGGAGCCGCCTCTTGACGCCCCTGCGGATCAGCGCCTTGGCCAGCTGCGGCCGGCGGCGACTGAGCTGGAAGCTCAGCATGGTCAGCAGGACGTTCTTCCAGCGCACGATCGAATAGGCCGCCTTGGCCGGGAGCACGCGGCGCAGAACGTTGGCGATGGGATCCTCGGAGGGCAGGGAGAGGATGTAGCTCGGCGAGCGCTGCAACATCGTGACGTGCGCCGCGCTGCGAGCCATCGCGGGGACGAGCGTCACCGCGGTCGCGCCGCTGCCGATCACCACCACGCGCTTGTCGGCGTAGTCGATGTCCTCGCTCCACCGCTGAGGGTGGACTATGCGCCCCGTGAAGCGCTCGGCGCCGCGGAAATCGGGCGTGTAGCCCTCGTCGTAGCGGTAGTAGCCGCTGCAGATCAACAGGAACCCACACCTCAGCCGGACGGTCTCGCGCTGCTCGCCGCGCTCCGCCTCCACCGTCCAGCGCGAATCGGCTGTCGAGAACTCGGCGCGGATCACGCGATGCTGAAAGCGGATGCTCTGATCGATGCCGTGGTCGCTGGCCGTCTGGCGGATGTAGCTGAGGATCGATGGGCCGTCCGCGATCGCCTTGGCCTCCCGCCAGGGCCGGAAGGAGTAGCCCAGCGTGTACATGTCGGAGTCCGAACGGATGCCCGGGTAGCGGAACAGGTCCCAGGTTCCACCGATGTGCTCGCGAGCCTCGAGGATCGCGTAGGTCTTGCCGGGACAGCTGCTCTGCAGGTGGTGGGCGGCGCCGATGCCGGACAGGCCGGCGCCGACGATCAGAACGTCAACGTGCTCCAGTGACACCGAGGGCCATCCGGGTCATGTCTGACCATCCATGGGTCGAGGTTGGACGAGGCGCCGAGCTTAGCCCAACGGGCCGCTCCGAACGGCTCGCGGGCCCCGAGGCGAGGTTGTACGGTTCAGGGTTCATGAGCGCCCCGACGATTGACGAGCTCGAGGTCGCGGACGATCCAGAGCGCTGGGCGGCGCTCGGCTTCGAGGTCCTCGACCACGGCTGCCAGCTCGGAGGTGTGCGTGTGTCCCTTCTCGGCACGAAGGCCGGCAGCGGCATCGTGGGCTGGTCGTTGCGCGATCTGGAGAGCACCGATCTGGATGGGCTGCCGACGAGCGTCTCTGAGCGCCCACAGCGCGAGTCGAGCTCCGTGCAGCCGAACGGCGTGCTCTCGATCGATCACATCGTCGCGATGTCCCCCGCCTTCCCGCGCAGCGTCGGAGCGCTCGAGGCCGCCGGGCTCGACCTGCGCCGCGTGCGCGATGCGCCCACCCCCGCGGGAGCGCCGCGTCAGGCGTTCTTCCGGCTCGGCCGGGAGATACTCGAGCTGGTCCAGGAGCCAGACGAGGTCGTCGCCCGCGCGGGCGGCCCGGATCGCCCGGCGCGGTTCTGGGGCCTCGCGCTTCTGGTCGAGGATCTCGACCGTGCCGTCGAGGCCCTCGCTCCGCACGTGGGTGAGATCCGTGACGCCGTCCAGCCGGGACGGCGGATCGTGACGGTGCGGCGCTCGGCGGGCCTTGCGCTCCCGCTCGCGCTGATGAGCCGCGAGGAGCGCGCCGGGGCGGATCGATGAGCCGGGAGCTGTGGACCGCGGTCGACCGCTACATCGCCGAGACGCTCATCGCGCCCGACCCCGCCCTCGATCGGGCTCTGCGGGCAAGCAGCGAGGCGGGGCTGCCGCCGATCGCGGTGTCGCCGGCCCAGGGCAAGATGCTGCATCTGCTGGCGCGCATTCACGGAGCGCGGCGCATCCTGGAGCTGGGCACGCTCGGCGGATACAGCACGATCTGGCTCGCGCGGGCGCTGCCCGCCGACGGCCTGCTGGTCACGCTCGAGCTCGAGCCACGCTACTCGCAGCTCGCCGCGGGGAACGTCGAGCGCGCCGGCGTCTCCGACCGCGTCGAGCTGCGCGTGGGGCCTGCGATGGAGGCGCTCGACGAGCTGGCCGCGGCGGCCGGAGACCCATTCGACCTCGTCTTCATCGACGCCGACAAGAAGAGCACCCCCGAGTACTTCCAGGGGGCGCTCGAGCTGTGTCGCGCGGGCAGCGTGATCGTCGTCGACAACGTGGTCCGAGACGGCGCGCTCGTCGACGCCTCGAGCGAGGATGAGGGGGTGCAGGGGATGCGCCGCTTTCACGCGTTGCTCGCATCCGAGGAACGCGTCACCGCCACGACGATCCAGACGGTGGGCAGCAAGGGATATGACGGGTTCACGCTCGCGCTCGTGAACGCGGTGCGCTCCAGTCCACGCCGCTCTGAGCGGTCGCGGCCATGATCCGCTGCGCGGTCGGGACCGAGGAGATAGGCTCGCGCTCGTGGCTCGTGAGCTGAAGCTGGGACTGAACACCGGCTACTGGGCCGGGGGTCCTCCGCCGGGAGCGGCGGAGGCGGTGATGGAGGCCGAGCGCCTCGGCTTCGACTCCATCTGGACGGCCGAGGCCTACGGCTCGGACTGCCTGACGCCGCTGGCGTGGTGGGGCTCCTCGACCGAGCGGGTGAAGCTCGGCACCGCGATCGTGCAGATGTCGGCTCGCCAGCCGACGGCGACGGCGATGGCGGCGATGACGCTGGATCACCTCTCAGGCGGGCGGTTCATCCTCGGTCTGGGCGTCTCCGGTCCGCAGGTCGTGGAGGGCTGGTACGGGATGGAGTTCGCCAAGCCGCTCGCGCGCACCCGCGAGTACATCGCGATTCTGCGCGACGTGTGGGCACGGAAGGGTCCGTTGCGGGCCGCCGGTCCCCACTATGAGCTGCCGCTCCCGGACGCGACCGGCCTGGGCAAGCCGCTGAAGTCCTCGATCCACCCGCTGCGCGAGGACATCCCGATCTATCTCGGCGCGGAGGGCCCGAAGAACATCGCGCTGTGCGCCGAGCTGTGCGACGGCTGGCTGGCGCTGTTCTTCTCGCCCGAGCACCAGGAGCTCTACACCGGCTCGCTGCAGGAGGGCTTCGCCAGAGGAGGGGCGCGGCGCACGGCCGAGGAGTTCGAGGTCGCCGCCACGGTCCCGTTGATCGTCTCAGAGGACATCGACGCGGCGGCCGACGCGCTCCGGCCCTTCTACGCGCTGTACTTCGGCGGCATGGGAGCCAAGGGAACGAACTTCCACGCCAACGTGGCCATCCACATGGGCTATGGCGCCGAGGTCGAGGAGATCGCCGAGCTCTATCTCGCCGGACACAAGGACGAGGCCGCGGCGAAGGTGCCGCGCAAGCTGATCGAGGACCTGGCCCTGATCGGTCCCCGCGAGAAGATCCGCGAGGACCTCGCCCGCTGGCGCGAGTCGATCGTCACGACGCTGCTGATCTCGGGTGACACCGCCACGCTGCGGGCCGCCGCCGAGCTCGTCCTCGGCTGATCCGGACCGCCGCCCGCCCGCATGGCCCGCTGCTGCGGGGGCGGGCGGCCAAAGCCGTTGATTCGTCGAACAGGCTGCCGACTGGTTGCAATTGACGTGGACCGGCTCGTGGCGAGGAGTTCCTCGTGCTGCTGCCGGGCGCCGACCTGGAGCAGACCGCGGAGATGGCCGAGAGGCTGCGCAAGGGCGTGGCCGCGGACACGGTCGGCGGTGGCCTGCGGGTCACGATGAGCTTCGGCGTGAGCGCCTCGGACTGCGAGGGCAGCTTCGACTACAAGACGGTCTGAGCGGAGGCCGACACGGCGCTCTATGAAGCCAAGCGCACGGGTCGCAACGATGTCTGCGGCGGCCCGCCGGCGGTGTCCGGCGACGCGCCCGAGATCCCTGTTCGCTAGCCGGTGGCCGTGATCCGGCGGCGCTACGGTGTGGCGATGACGGCGCTGAGACGATCGGGCTGATCGGCTTGGAGATGTCGGCTCGCTCGCAGGCGTCCGTCAAGCGGTTGACGCTGATCGCGTGCATCATGGGCTCGGGAATCGTGCTGCTCGACGGCACTGTGGTGAACGTGGCGCTGCCGACGATCCAGCGTGCGCTCGGCGGCGGCCTGGCCGCGCAGCAGTGGGTCGTCAACGGCTACCTGCTCACGCTCGGGTCGCTCATCCTGATCGGGGGCTCGCTCGGCGATCTGTTCGGCGAGCGGCGGATCTTCGCGCTGGGCGTCGCGGGCTTCGGCGGGGCCTCGCTGGCATGCGCGCTGGCGCCCTCCATCGGACTCCTGGTGGCCGCGCGTGCGCTGCAGGGCGTCGCGGGCGCGCTGCTGGTGCCCAGCGCGCTGGCCGTGATCGTCAACACCTTTCCCGAGTCCGAGCGCGGGGCCGCGATCGGCAGTTGGACGGCCTGGGGCGCGATCGCAGCGGTGCTCGGGCCGCTGGCGGGCGGAGAGCTGCTGGCGATCGCCTCGTGGCGCTGGCTCTTCCTGATCAACGTGCCGCTGGTGGTCGCCTGCGTGGCGCTGATCCTGTCCGCGATTCCGCCGGGCGCCGCGCGCGACAGGGACGGGCGGCGCATCGACATCCCGGGTGCAGCGCTGTGCGTCGCCGGTCTCGCTGGCCCGGTGTTCGCGCTGATCGAGCAGCCGCGTCTGGGCTGGTCGAGCGTGGCCGTGCTCGGGCCGCTGATCGCCGGGGCGGCGCTGTTGCTGGCGTTCACGCTGCATGAGCGGCGCGCGAGCGAGCCGATGCTCCCGCTGGGCCTGTTCGCCCGGCGCAACTTCTCGGCCGGCAACGTGGAGACCTTCTCGATGTATGCGGGGCTGGCGATCCTGTTCTTCTTCCTTGTCCTGTTCCTGCAGCAGATCGGCGGATACTCGCCGCTTCAGAGCGGTCTGGCGACGCTGCCGGTGACGCTGGTCATGTTCGTGCTGTCACGGCGCTTCGGCGCGCTCGCGGACCGCTTCGGCCCGCGCTTCTTCATGGGCGTGGGGCCTCTGGTGGCGGCGGGTGGGCTGCTGGCGTTCCAAAGCATCGGCGCCCGCGTCGACTACCTCTCCGATGTGCTGCCGGGGTTGCTGTTGTTCGCGCTCGGGCTGTCGATGACCGTCGCGCCGCTGACCGCGGCGGTGCTCGCCGGGGCCGAGCGCCAGGCGGGGATCGCCTCGGGGGTCAACAACGCGGTCGCGCGCGTGGCCGGGCTGCTCGGCACAGTGGCCGTGGGCTCCGCAGTCTCCGCGTCGTTCGGCTCGGCTCTGGACGGCCGGCTGTCGGGCACAGCGCTGGGGGCGGCGGGGCGGGCGGCGGTCCAGGCGGCCAAGCGCCTGCCGCTCGGACGCCCTGACGTAGGAGGGCTGCCGGCGCCGCAGGCGCGCGCCCTCGGCAGAGCCGCCGAACAGGCGTCGGTGCACAGCTTCCACCTCGGCGTGGCGATCGCCGCCGGCCTGGTCGCACTGGGCGGGATCGTGGGTGCGGCGGGCATCCGCAACCAGCGGATGGACGTGCACGCGGTCGAGTGCGCGGCCGGTCAGCTGGTGGGTCTCAGCAGCTCCGGGACGAGCAGCTCCGAGACGAGCAGCCCTGGAGGGGCGTCTGACTCAGGACACTAGACCGGCTCGCGCGAGTACTCGCGCATGGCCTCGATCAGCGGGCCGAGCTTGCGTCCGCGGGCGGTCAGCCGGTACTCGACGGTCGGCGGACTGGAGGGGATCACGGTGCGCTGCACTAGCCCGGCGGCCTCGAGATCGCGCAGGCGCTCTGAGAGCATCCGCGGAGAGATGCCGGCGACGGCCTCGGCGAATTCGTTGAAGCGCAACGCGCCCGTGAGCAGGGCGTAGATGATCGACAGCTGCCAGCGCCGCTCGAGGAGATCCGCGAGACCGCGGACCTCCACGGGAACGGGTTCACATCTACGAGGCGTGCGCGACATCGCGAGCCGGCTCCAGAGCGCGGTCGAGGACCTCTTGGACGGTCATGACCGGATGGAAGGTCATCTGCTCACGGACCTCATCGGGGATGTCGTCGAGGTCGCCGCGGTTGCGCTCGGGCAGGATCACGTCGGTCAGGCCGGCGGCGTGGGCGGCAAGCACCTTCTGCTTGAGCCCGCCGATGGGCAGCACGCGGCCCTGCAGCGTGACCTCGCCGGTCATGCCAACCGTGTGCTTGACCGGGCGTCCCGACAGCAGTGACGCGAGCGCCGTGACCATGGTCACGCCGGCGCTCGGCCCGTCCTTGGGGATCGCGCCGGCGGGCACGTGCACGTGGAACTCGCGGTTCTCGAATGCGTCGTCGTCGATGCCGAGCTCCTCGGCGTGCCCGCGGACGTAGGAGAGTGCGATCTGCGCCGACTCCTTCATCACGTCGCCGAGCTGGCCGGTCAGCACCAGCTGGTGGCCGCCGGAGCTGCCGCCCTTCATGGCGGTGGCCTCGACGAACAGCACGTCTCCGCCGGAGCCGGTGACGGCCAGGCCGGTCGCCACGCCCGGCGTGGCGGTCCGCGCGGCGGACTCCTGGAAGAACTTCTGGCGACCGAGCGCGTCGCGCACGACGTCCAGATCGATCTTCACAGGGATCTCGATCGCCGTCTTGGCCTTGGCTTTGGAGGCTTTGGAGGCTTTGGAGGCCTTGGCCTTGCCGCGGCCGGCTTGGCTCGAGGCGATCTTGGTGGCCGTCTTGCGCAGCACGGTGCCGAGGTTGCGCTCCAGGTTGCGCACGCCGGCCTCACGGGTGTACTCGGCGATGACCATGCGCAGCACGTCGTCTGAGACCTCGACCTCGCCCTCGAGCAGGCCGTTGCGGTCGCGCTGGCGCGGCCACAGGTAGCCCTTGGCGATCGCGAGCTTCTCCTCGGAGGTGTAGCCGTCGAAGCGGATCACCTCCATGCGGTCGAGCAGCGGTCCGGGGATCGTGTCGGCGACGTTGGCGGTGGCCAGGAACATCACCTGGCTCAGGTCCAGCTCGACGTCCAGGTAGTGGTCTCGAAACGAGTGGTTCTGCGCGGGGTCGAGCACCTCCAGCAGCGCCGCCGAGGGGTCCCCGCGCCAGTCCGCGCCGACCTTGTCGACCTCGTCGAGCAGGATCACCGGGTTCATCGTGCCGGCGTCGCGGAGCGCCCTGACCAGTCGTCCCGGCAGAGCGCCGATGTAGGTGCGGCGGTGCCCGCGGATCTCGGCCTCGTCTCGCACGCCGCCGAGCGACATGCGGACGAACTCGCGTCCGGTGGCGCGGGCGATCGACTCGCCGATCGAGGTCTTGCCGGTGCCCGGAGGGCCGATCAGGGTCAGGATGGCGCCGGACTTGGGGTCGGCCTCGATGTTGCGATCCTGGCGCAGCTTGCGCACGGCGAGGTACTCGGTGATGCGGTCCTTGACGTCCTGTAGGCCCGCGTGGTCTGAGTCGAGCACCGCGCGCGCGGCGACCGGGTCGAGGTGCTCCTCGGAGCGCTTGCCCCACGGCACGGCGATCAGCCAGTCGAGGTAGGTGCGGATCATGCTCGACTCACCGGTCTGCTCGCCCATCCGCTCCAGGCGGGCCAGCTCCTTGAGCGCCTGCACCTTGACCTCCTCGGGCATGAGGGCCTCCTCGATCTTGGCGCGATACTCCTGCGCCACCGAGGCGTCGTCGTCGCCGAGCTCCTTGCGGATGGAGTCCATCTGCTTGCGCAGGAAGTACTCGCGCTGCTGCTTCTCGGCGCCCTCCTGGACGTCCTCGCGGATACGCTTGCGGATCTGCAGCTCGGCGAGGCTCTCGCGCTGCAGCTTGACGGCCAGCTCTAGGCGGTGGGTGACGTCGAGCGTGCGCAGCAGCTCGACCTTCTGCTCGTAGGACAGGTTCGGCGAGTAGCCGGCGGAGTCCGCGAGCGCGCCGGGCTCGGCGATCGCGCGCAGGAAGGCGGAGATGCGTCCGTCGTCGCCGCGCAGCTCGAGGATCTCCTCGACGGTGGCGCGGTACTCGCGCTCCAGTTCGCGGGTGCGTCCGTCGACGGGCACCTCGTCGGGGCGCTCGTCGACCTCGACGCGCAGCTCTCCGCCGGAGCCGGTCTGGGCGGCTCCGATCAGCGCGCGGTGCTCGCCGGAGATTGCGACGGCGTGGCCGCCGCCGGGGAGGCGGATGCGCTCGGAGACCTCGGCGATCGTGCCAACCTCGAGAAACTCGTTCTCGTGGCGGGGGACCAGCACGACGCGCTCGTCATCGCCGACGTCGACCGTCAGCGTGATGCCCATGTTGGGGAACACGACGGTGTCGTCGAGGGGAATCAACCGCAGGAGCCGGTTGGGCTGCGCGGGCTGGATGGTGGCGTTCTCGGAGGGGGAAGAGGATGAGGTCATGGTTTATCGCTCCATATGAGCTTACGAAAGTTTAGTTAGTATAGCGCGGGATCGTTGTGGGCGCAAGTACATTCGCGTCATGGGGCAAGCTGGCGTTCCAGAGCCAGATATTTGGGAGGCAACTCCGCATGGTGACCGCAGATCGCCTCTGGTCACCGGCCTCAGCGGGGTCTGGTCGAGCCACCGGCCGACTGCTCGACGCGTCCCGTGTGGGCCAGCGCGGTCGGAGGAGGCATCGGCGCGCGCATGCGCGCGTTGGGTGGGGCGCGAGAGACGTTTCCCAAGCAAGGACACACACCTAACGTACACGCGAGGTGTATAATAGGTGTATGAAGGTGAGGACGAACATCGAGCTCGAGGAAGACCACGTGCAGGTGATCATGGACCGTTACGGTCTGCGCACCAAGACGGCGGCGGTGGATCTCGCGCTACGGCATCTGGCGGGGCGGCGGATGACGCGCGATGAGGCACTGGCGATGCGCGGCGCGCACGCGATCGCTGAAGTGCCTGTCGATCAGCCGCCGCGCAGCATGCGCGAGTGATCCTCGCGGACACGTCAGCGTGGGTCGAGTTCGACCGGGCGAGCGGCAGCCAGATTGACCGCCGGCTGACCGACCTGATCACGCATGGCGGGCCGCTGGCGGTGACGGAGCCGGTGCTGATGGAGGTTCTGGCGGGTGCGCCCGACGGGCTCCAGTTCGAACGGTTGCG
The DNA here is from genome assembly GCA_017882445.1 of Solirubrobacteraceae bacterium. GTDB lineage: Bacteria > Actinomycetota > Thermoleophilia > Solirubrobacterales > Solirubrobacteraceae > Palsa-744. Next base: position 15,669 of record JADGPK010000051.1, read on the forward strand.
CGCGCTGCTGCTGAGCTGCGAGATGCTCGCGTTCGATCCGGTAGCCGACTTCGAGGAGGCGGCGAGGATCTACCGCCGCTGTCGCGAGCGTGGCATCACGCTGCGGGGCATGCTCGACTGCATGATCGCGGCGGTCGCGTTGCGCACGGGCGCGTCGCTGTTGGCGCGTGACCGGGACCTGACGCGCGTGGCGACCCTGATGGGGATCGAGCTGGACGGGTAGTGGCGCCCGAACCGAGCACTCAGCCGTCGAAGTCGACCTCGACGTTCTGCTCGCGGATGCGCTCCTGCACCTCCGCGGCGGAGGTCATCGCCCGCTTGTCGGCGTCGAGCAGCGGCTCGGAGAGGAAGCTCCGCGGCCACAGCCGGCGCGCGCGCACGACGTTGATCTCGGCGGCGAGCAGCGTGACCTGGCCGCCGAGGTAGAGCCAGGCGAGCAGGCCGAGCACGAAGGAGAACAGGCCGGAGGTCTCCTTGGCGTGGCGGACGACGTGGTCGACGTAGTAGCCGCCCACGTGCTGGAGGATCTGCCACAGGACGGCGCTGACGAGCACGCCGGGGAGGAGATCGTGGGTCTCCACCTCGGAGGCGGTCAGGAAGCGAAAGGCGGTGAAGAAGAGCAGCAGGTTGACCGCGAGGGCGACGAGCACGCCGCCGAGGACCTCCGGCACGCTGTGACCCCCGCCGCCGGTGACGAAGCCGGCCGCAACGGTGGAGATGATCGCGAGCGCGCCCAGCACGACGAGCAGGCCGAGACCGCGCAGCCGCGAGGTGAGGAAGTTCGGGCGATCCTTGTGCGGGACGTACCAGACCTGGTTGAACGCGTTCTGCGTCGCGCCGGTGATGCCGAGGCCCGCGAACAGCGCTCCGGCGAGGCCGATCGCGAGCGTGAGCCCGCTGCCTTTGAGCGAGTGGACGTTACGCTGGAGCTGGTCGCCGATGATCGGAAACTGGGAGAGCGTGGAGTGAAGGACGCTGCTCTGCGCGCTCG
>JADGPK010000126.1 GCA_017882445.1 Solirubrobacteraceae bacterium
CTTTGCACGGCTCGCGGGAGCCCGTGGGGCCAGAACCAGTGAAGCGCGCACTGCGCCCCCTCGGGCTCGTCGCCCCGTATCGCGCCGCACGTCTGTCGGCTCGTTGACGAGCGCTGAGGCTCGCAGCAGGCTTCCATGCAAGCCGCCGGGCCGCTCGGAGACACGCACACCGGGGTGATCGTGTCGGACGTCCTGCCACGGACGCGGGAGGCCAACCACGCCCTCGACCCAGGCCCGATCGGTTCGCGCACCACTCGATCGGAAGGCCTGTACGCTAACCCCCGAGACCCGAGGATGGCCGAACGGTTCGCCGCGGCGAGTATGCTCGGCGCACACAAGTTCTAGCTTGATTGGGTCAAATCGGGGAGAGCTAGAGGATGTCCGGCAACAAGATCGACCGTCGCGCCGCACAAGAAGACGCCGACGCAAAACAGGATGATGAGCTGATCACGCGCGCAGCCAAGCGCACGGACTGGGCAGGCACTGCGCTAGAGAGCGCCGCCGGAGACCTCGACGACGTGCATGGCGTCGAGGGAAAACCGCTGACGGACCTCGCGGAGGTGGTCCAAGACGAGGCGACACGCGTGTCCCATCTCGCCGAAGACATCGAGAGCCATAGGCCCGCCGCGGAGGACGACGAACCCAACGACGGGACATAAGGCTCGCTCGACAGCGTCAAGGAGAGGACCCGCAACGCCGCGGCACTCTACGCTGCTCCTTCTACGTGAATGCGAGCACGTGACGGACGCCGCTGAGGCTCCTGCTTGGGACGGCAGCGACACTGTCGACTGCGTCAGTTGCGGCGACCGCATGGCGAGGGAAGCAGTCGTGTGCGCTCACATCGTAGCCCCGGTGCGAGCCGTTTCGCTCACGGTCCGCACGCAGCCCGCGCCCGGCTTCGGCCGCAGCCCCGGTCGGGCCGGCGTCGCTCAGGCGGTGCGCGCGACTATCTCGGCGACCAGCTCGCGCAGGTCGTGGTTGGCTTCGTAGACCATCTGCTGGCGCGAGGCCCCGTTGCCGTTGCCGAGCAGCTCCTCGATGCCGTCGAGCTCGCCCTCGCAGCCGAGCTCGCGGGCGTGCGGGCCCACGCGCTCGAGGAGCTCTGCGGTGAGCTCCCTGACGGCTCGTCGAGCGTCCGCAGAACGGTCGTAGAGCTCGGCGTCTATGCCGTGACGTGCGGCGAGCCAGCGGTTCTCGTCGAGCATCTCCCACGGCGCCTCCGGCTCGGTCACGCCTTCCTGGAACTCCTCGGTGTGCATCTTCACCAGGGACACGATCAACGCGGCAATGGCGAGCGTGTGCTCGACGCGCGTCTGCGAGTCCATCGCGCGGATCTCGAGCGTGCCCAGCCGCGGGTGCGGGCGCACGTCGTACCAGAAGTACGTGTAGTCCGCGATCATTCCGGTCCTGGTCATCACCTCGACGCGCTGCTCGAAGTCGGCCCAGCCGGAGAAGTGGGGCGGCAGGCCCACACGCGGGAACGCGCGGAAGATGGGCAGGCGGCTTGACTTCAGCCCGGTGGGCTCCCCGCGCCAAAGCGGCGAGTTGGCCGACAATGCGATCAGGAGCGGCACCTGGCTGCGCAGCGCGTTGGCCACGTGGATCGTCTCCTCGGGGTCGGCCATGCCCACGTGGACATGCATCCCGAACACCAGCTCCTGCCTGGCGATGAACCCCAACTCGTGGATGATCCCGCGGTAGCGGTCGTCCCCGACCACGCGCTGGTCCTCCCACCGCGCGAACGGATGGGTGCCCGCCGCGCCGATCTCGAACCCTTTCGAGCGGGCGCGCTCGCTCGCGAACGAGCGCAGCGCGGACAGGTCGGCGCCCGCGGCGGCGATGTCGGGGCACGGAGAGGTCGCGATCTCGAGCACCGACTCGAGCAGCTCGCGGTGGATCGCCCCCGACGGGGGCTGCTCGCCCAGGATCGAGTCGATCGCGCTCACGAGGTCCAGCGACTGACCGTCGAGGATCATCAACTCCTCCTCGATCCCCACGGTGTAGCGCGGTCCGGTGAAGTTGTGCTCCATGCGCGAACACTAACCGCGGTCGCGGCCACGGGTCACGCCGCCGTTCGGCAGCGTGTCGGGCGATTCCCACTCGACGTTGTCGGCGAACTGCTTCGCGACTCCCTCCAAGTCGCCGCGCCTGAAGGCTTCATACGCGGCGCCACCACCTCGACGTTCTCGACCCATATGGCTTCTCCCCTTGTTGTGCGTGCGTGCAAGGCTCCGAGCCCACTTCAATGCACACCGCGCGGCGTTAGCGCTTTGCAAGCTGAGCGAGCGTCCGAAAGGACGGCGCGCTTGCGACCGCTGCGCACGAGCCGCGAGCGTCTCGTTCGGTGCCCGGCAGACGCCTGCTTCGGCCCGGAGAAAGCAGGCGCGTTCCGATCCTCGGCCGGCGCTATCGAGAATCGTCCAGAGCAGCAACAAGCTCGGCGCCTTCCGACGAGGGGGCCACGCTTTCCTCAAGCTGGCGCCCGCCTGCGCCGAGTGGAAAGGGTTACGTAAACCAGCTCGTCTCTGCGCTTCAATCCCTAAGGAGGCCGTTATGGCCGAACAAACGTCAGGCAACGGCCCCGCCGACTCGCCTACAGGAGGCGTCGAGCGGCAAGAAAGCGACGCGGCCACAGTGAGGGGGCTACGGGGCGATCAGAGGCGCGCTGATCGTGAGCAGACTCTCGCGGATGACGAGCAGACGCGGTGTGACGGCGAGCAGACCGCGGCCGATACCGACCAAGCTACGGCCGACAACGACCAGGCCGCCTCAGACGTGGACCAGCGGACGAGCGATCGCGACCTCATGGCGGGTGGCGACCGTGGCCTGCATGACCTCATGCGCGATGCACGCGATAGCAACACGCACGCACGCCGCCGGGGCGTCGCGCGGCGTGCTGGTGCGGCCGCTGGGCGTGACGCGAGTGCTTACGAACGCGATCGAGCAGCTGTCGAGCGCGATGATGTCGGCGCCAAGCGTGACCGCGAGCTGGCGGCGCGCGACACTGCCGAGGTAGATGATGCGCGCGGGCAGATCGCGCGGCGGGGGGCCAGCCACCGTAAGCGTGCCGCTGCCGACCGTGCCACCGCGGCTAAGGATCGCGCGAAGGCCGCTATGGGGCGTGGTTCCAGTTCCGCAGATCGCGAGCAGGCGAGCGACGGCCGCGAGCGCGCTGCTGTTGGCCGCCAGCAAGACCACGTAGACCGACTGGTGAACCAATCCCAACAGTGAAGAAGGGGGACTAGGGAACCCGCGGTTCGAGGCTCGCCCAGGTGCTGCTGGCCGGGTCGTGGCAGATCCCGGCACTATCGGTTTCGCGGACGAGCGAGCGTCCGAGTCAGGGCGATGCTCACGCTCGCGTTGGACGCGGCCTGCGGCCCGCCATGCCTGCAGCTTCCCCACGCTCGCATCTCGTCCTTAACGACAGTCTCGATCTCGGCGACCGACGCGCCTGTTCTTCTGCGATTGCGGTAGTCAGCGACGGGCCGTACGGACCAACGGCTTAGCGCGTGATGATGACCGGGATGCCGGGTCTGATGCGGGCTGCGAGCCAGGTGATGGCTTGCGTGTCCAGGCGTATGCATCCGTGGGAGGCAGCGGTGCCTAGGATGCCGCCAATGTTGTTTGTGCCGTGAAGCGCGATCTGTCCAGGGCCGCCGTCGTACTCTTGCAGTACGTTCGAGCGGGCGCTGAGCGCCAGCGCGTATGGCGCGCCGACTTCCTGCGGGTTTAGCGTCACGGTCTCTTCGACGAAGAAGCGCCCCAGCGGGGTGGGGGTTAATGGCTTGCCGACCACTGCCTTGAAGGTGCGTGCCACGCGGCCGTCCCAGAAGGCTGTCACCTGCCGCGCGGAGAGGCTGATGGTGATCTGCCACTTGGTGACCGCCGGTGTTGTCGAGCGCGCTGAGATCCAGCCTGTGTGGCTGTTCGGTCTGCCGGGGAGGAGCACCCTTAGCCAGGCTGCGCCGTGCCCGTCGGTGGCGTGAGCGATCACGGGTAGCACGGTCTGCTCACCGGTGATTGGTCGGAGCTGGCTCACCATCGCCACCCGCCTGGAGCCAAGGTTGGGGTTTGCGAACGCCTCCGGGGCGCTATTTAGGATCGCGAGCTGCTGGGTCGCTTTGACCGCTGGTCGACCGGCGCGTGGCGGTGAGGGCGCTGCTATTGCAGCGCCGGTTGCGCCGAGCAACAGCGCCGTGGTGAGAACGCTGGCAATGCGCACAGTGCGGTTCATGATGGTCTGGCTGGGGTGATCTGATTGCCGTGTGCAGGAAAGGGGGCGGGCAACCGTACGTGCCCCCGCCCCTGTCGCCTGTCAGCCTGTGAATGCCGGCTTGCGCCTGTGTTTCACCGCCGCCGGCTTGTGCTTGTGTTTCGCCGCCTTGTGCTTGGGTTTCGCCGCCTTGTGCTTGGGTTTCGGCGTCGGCGGCGACACCACGGGTTTCGGCGTCGGCGGCGACACCACGGGTTTCGGCGACCCCACGCCGGCTGGGGTGGTCGCGCATGTTGGCTTGGTGATGGTGTTGGTGTCCAGGGTGACCGCACCATTGCGGGCCAGCGCTCTGCCG
>JADGPK010000127.1 GCA_017882445.1 Solirubrobacteraceae bacterium
GGTCGGCCCTCCAAGTGATCTGCCAGAAGACTTGCTCCTCTCCTCCGGGTCTCCAGCGGCCGTGGCTCTGCTGCCAACACTCTACCCGCTGAGCGATGCAACGCTCATCGAGACGCTTGACTTTCATCAAGCCACGCTCGTGGAGGCTGCGGGCCACGAGAAGCATGATTGTCGCTGCGCGAGGGCCAGGCTAGCATCGGAGGGGGCACCCTCCACAGGCGAAGGGTACCCAAACAGGTTCAGGGAGGTCGATATGCGGAAGTGGAAGTGCACCCTGTGTTCCTACGTCTACGATCCGGCGCGCGGCGACCCGGACAACGGCATCACGCCGGGGACGCCCTTCGAGGGGCTGCCGGATGATTGGGTGTGCCCAGACTGCGGCGCCGAGAAGGAGTTCTTCGAGCCACTCGGCTGATGGATCCCACATGACAGGGACGCGAAGTTCGCGACCGACTGGCGAGAAAAGGAGCGATAGATGGAGGCTGAGCGACATCGGGAGCGTATTGCCAGATGCACAGCGCTTATGCGCGAGAGCGGCCTGGACGTCCTGCTGCTCACGAAACCGGCGAACATGACGTACCTGACCGGCGACGGCCGCCTCTGCGCCTACGCGATGGTCACCAGAGACGGGGTCGTTGCTCTCGGGGTACCGGTGACCGACGTCGCGGACGTAAGTGCCCTGGCCGTGTTCGACCAGATCGTCGGCTTCGACGATGAGGTCGGCATGATCCACTCCATCGCCCATTACTTCCAGGAGCTCGGCTTTGAGCAGGGCACCGTGGGCCTTGAGAACACGTTTCTTAACGGGGCGATGCGGGGCGTGCTGACCCATCCCCACGCGAAGCCGGCCGCAGTGGAGGCGAAGGACTGCACGCAGGTGATGACGCAGCTGCGCATCGTGAAAGACGACGAGGAGGTGGCCTTGATTCGGGCCGCAGGCGGGGTCGCGGCCAGCGGCATGGCCGCGTCTCTGGCGGCCGTGCGGCCAGGCGTCAGCGAGAGCGAGATCGCCGGCGCAGGCGAGTACGCCATGCGTAGGGCCGGCGCTGAGGAGTTCTATCGTAGCTACGTCAGCTCGGGGCGTCGCACCAGCATCGCGCACGGCCTGCCGACGACCGCCAAGGTAAAGACCGGCGATCTCGTGATGATCGACCTGCACCCGGTCGTGGACGGCTACGGCGCCGACATCTGCCGCACGGTGTGCGCCGGGCAGCCGGATGCTGAGCAAGAGGCGGCCTACGACGTCTACCTGGGCGCCCTCCAGGCGACGATCGCCAAGGTGAAGGCCGGCGTGGAGATGGGCGAGCTCGAGGACACGATGCACGGCGTGATGCGCGATGCCGGCCACGAGGATCACATCTTCGGTCCGCCGATCCATGGCGTGGGGTTGGACTTCGAGGAGGCACCGCTCCCAGCCGGCCATGCCTTCTTCCACGGCGAGGCGGCTCCGCCACCACTCGCCGCCAACACGGCCATCGCGGTCGGCAACTGTGGCCTCTACGCGGGGCCTTGGGGCATTCGCGTCGAGGACACGGTCATTGTCGGCGCAGAGGGAGCGGAACTCGTTACCGCATTCCGGTACGGACTGACTGTGTGAGCCCTGGCTTCCTTTGCCGATGACGGGTGGAAAGAGAATCGGGGTGCGGCGGCCTCTCGGCGAGATAACACGTTGACGCTCGTCGCGGACGGGTGCCGGGTCTCGGGACCGTAGGAGTGGTCGCGCCACGAGGGTCGCACCGTCACGTCCGCGACGTGAGGCAGCGCGGACATCCGGGCTCTGGTCCTAGCGCTGCTCGATACTCTCCGAAGAGTGGCCGAGGCGAGTCTTGGGTATCGTTCTAATAGGACTTATTTAGTCCTGTTCTCGGCGAATGAGGGAAGCCATGGATACCTATGATGTTGCCATCGTCGGTGGCGGACCGGCTGGTCTGGCGGCGGCGATGAACACGCAGCTGCGCGGGCTCTCGACCGTTGTCTTCGAGGCCGAGGCCTTCGGCGGGCAGCTCATCAACCTCTACCCCACGAAGCCGGTAACGAATTTCCCTGCGCAGCCGGAGCTGGCCTCGGGCGAGCTCGCCCGCCGGTTGGCCGACCAGGCCGCTCACTTCGGTGCCGAGCTCGCCGAGTACGAGGCGGTCGAGTACGTCGGCCGCGAGGACGGGCAGTTCAAGCTGCGCACCGACAAGCGCGAGCTGCGCGCCGAGAGTCTCATCCTGGCGCTCGGCCTGGGCCGCTTCACGCCGCGCAAGCTGGGCTTGACAGATGAGGATCGCTTTCTTGGCTTGGGCCTGACCTACCGGCTGCCGAAGCTCGAGGAGATCAGCGCCAAGCGCGTGGTCATCGTGGGCGGGGGCGACAGCGCTGTGGACACGGCGCTTTCGTTGGAGCGCGTTGCCGAGGTCACCTTGGTGCACCGCGGCGAAGCGCTGCGGGCCTGCGCGCACTCGCAAACGTGCCTGCAAGATTCGGGCGTGCGCCTGCTGACCAACGCCGAAGTCGTTGGCTTGGGCGGCGCAGAGCGGCTCGAGCACGTGATCGTCTCGCTGGAGGACGAGAGCAGCGTGGAGATCCCGGCCGACCTGCTCCTGGTGAGTGTCGGCCAGGTCCCGGACCTGCGCGGCGTGCAGGGCTGGGACCTGCCGCTCGGCGACCCGCGTCAGCCTGTGAACTCGGCGATGGAGACCGGGATCGACGGTGTGTACGCGGTGGGCGACTTCGCCGAGTACCCGGGCAAAGTGAAGCAGATCGCCACGGCCGTGGCCGAAGGATCGACCGCCGCGGCCGCGGCGGAGCGCTTTCTGATGATGGGCGGGCTGGGGCGGGCCGCCTGAGACCGCGTGCTCACGGGTCTGCCACCGTGGGCCAGGTGAGCGTGCTGCGAGGACAGAAGCAAGGAAGGCTGTGACGATCAGTTTGAAGCGAGCCTATGAGACCCCGTCACCTGCCGACGGCCCACGGGTCCTGGTCGAGCGCTTGTGGCCGCGTGGGCTCAGTAAAGAGAAGGCCGACGTGGACGTCTGGCTCAAAGAGGTGGCTCCCAGCACCGAGCTGCGGCGCTGGTTCGGCCACGACCCCGCCAAGTGGGAAGAGTTCCGGCGCCGCTACCGCGAGGAGCTGCGCGAGCGCCCCGAAGAGCTGCAAAGCCTGAGGAGCCTCGTCGAGGCGGGTCCCGTGACGCTCGTGTACGGGTCCCGCGACCAGGAGCACAACGCGGCAACGGTCCTCAATGAGATGCTTGAGAGCGACCTGAAAGACGACATGGCGCCCAAGCCGGAAGGGGCAACCCGGCGAACCGGTTGATCAGGAGCCCCCTGCCGTCAGCAGCACGACTTCGAGCATGAGGAGCGCGAGCTGCTCCGGGGCCCGCAGCAGGCCGAGGGCCGGCTGCGGGCTGGCCTTGAGCTGAAGCCGAGGGCCGTCTCCGCCGTTGTGCGTCTGGGCACAAGCGGTGGAGGCGAGACGCCAGGGCTCTTCGAGCCGCTCCAGTTGCTCGGCCGTGACGAGGCGGTGTCCCGCCCTCGAGCACGCAGCGGCGCTGCTCTACCGCTCTCACCGGTCATGCGTGCGGGGCGTGCCGACAGGGAACAAGCGGGTGAGAGGCGGATTCCTATCCCAAGCACGGAAGGGGGGTGAGTGTCATGACCACTAAGGCGGGGTCCGTGCTAGTCATCGGTGCTGCCGGGCACCAGGGCAGCGCCGTTCTCAGACACCTCAGCGACTGCGGCTTGGAGGCTCAAGTCCTCCTCGACGACCGCGGCGAGGGCGAGGCGTACGGGCTCCCGTGGCAGCGCGCCGAGACTGCGAGTCTGGACGACGCGGCAGCGCTCGAACACGCCTTTCGCAGCGCCAGCGCGTTGTTTGTGGTGCTCGATGACCCGCAGTCCGGTCCTGACGAGAGGCTGCGTCACGGCCGGGCGATCGCCGACGCTGCCGCGCGCGCCGGCATCGAACACGTTGTGTATTCGGCGGGCACGGGCCCCGATCACCACCGCATCGCGTGCGACCGAAGCAGGGCCATTGAGGAGCATCTCCGGTCGCTCGGGGTGCCGCTGACCGTGCTGCGGCCGACCACGGTCATGGAGGAGATCGCCTGGTACTGGCTCAGCCGCTACGGCACGACGCTTGTTCTCGCGACACCGTTCGAGGCCCAGAGCCGCCTGCCCCTGATCGCCGTCGACGACATCGCCGCCCTCGCCGTCACCGCTCTGGCAGCGCCCAGCGACTTCCTCAGCAGGACGATCGCTGTCGCCGGCGAGGTCAGCAGCCCCGCCGCGATCGCCGCCCTGCTCTCGCAAGAGCTGCGGGAACCCGTCGCATGCAGCGAGGTGCAGGTGGAGGGCGTGTTCATCTACCCCGAGGCGTCAGCCGCCACGAGTGACATCGCCTGGCTGCGCAGCGTCTACTCGGGGCTGCACACCCTGCGCTCATGGCTCGAAGAGGGCGGCGGGCTCGCGCTGTGCCGCCGCGCCGTCGCCCATCCTTCGGCGTAGCGGGGCGGTGCGTGTTCTCGGAGCGCGAAGCCCGGCGAGTCAAGCGTCTCCGTCAGCGATCGGCCGC
>JADGPK010000128.1 GCA_017882445.1 Solirubrobacteraceae bacterium
ATGGAGCAGCTGAAGCGCGGCGACCGCGGCCACAGACAGGGCCAGAACGACCGGGTAGTCGTCGCTGACGAACCAGCGCAGGTTGCGCGCCATCTCGAGTGTGCATGCGGCTGCCACTGTGTAGACCAATACCCAGGCGAGTCCGAAGGCCGCCGGCGAGAGAACCATGACTGCGGCAAGCACCGTCAGGCCGGCTGCGATCATCAGGACGTCGCCGCGGGTGATCGCGGAGCGGCCAGATGGAGTCATCGGCTGAAGCTGGCCTTGCCGTGATGCATCAGACACCGTGTTCACATCTGCCCACCAGGTCCCTCCTGAGTGGGTTGGGATCTCGCGGCGTATCCACCAGCGCCGTCAGAGCGCCGGGCTGCCGTTCTCAGGAGTATCGGCGCAGGCTTGGACAATCTTGAGGAGGCCGCCGATCTCGCGCGTCGGCCGCACAGGGACTGTCACCCCTTCCTATGGAGTTTCTGTGAAGACCCGCGTGAGCGCAGCCGAGATGTGGTACACCGTAGTACGCGTGCCAAACCCACATGACCCGTAAGGAGTGACCATGGCTGAGAAAGACCCCATCTGCGGCATGATGGTCGAGCCCGACAGCGCCGTCGCGAGCGTCGAGCACGATGGCAAGACGTACTACTTCTGCAGCATGGACTGCAAAGAGGCGTTCGAAGAGGACCCGGAGTCCTACATCTGAGAGGCGCCATGCACGGCATCGCCGCCGCCTTGGCGATCTTCTTCGTCACGCTCGTTGGATTCCTGATCCTTCGAGCGTCTGAACGCCACATCGCTCCCAGCAAGTCAACGGCACCCGCGAGGGTGCCGTTCACTGGGGGCAGGGCGCCAGACACTCACGCCTGGAACCGCTACCACGTGCGCTACTACCCCATGACCCTGCTCTTCCTGGCGTTCGACATGGAGATGGTCTTCATGTACCCGTGGGCGGTCGTCTTCGTGGATGAAGGCCTGATCGCGCTCATCGAGATGTTCATGTTCATCGTCATCCTGCTGTTCGGCATCCTCTACACATGGCGAGAGCGAGCGCTCGAATGGGCGTGAAGGCCGCACTGGCGCGTCTCGCTGCGGGCGCTCCAGCGCGGTGCTTCGCGGTCGTGGGGGCGGAGGCGGATGAGATCGCCCCCTGGTTGCGGCTGGACCCCGAGCTCGTCATCGTGGACAGCCCTCGCGCGGCCGATGTGCTGCTCGTGCTCGGCCAACTCGACGACGAGATGGTGCGGGCGGCGGCAGGGGTCCATGACGCGCTGCCGCCGCCGAGGGGCGTGGTGAGCTGGTCGCCCGGCGGCGAGCGCCCGGTGAGCTGGCCGTTCACAGACGATGTACGCGTCGACGACCCAGCGCAGATCCCGGCCGCGTGTCGGCGCTTGCGCGACGAGCTCCTCAGCGGCCGTCGCGCGTCGAGCCCCGACATCCTGCCCGACATCGACCCCGCGCCGTGGCGCGGGGTCGGGCCCTTCGGGCAGGGCGGCGCCGGGATGACCGGCGGCGTGCCGTACGGGCGTCCGCTGGCCGCACGCGCCGACGACAGGGACGGCCTCAAGCTCGATCAGATCCTGGTGCGGGTGGGGCCGTACTTGCCGCCGTTCCCCTCCGGGCTCGTGCTCGATGTCAAGATCCAGGGCGACGTGATCCAGGAGGTGAGCATCCCCACGCCTGCCGCTGTGGCTCCAGACCTGATATCGGCCGGCGCTCATTCGGCCGGAGCTCATTCCCTGACCGGGGAGCGGGCCTTGTTCAACGCAGCTGTCACGCAGCCGGTCCCGGTGGCGGATATCGAGGTGGCTCGCGCCCGGCACCATCTCGTCTGGCTGGCAGAGGCACTGCGCGTGAGCGGTCTGGAGGCGTACGGCCGTCGAGTGCTCAAGCTGGCACGAACGGTGCGACCCGAGGCCGCGGAACCGGTCGACGACCTCTCGCGTTGGCTGCGCCGTAATGTGAGCTTGCGCTGGGGCACCAGCGGAGTCGGCATGGTGTCGGCGTCGCGGGCCGCAGCGCTGCCCGGTGGCCCGGTCGCCCGCGCCGCTGGCGACGGCCGCGATGCACGCAGCCTCGACCCCGCGTATGAGCGGCTCGGCTTCACGCCGGTGGTGCTCGAGGATGGGGACGCGCTGGCGCGCTGGCGTGTCCGAGTCGACGAAGCGCAGCAGGCGCTCGCGCTGGCGCAGCGAGCGGGTGAGTCACTGACGACCCCGATTGGACTGGTGGAGGGTCCGTGTGGCCCCATCGGCGGTGAGCGCTCGACGAGCGCGGCCCTTGTGACCATGCTGCCGGAGCTGCTGGTCGGCATGGAGTGGGGTGACGCGGTGACCACGGTGGTGAGCCTCGACATCGACATGGCGGAGGCGGCGTTGCCGCACGACGCCGCCGTCGCGAGTCGGGCGTCGTGAACGCGCTCCGAGTCGTCATCGCGGTCGTCTCGGTCGGCGCCGTGTCAGTCGCTGGGATCTACCTCGCGGCTTGGGTGGACCTTCTTGTGGGGCGTGCCGTGGCCGGGCTTGAGGTGCGGCCGCTCGATGCCTTGAGCGCTCCGTTGCGCTGGGGGGCGGCCACCGCTCTCAAGACGAGGACAACGACGGAGCGGCCCGACGCCGAGACGTGGGCGCTGGCGCCGGCCTTGCTGGCAGCTCTCGCCGCCGTCGGACTCGCCGCCGTACCGCTGGCGCCCGGGTTGTTGGCTGCAGACGTTGCGAACGGCATCGTGCTGTTCGGCGCTGCTATGGCGCTGGTCGTCGTCGCCGTCTTCCTGCAAGGCTGGTCGCCGAACTCGCCACTGCCCATGATCGGCGGCTATCGGTTCATCGCCGAGGGTCTCTCCTATGAGATCCCGTTGGCCGTGGTGCTGATCGCCGCGGCGCTGCCGGCACGATCCCTCGCGATCGCCCCGATCGTCACATCCCAGGAACACCTCTGGAACATCGTCAGGCAGCCCCTCGGCCTGCCGCTCTACTTGATGGCCGGCCTGGGGCTGGCCTTCTGGGGCCCGCTGGCTCTCCCGGAGGGCCAGGACCTGGCCGGTGGCAGCTCGCTCGAGACCTCGGGCGTCAGCCGGATCCTCTGGCGCACGGCGCAGCTACTGGTTCTCGTGGCCGTCGCGGCGATGGGCGCCGCCGTGTTCCTGGGAGGCTGGCTGGGCCCGCTGTTTCCGGGCGCCGCGTGGATGATCGTGAAGACCATCATCCTGCTTGTTCCACTGATCGCCACCCGTCACTTCGTGGCGCGTGTGCCGACCGAGCGCTATGTGGTCGTGTCGTGGGCCATCCTGATACCGCTGTCGCTGCTCGACGTGTTCATCGCGGGCATCCAGGCACTGGTGGCCGCACGATGATCCTGAACGTCACATTCTGGGCGTTCTCCGCGCTCGCCGTCTTCAGTGGCTGGCGGGTGTTCCGCGCCGATTCGATGGTGCGCGCGGCGTATTGGCTGCTTCTCTCCTTCGCCGCGGTCGGCATCATCTTGGTGTTGCTGAAGGCAGAGTTCCTCGGCCTGATCCTCATCCTGATGATGGGCGGCGAGATGACCATCATGGCCGTGTTCATGGTGGCCTTCATGATGAACCCTGCCGGCCTGAACCCCATGACGATGGTCCACCGCAACAGCGTGGCCATCGTCGCCGGCGTCGTCTCGTTCCTCGCGATCGCTGCGCTTGGGCTTTTTGCTCGGTTCCCGGTGGCCAGGGCACCGGCAGGCGTCGACCCCACGCGCAAGCTCGGCGTGGAGCTGCTCGGCAACTCGATGCTGGTGTTCCAGACCGCTGGGGTAACGCTGCTGGCGGCGATGATCGCGGCCATCGCGATCAGCAGCGCCCGCGGCCGCTACGGCGACGCCGACCAAGGCTCAGTAGAACCGGACCAGATGGTGACCGCCCCGGCCGGAGACGTCGCTGCGGCTGCCGCGCACGACCCGGCGCCGGTGATCTCTCCTGGAGTCCACCAGTGACTCTCCAAGCCCTCATCGTCGTCGCCGCCGCGCTCTTCGGTATCGGCGTCTACGGCGCCCTCAGCCAGCAATCGTTCGTGATGATCATGATGGGCCTCGAGCTCATGCTGAACGGGACGATCCTCGCCGGCGGCTCCATGTGGGCGCTGACCACCGGCGGGAGCCCCAAGGGGCAGATGCTGGTCGTCGTGCTGATGACGGTGATGGCCGTCGAGGCCGCCATGGGTTTCGCCTTGGTGATCGGCATCTACCGGGTGCGCAAGGCAGACATCACCGAGAAGATCAAGCGCTTGAAGGGCTGAGCGGTGATCTGGCTCCTCGTCCTGACCCCCGTCATTTGCGGACTGGCGCTGCTGCTGGCCGCTCCGCGGCGCGCCGCCGGAACCCTCGGCGCGGTCGTTCTGGCGCTCGTGGCGGCCGTTGCCCTCGCTGCCGCGTGGCTGCAGCCGGCGACCGCTCTGCCGTGGGGCGGCCCGCTGCGTCTGGAGCTCGGCGTTGCCGGGGTGGCACGGATCCTCGTCGTGCTCGTCCCGATGGTGGCGGCGCCCATCGTCGCCTT
>JADGPK010000052.1 GCA_017882445.1 Solirubrobacteraceae bacterium
TCGGACCCGAAGGTCAACGACCTGGATGCGCCCCGCGGGCGATGCGGCTCGAGGAGCGTCATGCGGTGGAGCGGGTGACGGGAATCGAACCCGCGCTATCAGCTTGGGATACTGACGCGGGTGGGTTCTCTGCCCTGGTCACACGCGCATAACTGCAGGTCAGACGCTTGCGCGTCTACCTGACGATGAACCGAGATGCACCTCCCTGAACCCCTGATGGCACGTCATGGCATGCCACTCGAGGTTGACTCTGCGGGTTCGACGCCGGACACGCCCGGGCGGTCATCAATGCCCGAGGGCGACGCTCCTCGCGCCGGTGAGTCGGCGGCGGCTCGCGGCGCTCCGCGGTCACCCGCCGTACAGCGCGTCGAGCCAGGCGGGATCTGAGGGCCAATGCTGTGGCTGGCGCTGCTGGTCGGTGACCAGGAGGATCAGGTTCGGCTGGCGAACGGCGTCGGTCATCGCGGGACGACACGTGACGGGGCTACGAACCGCACCGCGACGGTCCTTTGCGCGCTCCCTTCGACGCCGATGACGCCCGCATCGTCGCCACGGGCGTCCTGTCATGTCCAGTCCCGCAGGGCAACTCCTTAAGGCCGTCTCGCGTAACGCCGATGTCGGATCTACAGCCATATTCATCGCCGAACGGTCAATGTCACTCCTGGAATCGAGATCCCGCGTGCTCTTCATCGCCGCCACGGCGATGGGCTTGGGCATCGCGTTCGAGGTGGCCCACATAGTTCTGGGCCTCGGGGGGCGATCGCTGGACGGCTTCGTCAAGGATGGCGTCTACACCGCGATCGAGCTCGTCGCGGTCGGCGTGTGCGCCTCGCGGGCGCTGCGACGACGCGAGGATCGGGTGGCGTGGGTCTTGATCAGCGCCGGTCTGCTCACGTGGGCCGCCGGCGACTTCGTGTGGACGAGCTGGTTCGATGACGTCGCCAATCCCCCATATCCCTCGATCGCGGACGTGTTCTATCTGGCGATGTACCCGGCCGTCTACGTCGCTCTCGTTCTGCTGATGCGCTCGCACTTCCGTCATGTCGGCGCGGCGGTATGGCTGGACGGGATCATCGTGGGACTGACTCTGGCGGCGATTGGCGCGGACCTGGTCTTCCCGGCCATTCTCGGTGTGAGCACGGGCGATGCCGCTGCGGTGGCGGTCACCCTCACCTATCCGCTGAGCGACTTCCTGCTGCTGGTGTTCATCGCTGTCGGCTTTGCGCTGTCCGGCTGGCGCCCGGGGCGACAATGGCTGCTGCTGGGGACCGGGATTGCCGTTTCGACGATCGCCGACCTGATCTTCGTCTTTCAGGAAGCCAACGGGACATACGTCGCCGGGCGCATTCTCGACGCCATGTGGCCGGCCTCGATGGCGATGATGGCGCTGGCGGCGTGGCAGCCTGCATCGAACGGGACGCGACGCAGGGTCGTCGGCTCTCACGCCGTCTTGGTTCCCGCCGTCTTCGGCGTGGTCGCACTCGCCCTGCTGGTCAGCGCGACGGCGCATCCGCTGCCGCGCCTGGTGGTCGGTCTTGCGACCGGCGCGATGCTGGCTGCGGGCGCTCGCGCCGCGCTGACGTATCGGGAGAACGTTCGAATGCTCCATCACGAGACGCGCAATGCGATCACCGACGCGCTGACCGGCCTCGGCAACCGGCGAAGCCTGGTGGACGATCTCGACTTCGCCCTGCAACGCGGCCGCAGCGGGCAGGCCTGCACGCTCGCCTTCTTCGACCTGGACGGCTTCAAGCGCTACAACGACAGCTTCGGTCACAGCGCCGGCGATGCCCTGCTGGTGCGCCTTGGAAGGGCCCTGGCGGTGGTGGTCGAGGGTAACGGCGAGGCCTACAGGCTCGGCGGTGATGAGTTCTGCGTGCTGTTCAGCGGCTGCTTCCCCCGCGACCACGCGCTGGTTGCCGAAGCGCAGACAGCGCTCGAGGAGCATGGCAGCGGCTTCATCGTGACCGCGTCCTGCGGGGTGGTGAATGTGCCCGAGGAGGCCGACACGGTCAGCGCGGCGCTGAACCTCGCCGATGAGCGCATGTACGCGGACAAGTCCGACGGCGCAGTGTCGAGTCGCGCACGGGGACAGAGCGTGCTGATGCAGCAGAGCGTCCTGATGCAGCTGCTCACCGAGCGCGAGCCCACCCTGCGCGAGCACGTGTGCGACGTCGGGCTGATGGCGGTGGCGATCGGGAAGCGCTTCGGGCTCAACACCGAACAGCTCGACGAGCTTCACCGCGCGGCCGAGCTGCACGATCTCGGCAAGCTCGCGGTCCCCGACCAGATCCTCAACAAGCCCGCCCCGCTGAACGACAGCGAGTGGCTTCTGATGCGCCAGCACACGATCATCGGCGAGCGCATTCTCAACGCCGCGCCCTCGCTGCGTCCGGTGGGATGCCTGGTTCGCTCAAGTCACGAGCGATGGGACGGCGCGGGCTATCCCGACGGCCTGGTCGGCGAGGCGATACCGCTGGGCTCACGGATCATCACGGCCTGCGACGCCTACGACGCGATGGTCTCCGAGCGCCCCTACGACGCAGCGCGCTCGAGCGACGAAGCACTCGAGGAGCTCGTACGCCACTCCGGCACCCAGTTCGATCCGGCGGTCGTCGAGGCCATGTGTGAGTTCCTGGAAGCGGAGCCGCCCCGCGAGCAGGTGACTGTCAACGGGCAGCTGACCGGCTGAGCCTGGCGAGTCAGAGCTCGAGCTGCAGGAGCGCGAGATCGACCCAGCGATCGAACTTGCGCGCCACCTGCGCCAGCCGCCCGACGGGCCGGAAGCCGAGCTGTTCGTGCAGCCGCAGCGAGGCGTGGTTCTCCGCATCGATGCCCGCGACCATCACGTGCTTGCCGTCCTTACGAGCACGCTCGAGCAGCTCTCGCACCAGGCGACCGCCGATTCCCTGGCGGCGCCATGCGGCTGCGATGTGCACGGAGTGCTCGACGGTCGTGCTGTAGCCCGGCCAGGGACGAAACTCCCCGTAGCTCGCGAATCCAGCCACCGTGCCGTCCACGCGCGCCACGATCACCGGCTGGCCCCGCGCGCGGTGCGCCCGCAGCCACTCGCGCCGGCTCTCGACGGTCACCGGCTGATCGCTGAAGACCGCCGTCGAGGTTGCGATCACGTCGTTGTAGATCGCGACGATCTCCGGCACATCGGCGTCGGTCGCATCCTCGATCCGCATGCCCACACTATTTCAGCGCGGCCGCGTCACGCGCCGAGCGCGAACAGCGGCCAGCGCCCGGGCACGCCCTTGAGTTCGTGAAAGCCACGATCCTCGAACGTGAACGGGCCGCCGACCACCGTTCCGAACACCGTGCCCGAGACGAGCACCTCCCCTGGACCCGCGAGGCCGTTGACACGCGATGCGATGTGGACAGCCATCCCGCCGACATCGTCGCCGATCAGCTCGCACTCGCCGGTGTGGATGCCGATGCGCACCTCGACGCCCAGCTCGCGCGCGGCGCCGGTGATCGCCAGAGCGCACCGCAGCGCCCGCGAGGGAGGGCCGTCGAACGTCGCCAGGAAGCCGTCGCCGACCGTCTTGACCTCGCGACCACCGAAGCGGGCGAGCTGGGCGCGCACGACCTCGTCGTGCTGGGCGAGCAGGTCGCGCCAGCCCGCGTCGCCGAGCTTGGCGGCGCGAGCGGTGGCGTCGACGATGTCCGTGAACATCACCGTGAGCAGCCCGCGCGCCAGCTCGCCGCCGCTGCGCCCGCCGGTCAGAAACTCCTCGATCTCCTCGACGATCGCGTCGCTGTCGCCGACGAACGGGAACGAGTCGATGCCCTCCAGCTCGACGTAGCGGGCGCCGGCGATGTTGTCGGCGAGATAGCGCGAATGGCGCACATCCCATGCCAGATCACGGTTTCGGTGCATCACCAGCGTGGGCACACGCACCCGCGGCAGCGTCTCGCGGACGTCGAGGTCAACCATCGCTTTGGCCATCATCTTCGCCTCAGCGGGGCTGGCGGCCAGGCGCTGCATGCGGGCGAACCACTCGGCGAGCGCCGGGTCGCCGGCCATCGACGGCGCCAGCATCTTCAAGACCGGGCTCTCGGTCTTGCCCCACTCGCCGGCGTTGCGCTCGGTCAGCTCTTCGCGCTCCTCGTTCGTGAGCGCCCAGTCGTAGTCGGGCGCCCACGAGGTGCGGGCCAACGATGCGTACATGATCAACGCTCCCACCCGCTCCGGGTGATCGGCGGCGAGCAAGGCGCCGACGAGGCCACCCAGCGAATACGTGAAGAGGGCGGCCCGTTCACTGCCAGCGGCGTCCAGCACGGCAAGCGCGTCCTGGGCGTCCTGCTCGAGCGTCTGCTCCTCGAGCGTGCGGTCCGACAGTCCCGTTCCCCGGCGGTCGAACAGGATCAGGCGGTTGAACACGGCGAGGCGCTCGAGGAAGCGCCGCGTGGCGGGAGCCTCCCACAGCTGCTCCACCTGGGAGATCCACCCCGGCAGGAACAGCAGGTCCAGCGCGCCCTCCCCGGTGACCTGAAAGGCGATGCTGGCATCGCCGCTGCGCGCGTAGCGGGTGTTCGGCGTCATCAGGAGTCTTCGATCAAGGCTCGGAAGGGCGCCGAGGGCTCAACGGTCGCGCCCGCCGCGTGGACCCTGTCGGCGAGCCACAGGTCCGATGTGACGACGCGGACCGCGCCCGGCGTGGCGTCGGCGCGCAGCAGCCGAATGATCTCATCGTCGGCCGAGTCACGACGTGGCCGCGGTGCGTGCGCCACCTCGATGACCGTCGAACGGATCGGCGGCGATGGCGGCTTCTCGAAGACGACCGTCACGTCCGCGCCGCTCGTGGCGGCCCAACGCTCCAGCATGTCCACGAGCCGGATCATCGCGCCGTGTCGATCCTTCCACCACGCGTCAGGACGCGTGCCGATCACGTTCATCCCGTCTACGAGCCACCGCACCATGAGCAAGCCTACGTCCTGGCTGCCTCGAAGGCGTCGCTGCGCTCCGCGGGCGTCATCGCGGTGGAGCTCGGGACAGCGTGGCGCCGATGTTCCTGCTGGAGTTGGGAGCGCATGCGGCTCGAGGGCATCCAAACGGGCGACATCGTCGAGGTGGATCACAAAGGCCGGCGCTTCCACGCCACGGTCATCGGTCCGGCGCCGGGAGGCCTGGCGCTACAGCCCACCGACAGGCGCATCAACTACTACAGCTGCCGCAGCCGCGAGGTGATCGGGCATTGGGCCAAGCGCGGCCGCCCGAGGGAGACCGCCGAACCGCTGCGCCCCTCGCCTCGGCAGCTGGAGATGGACCTCTCCCCCGAGCACCGGCCGCAGTGAGGCGCCCGCGCTCAGCCGGCGAGCACACCGCGCCAGCGCGCCTTGGGCAGCAGGCGCCCGATCCGCTCGGCCGCCATCCAGGAATAGGGCGACATCGCGCCGAAGTAGAAGATGGGTGGCTCGCCGGTCATCCGTTCATGTCTTACCAGCGATCAGCGGCGCCGCTCGCTCGGCTCAGGGCCGGCTCGCGGCGGCAGGTGCGATCCTTGACGGCGGATGTTCCGGCGCAGCGATATAGGGTCACGGGAATGAGCGACCGCGTCCTGCTGCTCTCCTGGGAGTACCCGCCGGTGATCGAGGGTGGGCTGGCCCGTCACGTGCGCAAGCTCGCCGAGGCCCTTGTGCACCAGGGAATCACGGTCGACGTGCTCACGCGCGGGATCGGCCCGGAATCGGAGATCGACCCGGTCGGCCCCGAAATGCGCGGTGGGGTGAGCGTCCACAGGGTGCGCGAGCCCGGCTGGCCGCGCGACCTCGATCGCTTCGTGGCGTGGGTCGAGCGCATGAACGAGGACATGCTCGCGGCGGGGGAAGCGCTGGCGCAGGAGCATTCCTACGAGCTGGTCCACGGCCACGACTGGCTCGTGGCGCAAGCATCGGGCACGCTCGCGGACCGGCTGGACGTGCCCTACATCACCACGATCCACGCCACCGAGCACGGTCGCCACCAGGGCTGGGTCGCCGATCTCCCGCAATCGCACATCCACGCGGTCGAGCGGCGAATGGCTCACCGTGCCGACGCGGTGATCGTCTGCTCCTACTACATGCGCGGGCACGTGGCCGACATCTTCGACATCGACGAGCGACGGGTGGCCGTCATCCCCAACGGGGTGGACCCGAGCGAACTGCAGCCCACCGGGGACCTGCAGGCGTTGCGGCGCGAGTTCGCAGCGCCCGAGGAGAAGCTCGTGCTGCTCGTCGGTCGGCTGGTCTACGAGAAGGGCTTTCAGCTGGCGCTCGATGCGCTTCCGGGAGTGATCGATCGGGTCGGCGACGTGCGCTTCCTCGTGGCCGGCAGCGGTACGCACGAGTCCGAGCTGAAGGCGCAGGCCGAGCGGCTGGGCCTCAGCGGGCACGGCACGTTCCTCGGCTGGATCGGAGACGACGTTCTGCACTCGCTCTACCGGATCGCGGATCTCTGCGTGGTGCCGTCCATCTACGAGCCCTTCGGGCTGGTGGCGCTGGAGGCGATGGCTTCAGGCTGCCCCTGCATCGTCGCCGACACAGGCGGTCTGCGCGAGGTGGTCCCCGTCGGCGAGCGGGTGGGGCTGCGCTTCAACGGGGGGGACGCGGAGCATCTCGGGGTGATGATCGAACGCCTGCTCATCGACGACGAGCTGCGCGACAGGCTGGTCACCGAGGCCTCCGAGCACGTTCTGCGCTTCGATTGGGACGACATCGCGCTGCGCACCCGCGGGATCTACGAGCGGTTCCGTCAGCTGGCCCCACGCGAAGGAGCTCGGGGAGGATGACGCAGAGGTTGCAGGGCCTCATGCAGGACGACTTCGCGCTGACGCTCAACCACATCCGTCGCCGGATGCGCTCGTGCAGCCCGGAGGCGAAGGTCGTGACCCTCGCTCAGCCGGACGTGGTGGAGCGCGCGACCTTCACCGAGGTCTCCGAGCGGATCGACCGGCTCGCCCGAGCGTTGCGAGGACTCGGGGTCGAGCAGGGCGATCGGATCGGGACGTTCGCCTGGAACAACCAGCGGCACTTCGAGCTGTATTTCGCGGTTCCCTGCGTGGGAGCCGTGTTGCACACCCTCAACATCCGCCTGTTCGAGGAGCAGCTGACCTACATCGTCAACCACGCCGAGGACAGGGTGATCTTCGTCGATGCCTCGCTGGTGCCGGTGCTCGAGAAGCTCGCGCCGAGCTTTGACAGCGTCGCCCAGTACGTGGTCATGGGCGACGGGGGCGCGGGGAGCTTGCCGAACGCGCTCAACTACGAGGACCTCCTGGATCAGGCGGGGCCAGGGGAGTTCGACTACCCCGAGCTGGACGAGCGCCAGGCCGCGGCGCTGTGCTACACGAGCGGCACCACGGGCAACCCGAAGGGGGTGCTCTACTCGCATCGCTCGATCAGCCTTCATTCCACCGCCACGCTGATCAGAGATGGCCTCGGGCTGTGCCGTGAGGACAGCGTCCTTGCGGTCGTGCCGATGTTTCACGCCAATGCCTGGGGGTTGCCTCACGGCGCTGCGATGGCGGGCGCCGACCTGATCCTGCCTGACCGCTTTCTCGCTGCCGAGCCGCTGGCCGGGCTGATCGAGGCGGAGCGCCCGACGCTGATGGGGTGCGTGCCGACGATCTTCGCCGACCTGCTCCGCTACGCCGACGAGCATCCGGACGTCGACCTCTCGTCGCTCTCCAACGCCACCTGCGGGGGCTCTGCTGTTCCGCGGCAGTTGATGAAGGACTTCGAAGAGCGTCATGACGTGCGCATCTTCCAGGCGTGGGGCATGACAGAGACGAGCCCGGTGGCGACCTTCTCGCGTCCGCAGGAGGGTGAGCACGGAGACACCTACTGGAACGACCGCGCCAAGCAGGGGCGGCCGTTGCCGTGGGTCGAGCTGCGCCTCATCGATGACGGCGGCGGAGAAGTCGCATGGGACGGGGAGTCGACCGGCGAGATCGAGGTTCGCGGACCCTGGATAGCATCGGGCTACTTCCGCGAGCTGGACGGCGGGGAGCAGTTCGACGCGGGCTGGCTGCGCACGGGCGACATCGCGGCTGTCGACGAGAAGGGCTTCGTGCGGATCACCGACCGCGCCAAGGACGTGATCAAGTCCGGCGGCGAGTGGATCTCCTCAGTCGAGCTCGAGAACGAGCTCATGTCGCACCCTGACGTGGTCGAGGCGGCGGTCATCGCCAAGCCCGACGAGCGATGGTCGGAGCGACCACTCTGCTGCGTGGTGCTCCGCGAGCAGGCCGACACGAACGCCGAGGATCTCGTCGAGCACCTGCGCGGGAGGGTCGCGAAGTGGTGGCTGCCGGATGAGTTCGCGTTCGTCTCGGAGATTCCCAAGACGAGCGTGGGCAAGTTCGACAAGAAGGTCCTTCGCGGCCGGCTGGCCGACGGGGCGCTCGAGGGACGCGTGCAGCTCTCCTGAAGCGGCTGCAGAACGCGTGGCCAGGTTGCAGCACAGAGTGGGCGAGCGCAAAAGCGTGACTGCGGGGGCTGTCAGGTTTCGCGGCTGTCAGTTCAGTCCGACAAAGGGGCACGAATCGTGATTGCTGTGGCGCGGGATCCCCGGGCGGTTCGCGTGGCGCATGGTGCCCGGCTGCACATCGGCTTTCTCGCTGCGATCATGCTCGGCGCCGTAATCGCCGCCGCGCTCGCGCCCGCCGCGCTGGCGAAGACGTTCACGGTCAAAACGACCGAAGACCTTAACGCGGTGAGCACCTGTGTGGAAGAATGCTCGCTGCGCCAGGCGATCACGGACGCCAACGAATCCCTCGAACCTCTCAACACGGTCGACGTTCCCGAAGGCACATACAAACTGTCCCACGGCCCGCTCGCGGTCGAACCCGAAGTGGGCACGACCGAGAAGATAGTCGGAGAGGGCGTGTAGGCGCCGAGCTACACGTCGACTCCGACGGGAGCGTCTGCTCTCGTCGCGGCGTCGCTTCAGTAAGCTCGTGACCATGCCCGCGATCGGTTTCGCCGGGTCGTTCCGCCTGCTGCGGTTGCGCCTGCAGCAGCCGTGGGCTTTGCGTCTCGGCCGGCAGTCTCAGCTGCCGGCTACGCGCCTTCTCGCCCCCTTCCTGGTCGTGATCGGCTGTATGGGTACGCAAGCAGCGGTCGCGTCCGCCACAGAAGAAGCAGCGTCGAAATACAACATTGAAGGCGTTAGACACGAAGAAAAGTGCATCAAAACGAAATCCGGCGGGGCCGTAACGATGCGCGACGCCGAAGGACATGCGCTACAGAACGCTGGCGGCATCGTCACGTCCCGGCCTGAACAGCGCGAAAGGTGCGCGAGCGAACATGAGGTCGGAATCGAGGTGAACGGGCTCGAGTCCGTTGCGGCCGGCGGTGTCACGTCCTACTACAGCTGGCCCGGCGCTCCAAACGGCTACCAGAACGAAGGATTCATCGCCGCAAGCGAACTCGCCTCAGAACCATTACTCTTCTCGAGCGGTGAGGCCGGAAACGGCAAAGCAGCATCAGACGCGCCCGGATCACCGGCGTACCGCGTAACGCCCGTAGCAATTAGTTCCGCGCAGGAGTACTACGGGAAGCTGACTGAAAAATGGTACCGCTACTCACCGTACGGACAACCTACCGGCGGCGCGCAATACACGCTGATGACCTGGAGCTGGGTGAACGTCAATGAGGGCGGCGTCGCCCGCGCCACCGTCGCGGCAGGCGCGACCTTCTATCCGTCGAACGTCCAGCCGATCTCGCTGGACACGAACGCCGGCGAAGGCGGGCCCGTCGACGGCTTGGTGACGGTACGCTACGGGCGCGTGAGCACCGGGTCCGGTTCTCTCTATGGCTGGATGGTGACCAGGGTCACGTATGAAGGTCACTGCGTCAACCACATGGAATACGTAGGAGGAGGGGCTGCGCTCGGGAACGCCCTCTGCGAAGGGCTACAGGCACCGAGCGCGCTCTACGACGCGAGCTCGGGCCGCAACATCTTCTTTGCGAATCTCAGCGGCGCCCTGTCGCAGTGGTGGGTCAACGGTGGCGCATCGGCAGAAGTCGAACTTGGGACGGTCAGCGGAGGGAGTTCCAACGCGGGCCAATGAGCCCGTGGAAGCCCAATGGCGCACAGCAACTGAAGCTGCTGACGCATGCGCTCACACGCCCGCTCTGTCCGTCGGGCCTCGTTGACCGCGATCAGCCGCGCGCTCGGGGCACGAAGCGCGAGCCGCGATGGACCCCCTGTTGCCCCGGGCGATCCGGAAGCGATTGAACTCGTTCGCCCTCGCCAGCAGCGGGGTCCCGCACAGCAGCGCAGACGCCTGGCCAACGGAAGGCGTGCTGGACGCGGATACACTCGCTGGCCAACGACAGAGACGTGAGCACGCACGACAGTCGCCTTGCCGGCGCTCGGGCCGCTGCCAATGACCCAAAGACCCCGCCTCAGCCTCTCCGCCACGCCTGAACGCACCCTGCGACCCTCCGCGCAGGTCTCCTACACAGCTGCTCTGTGCGCCACGGGACGCCTCGGCGCTTGAGCGCCGTCGCGACGCCGCCGCCGCTGCCCCCGGCCGGTGGGGGTCCACCGGGGTCGATCGGCGCCGAGCCGTCGCGTCGCCGCTGGTGGATGGCCAAGCGCTTCCTGCTGGGCGGGCTCGGCGTGGTGCTCCTGTCGGCGGCGGGGACCGCAGCGGTGGCTCTCAACGAGGTCCACAAGGTGGTCGAAGCGCTCGGCCAGACAAAGGCGGTCAAGATCGCGCCGACGGTGCTCGTTCCCACGAGCAGGGGCGCGCCCGAGACGCTGCTGTTGGTCGGCAACGACGAGCGGCCGCCGCCGAAGAACAATCCCTTCGGCAGCGTCCTGCCGCACGCAAACGAGATGCTGCTCGTGCGCATCGACCCGAGCAAGCCGACGATCTCGATGCTCTCGATCCCCCGCGAGCTACAGGTCACGTTCACCGCGCCGAGCGGGGCGGTGATCACGAATCGCATCAACTCCGCCTATACCTACGGCGGCGTCGAACTCATGCTCAAGACGATCAAGCGCCTGGTTGGCGTCTCGGTCAACCACGTGTTCGTCGTCAAGTTCCCGAAGTTCAGGCGCGCGGTCGACGAAATGGGCTGCGTGTACATGACCGTTGATCGCCGCTACTACCACGTCAACGAACCGGGCGGCGAACAGTACTTCGAAATCAACCTGCAGCCCGGCTATCAGCGGATGTGCGGCAAGCAGGCGCTCGAATTCGTGGCCAACCGCCACGAAGACACCTCGCTCATCCGTGACGCGCGCGACCAGCGGTTCCTACTGGAAGTCAAGGCGCAGTACGGGGCGACGCTCTTCGAAAACCGCGAAGAGTTCGAGCGGATCCTAGGCCGGGCGGTCGAAACCGACCTGCATGGGACGAGCCAGGTACTAGACCTGCTCGAGCTGCTCGTGCAGTCGCAGGGCAAGCCGGTGCGCCAGGTCCCCTTCCACGTGAACCTGCTGTCCACCTATGACACCGCCACCTCGCGGCAGATACACGAATCGGTGCAGTCGTTCCTCACCGGCACCGCGCCGATCTCGCAACGGACGCTCAACGAGGCCGTGCATGCCGCCCGCAGGCGTCGACACGGTCATGCCAACCCGCCGGGGCTCTCGCTGACCCCGACCCCGAGCGAAGCTCTCGACCGGGCGCGCTCGGACGCGCCGAACCTGGCATTCCCCCTGGAGTATCCGAGGGCTCGCCAGACCTATGGCGGCAGCCAGGCGGACACGCTGCGCCTCTACGACGTCCGTGACCAGCGAGGTCATCCTCACCCCATCTACGTGATCGTGCTCGACAGCGGCCCGCTGGGACAGTTCTATGACGTTCAGGGAAGCACCTGGACCGACCCGCCCCTCCTGAGCGCGCCCAGCCAAGCCGTGCGCATCGGCTCGCGCACCTACAGCCTGTTCTACACGGGGGAACAGATCAGGACGATCGCCTGGCGTGAAGGGGGCGCCGCGTACTGGATTCAGAACACGCTCACCAACAGCATCCAGCCGCGGGAGATGCTGGCGATGGCAGAGGAGACAGTGCCCGTGATCGGTGCCGGGTCCGGCGCCGGCGCTGCCGTGACCTCGGCCCCGCCCGGCTTCAACCTGCCCCGACGGACGGTCGCGGCCGCGAGCACGACCTCCAAGATCGCGGCGGCGGTGAGCTTCGTGTGCCTTGCGGTTCTGGGTCTCCTCGCGGTGCTCCTACTCTCTCGTCGGCGCGAACTGATCGTCCTGCGCGAGCAGGTCGCACAGGCCATGGCGCTCAAAGCCCGCCAACGCCCACTGCTGGTCACCGCCGCCAGCACCATCCCAGCGCCTGAGCCTGAACCCACGATCTACCACGCACGCAGGCGCTGGCGTCGAGGCGTACTCGCCGCCACCGCCGTGCCGATCGCCGGGCTCCTCGCCGTTCTCGCCGTCCACCTCCTGCACGCCGGTCGGTCCTCGTCGTCCACCACGAGGGGCGCCTCAGTCCCCGTGGCCGTCCTCAACGCAACAAGCAGCCCGGGAGCGGCGCACCGGCTCGCCGACACGCTGACGGCCGATCGGGTTCGTCTCGGAAAGGTCGGCAACGTCAAAGCAATCCTGGTGCCCGGCGTCTACGTGCTGTACCCATCTGGCGCCCAAGCAGAGGCGCAACGGATAGCGCGGCTGATCCCCAACGTCACGCCCAAGATCGCGCAGGTCCAGCCGAAGATCCAACGCGTTGTCGGCCAGCGCCACGAGATAGTCGTCCTCTTTGACTGACGCAAGTCACCGACGGCGCCGATCGAATGCGCCGCCGGCAACGCGGCTTGACTTGTCAGTGAACGGTGATTCTGCGTAGTGCGCTGACGCCGATTGCGTTATGCACATCGTGCGACTTGACCACGCGATAGGTGCCAGTCGCTTTGATGCGTAGGGTCTTGCGGTAGATCGACGCGCCGGTGGTCGTGTGAAGCAGCGTGGCGGTGGCAACGGTGACGAACGTGCCGGTGCGGCTGCGGCGCTGGATCAGCACGATCTGGCCGTCGTGAGCGGGCGTGACCGAGCCGCTGAACTTGACGCGGGCGCCGACTGCAGGAGTCGTGGTGCTGGCATGCAACGAGACTCGCGTGCGAACATATACAAGCAGCGTTGTGCTGGTGGCAAGCGGCTTGGACTTGGCTATCACGCGATACTCAGTATTGAACTTGGGAGACTGCGCGAAGTGGTAGACGCCCTGGATGTCGGTCGTCGCGGTCGCCACCTGCACAAAGGAGGTGTAGGGGTAGGGCGCCGCTTTCAGCGTGACCGACACACCCGCCAGGGTGCTGGCCGTCAGCTTGCCCGAAATCGCCACGGAGTTGCCGTAGAGGATCGGGTTGGGAGCGGCGGCGATCGTCACCGAAGAAGTGCCGGGCTTGCCAGGCGGCTTGCCAGGCTTCGCTGCTTGGCCCGCCACGGGTGCGACCAGAACCAGTGCACTGATCGTGGCCAGTAGAAAGATACGCCGCATCACAAGAGCCTCCCGCTTTCCGTCGTACGCTTGATATGGACAGCGACTGCATCCATCTTACCCCGGGGCCAGACGGACGCGCATCCGAGAGAACTACGGGCCAGACGGTCGGAGGGCTACGGGGGCGCCAGCGGCGTTCGGCGCCTATCCCTGCCGCAGCACAGGGACCTGGAGCTACCCCAGAGCCGACGATCAGCCTTGACTCCTACGGAGCCTTGAAGCGGCCGCTGCCGCGGTTCGATAGTGAGGACCTCAGCTTATGGCCGCCCGGTCGGCCCTCACAGGACCGCCGCCTGAGTGCTGCCGCCGACCATCCAGGTGAGCGTCGTTTGTGAAAGTCGCACCGAATCGGGTTCGATGTCGCCTTCGGCGTGCGTGCGTATCGCGCAGCCAACCTTGCCGCGCGTGGTCCGCGCCAGACAGCCGTACAGCGAGGTGCTCTTCATGGACCCCGATCCCGATTCTTCGAGCCAGGCCACCGCGCCCCGGGGCGAGAGCAACGTGCGAGTCCATGCCTTCGTCGGCGTCTTCACGTAGCCCCCCGCACTCAGTTCATCGATGTAGTCGCGTATGCTCGCCAGGCTCCCGGCCAGTCCCAAGGCGGCGTTCGCGAGGACGAGCGTGTTGCTCGGCCCATTGCAGTTCGAGATCTGGTACTTGAAGCATCCCCCCTCGTCTTGGTTTCCCGTCTGCGTCGCAAGGACCCAGGGGCCCGCGATCTGCAGGTGTTCGAGCGTCTTGTTCGCGAGGTGCCCTTCCCCGAGGTTTTCGATTGGCACCCATTCATCGTTGCCGATGCGGACGGCTCGGTTGTCCATCCGGTCGCACACCCAGACGGTATCCAGTCGTATCTCTTCCCGTTCTTGGCGGACTCGATAGACGACCACGTCACCACTCACGGCGACGACCCTGGAGTGAGCGACGCCTGCAATGACGTGACCACGCACCGCGCACTGAACGGAGGCCTCTGCCGGAGCACACCAGCCGGCAAGCGCGAACAGCCCCACGAAGATGAGCCCGACGACCTTCACGAGCAGGAGCCTACTCGCCCTGAGCCGTGTGGTCGGCGATCTTGTGAGCGCGTCGGCAACGACTAGAGCCTCGACCATACGCGCGTGGTGCCCGCCCGCCGAGCGGTCGTGGGCACGAACAGCGCCCGCACGGTCGCCTTCGGATGTAAGGAGGCGTACAGCCTCAGCCTCGCGAGACGCCCCGAACGGACGACACGCAGTCGCCTCGCCCTGGCAGGATCCGGCTCGTGCATTGCCAGGCGCAAGCGAGCGTGATGCCCGGCAGGCAGCGCCAGCGCCTCCTCCTCGCCTCCGGACCGACCTCGATCGAGTATCTGCGCGAGTCCGCCATGCCACTTGCGGACACACTGCCACCCTGGGTAGCCTCCCTACATGCCGTTGACGTTGACCTCGCCTCACGATTCGGAGAAGGTTGTCCCCTCACCCGAGCCGGTGGACGGGTGGCGGTGCACGACAATGCGGGCGATCACAGCGGCCGCCGCGACGATCGCCAGTGCGATGTACGGGAACTCGCTGTAGGGCGCGGGCTGCCCCGGCTTGCACAGCTCGACGAACGGGACGATGAGGGTCAGGGCTCCCATGACCGGGATGGCCACGTGTCGGAGAGCTGAAAACGAGTGTCGGTGGCGACGCCACATGAAGATCGGGAGGGAGAGCGTCGTCAGGAAGTAGACGAACAGGATCACGATCGTGCCCATCGTGGAGCACTCGGCGTAGAGGCCGACGGGGTTCATCGATCCTGTGTTCACGCCGATGAGGTGAGATAACCACCAGACTCCGATGATCCCGAGGCCAGCGCCAGCCATGAGTAGTAACGCGTTTGCCGGCGTGTCGACCGGTTCCCGGACGTGACCGAGCCATGCCGGGAGGAGCCCGGATCGCCCGCCGTCGAAGAGCATGCGGGCTTGGGAGTTGGCACCGGCGACCAGGGTGGCGAGCACCGAGACGATTCCGGCGACCCATGCCAAGACGGCCGCTCCGCCGAGATAGTGGTCGGCCACGGTCAGAAACGGGACCGATGAGCGACCGATGGAGGAGACGTTGTACTGGAAGCCGGTGACGGTGGCATAGGCGAAGAAGACGAAGAGGGCGGTGCCTATCGCGATCGATATGAAGAGGGCTCGCGGCACGGTGCGCCTCGGATTGCGGCACTCCTCGGCGAGCGCTGGGCCGTTCTCCCATCCAATGAACATGTAAAGGGCAAGTGGGAAGCCTGCGGACAGGCCAGCCAGGCCACCGGTCAGGTGCGCCCAGGAGAACGGCACACCAGAGAGATGAGCACGCTCCTCGACGATCGCAACGACGCAGACCACGATCATGATTGCCACCTGCGCGAGGACAGCCAAGCCCACCGCGGTGGTCGAGAGTCTGACGCCGAGCACCGTCAACCAGATGGCGCCGACGGTCAGGACGAGGGTCAGTGGCTCCCAGGGTGGATGCCACGATGTGTAGTGGGCGAGCGTGATCGCCACCATGCCACCCGACATCGTGAACACCCCCGCGATGGCAACGATGTACCCCACCGCAACCAGCACAGCTGTGGCGACACCAGCCCCCGCTCCCAGGGAGGTCTCGACGTAGGTGATGAAGCTTCCCGCCGAGGGCTCCGCCTTGGTGAACTCGGCCACTGTGAAGGCGAGGAGGACCACGGCCACACCTGCTGCGAGGATCGTC
This sequence comes from Solirubrobacteraceae bacterium, assembly GCA_017882445.1. Classification (GTDB taxonomy): domain Bacteria; phylum Actinomycetota; class Thermoleophilia; order Solirubrobacterales; family Solirubrobacteraceae; genus Palsa-744. The sequence continues at coordinate 16,160 of JADGPK010000052.1, forward strand.
AACGGGGCGGCGACGCCGGCCGTAACGGCGATCACCCCGAAGGCGAAATAGAAGTCGATCCCCGGCCCGATGTTGGCGACCGTCGAGGCCGTCACATCCACCGTGCCCAGCTGGCCGGCCTTAAGGTGCCCTCCGCTCATAT
>JADGPK010000129.1 GCA_017882445.1 Solirubrobacteraceae bacterium
TCAAGCGCTTCTACCGTGGCGTCAAGGCGGCTGATCGCCGGGCCATCGTGCTGGGCGGCGTGACGGCGCCTATCGGCAGCAACGACAAGCACAGCACCAGCCCGCGACGCTTTGCACGCTATCTGGTGCGGCTGGGCCTCATGCGCTACATGGACGGCTACTCGCACCATCCCTACGCCGTGGGGCCGAGCGAGCCGATGCCGCCGCCCGAGGTGCGCCCGGCGTTCTCCGCCTACACGATCAGCCTGGGCAACATCGCCGCGCTGCTGCGGAGAGTGCCCAAGAAGCCGCTCTACCTGACCGAATACGGGTACACGACTCGCCCGGTGACCGAGTTCGGCGGCGCCCAGGTCAGCGAAGCGACGCAGGCCGCCTACATGAAGCGTGCCTTCCGCTACGCGGACAGATTCCCGCGCATCAAGCTGCTGATGTGGTTCCAGCGCATCGACGTGTCGCCGTCAGGGTCGGCGAGCGACCTGGCAGGACTCTACTTCGGCTTGCGCCGCCTGGACGGCACGCGCAAGCCGAGCTGGCACGCCTTCGCCAGGTTGCGGAACCGCTGAAAATCAGGCGGCCGCCGCAGGTGCGGCGGCCGCCCTCTGGTGCAGGGCTTTCGCCCCGCGTCACATCTTCCTGATGTTCTTGGTGATCCTGACGGTGCCGCCTGGTTTGGAGCCGAGCTTGAACTTCGAGGTCCTGTAGCCCGACTTGGTGATCTTGACGGTGTACTTGGTCTGCGGCTTGAGCTGCAGGCCGCTGAGCGTCGCCACGCCCCTCTTGTTGGTGATGGCGCGCTTGCCGAAGCACGAGACCCTGGCGCCCTTGATCCTCCTCGAGCCGCTCTTGACGGTCACCAGGAACCTGGTGCTCTTGACGGTGAGAAGGAACGTCTTGACTTGGAACGCGTCGCCGCCGAGCAGCTTCCGGCCGGTCCTGTACCACGGGTGCGTGGCCGTGATGGCCTTGCCGAAGTAGTAAGGGGCCACCACATCCGCGATGAGCGAGTAGGTGCCGTCTGCCGCCGTAGTGGCCGTCTGCGGGGCATCCTGGACCGCGATGGTGGCGCCGGAGACCGGCCGCCGCCAGACCCTGCTGCCGCTGCCGCCGGTGCCGATGACCGCGCCGGTGATGGTCACCGTACCGGGCGTAGCGCCCACCGACTTCCGCGCAGCTCCCGCCGCGGCCACCATGGTCGCGCACAGCGCCACGAGCGCCACTCCCGCGATCGTCGTCTTGAAGAGTCTGCCCTTCATCTTTGCACCTCCATGTTCCGTGACCCCCGGCGCGCCAAACGGCGCCGGCGGTCCCGCTTCTTGCCGTCGCACGAACTGCCCTCCACACAGTACTGGCCATGCTCGTATGACGAATAGTACCCCATGCCGACCTTGCGCGCCTGACCACCACGCCCAGAACGGGGGCCGGCAGCTGTCCCAGACGCTCGGCGGCGGCCTCGAGGGTGGGGCGGGGGAATGTCGTCAAGCGTGGCATTTTGCGGACCTCCAGAATGGTGCGTTGGTGCGCCCGCACCAGTGCATACCGTGTCGTCGGCGCACCGGAACGCCGTTTCGCGAAAACCCCCCTCGACGGACATGTGGGCCGCCGCGTGGCGAGGGTGCTCACCGCGGCGCGAGGGTGCGCACCGCCCCGAGCCGTTCGACCCCGGCCGCACCCCTGCCCGCGGGCTCGACGTGGCATAATGCAAGCATGCAGTCCGGCGGCGCGCCGCCGCTCGATCACCCCCACTCGGACGTCGATATCGGCGTGCAGCCGACGCGTGGCACGCGGCTCTGTTCGCCGTCGCACGGGTCGATCTGGTGGTGCTGTCGGAGGCCAACGCTCCGCTCGCCGCCGAGAGTCGGCTCTACTACCTGAGGCGCGCCGGCGACCTCGCGCCGTTCTATAGCGAGCAACTCCGCGACCTTCTCGGGACCGCGCCGTGGCGCCGGGCATGGTGAGGGGCGGTTGTAGGGTGCGCTCGGTACTCTTCGGCCGCGTGCGCATCCACAGCGGCCGCTTTCTCGTGCCCCACGGGCTGCCCGCGTTACGCCGGCGCCAGCAGCTCCGCCGGCGCCGCCAGCTCGCACATGCCCTCGAGGTCTGCCGCCAGTCGCCGGTCGCCCGTGACCACGAGCGCCTCGGGCACGGCGGCCAGCAGGCCCCCCAGATGGACGTTGCCGGGGTCACTGACAACGTCATCGAGCAGGCCTTCGTACGGCGGGGTTTCGCTGAGCGTGGCCTTGAGCGCGAGGAGAAGGAGCACCTCGTCCACCTCGGTTTCAGTCAGGCCGTGACACGCCGCGATGGACGGGCGCAGGAGCACCTCGCGGTACTCGGCGAGCAGGTCGAGCGACACGACGAAGCGCAGGCGTCCCGCCAGCATGGTGTCGAGCACGCGGCGCGTAGGCGAGCCGGCTTCGCCGCTGAGGAGGGCGCCGACGACGACATTGGTGTCGACGATGCACAGGGGGATCACGCTGAGCTCGTCTCTCGCCCGGTACTCGTCTCGCGCAGGACCTTTAGTCTGCGCACGGCGCTGGTCTCGCGCACGGCGAGGTCGACGGCCTCGTCCTCGGTCAGGATCGCGCGCGCCCTGGCCTGTGCTACCAGATCCTCAGCCTCCTGCCAGCTCTTGACGCCGCAGGCCTCCAGAGACTCGTCGATGATGGCGGCGATCGTGGTGCCGCGCCGCGCCGCGGCCTCACGCAGCGCCTGCTGGCGCTGCTCGCTCAGGGTTATCGTCATGCGTGGCATTTCGCAGACCTCCCTCGACAGACACCTGGGCCGCCGCGACGCGAGCCCATCCCCGGACAGTATGCGCGGGGCGGCGCGTCGCCATCAATACCCGACGAGGTTGGCAATCCACCTCTCCTCGCAGCACCAGCGCCATCTGGAGCCGGCTGCCTGGCTTGACTCGTACGTGAGCACCGACAACGACGCGGGCGTGTGCCGGGTCACGGCCTCGCACTGGCGGGGATCCTGTGGCAGCGCCTGCCGACGTCACTGGCGCTGCTCGCTGGGGGTCATGTCGTCGTGCGTGGCATTTCGCTGACCTCCAGAATGGTGCGTTGGTGCGCCCGCACCAGTGCATACTGTGTCGTCGGCGCACCAGCACGCCGTTTCGCGAAAACCCCTTGGACAGACACCTGGGCGACCGCGGCGCGAGGGTTCGCACCGCACCGCGCGTTCCTGGCGCTCCGCACCCACCGTTCCAGGCGTCGCCGCGCAGGCGCGACTACGCTGCCGAGGCCGTGACTGTATCGCGCCCTCTGCCGCTGCTCGTCTGGCCGCTCGGTGAGCCGTCCACGCTCGCCGCGGCTGCTGCGCGTGTGGACGACTGGCCGCGGCTCATCGAGGCGAGGCCCTCAGGCGTACCGCTGGAGGCCATGGCCGAGCTGGAGCGCCTGCGCCGCCTCAGCGCGCAGCGCGCCCTGCGCATGACCGGCCCGCCCGTGCGGCCGGGTGATGCCGCGGCCGCTCGCCGGCGATTCCCGTACGTCTGCCACACCTGATAAGGTTGTGCCCGGCGAGCGTCGGGTCCTGCTTCACGTTCTCATGAGGTCAAATGCAGAGAGATAGTTTGAACGGCGGGGGGTACGGGGGCGGCGCCGGTGTGCCGCCCCGTCCGGGCGATGAGCAGCCCTCCTTTGTGCCCGAGCCGGAGCAGGAGGGCCTCACGCTGCGCGATTACATCAGCGTGCTCTGGCGCCGCAAGTGGATCATCCTGCTCGTCGTCGTCGTGGCCACCGCCTCCGCGTTCTACTTCTCGTACCGCCAGCACAAGGTGTACGAGGCCAACGCCGACCTCATCTACGAGAAGCCCCTCGACATCTCCAACCCGCTCACCGGGCAGGGCTACACCGACCCCAACGAGCGCAGTCTCGAGTTGCAGAGCGTCGGCAGCGTGCTGGGCAGCCCCGACATGCAGAGCCGCGCCGACGAGCTGTTGAAGAAGAAAGGCGCCGCCGTGACCGGCTTTGAGGTCAGCGCGGCGCCGCTCCAAGACACGACGGCCGGCTCCACCAGCACCGGCAGCAACATTGCGCGCATCACCGTGACCAGTGAAGACCCGCAGCTGGCCGCATCCGCCGCCAACGCCTACGCGAGCGCGTACCTCGCCTGGCGCAAGGAGCGCGTGCAGGCGCAGATCAGCAGCGGTATCGATGCGCTCAAGAAGAAGCTCGCCGGCTACGCGGACGCCGCCAAACAGAGCACCGACTACCTGGTGATGCAGCAGCGCCTGCAGGATCTTCAGCTGCTCGCGGCCACCGCCACCGGCAACTTCCGCGTGCTGGTGCCGGCCACGGCGCCCGAGACCCCGGTGTCGCCGAAGCCGCTGCGCAGCGCGATCCTCGGCTTCGGCGTCGGCCTCTTCGCGGCCATCGGCCTGGCCTTTCTGCTGGAGCAGTTCG
>JADGPK010000005.1 GCA_017882445.1 Solirubrobacteraceae bacterium
GCTCTGCCTTGCACGTCGGTACTGGCTATGACAGCACACGCATCGACCGGCCCCGGGAACATCTTTATAGGTGCAGCGAACGTTGGACGCATTACTTCAACGGCTCGGTCGGCCATTTGGCCTGGCCGTCGATGCCCGGCACGCGCACCCCGCTGCCCTCGCACCACGGGCAGCTGACCTTGCTGGGCGTGCCGCCGAGGCTCGAGATCACCTGGCCGCTGCCCCGGCAGGGCATACACTCCCGCAGCCCATGGGACTCCTCGGCCTGATCCTCGCTGTTGCTCTCGTCGCTCGCCACGAGCCGTTGAGACTAGCGTTCCCCGCATGAGAAGACCCAGGCGAGGAGCCGAGTGGGCGATCGTGTCGGCGATCACGGTCGGCGCGGCGGTGCTGCGGCTGCTGTACATCGGCAAGGTCTCCCCCGATCCGTTCTACGACGCGGCCGTGCGCAGCATGTCGATGTCCTGGCACAACTTCTTCTTCGGCGCGTTCGAGCCCGGGGGCAGCGTCTCGATCGACAAGCCTCCGGTCGATCTGTGGCTGCAGGTAGCGAGCGTCAAGCTGTTCGGGTTCAGCTCGACCACGCTCAAGCTGCCCGAGATCTTCGCGGGGATCGCCGCGGTGCCGCTGCTGTACGCGGCCGTGCGCCGGATGTGGAGCGCCTCGGCCGGGATCGCGGCCGCGCTGGCGATCGCGGTGCTCCCCGTCGCGGTCATCACCGCTCGCAGCGACACGATGGACGCGGTGATGATGGCGCTAATCGTGCTCGCGCTCCTCTTGATCGTGCGTTCGATCGAGACCGAGAGCACAGCCTGGCTGCTCGCCGGGGCGGCGGTGCTCGGCCTGGCGTTCAACGTCAAGCTGCTCGAGTCGCTCGTCGCCCTTCCGGGCATCGCTGTGCTCGCGTTCCTCGGCCTGCCCGGCCCGGCGCTCAAGCGTGTGCTGCGCCTGTCGCTCGCAGGACTCCTCTACGTGGTGGTGGCGCTGTCGTGGCTCTCGGCCACGCTGATCGCGCCGGCACACGATCGTCCGTGGGCGATCGGCTCGAGCAACGGCAGCGCCTGGAACGCGGCGTTCGTGTTCAACGGCACCGAACGTCTGGGCGGCAAATCGCCGGAACCGCAGTTCACGGTCTACGAACCCGGGCACCGCTACCCGACGGCGACCCAGTCCGAGCGCGACCACATCCCGATCGTCCCACCGTCCCCCACGCGCCTGCTGGCGCGAGTGGGACCGTTGTCCGGCGAGCGGCTGGGCCTCGAGCTGTTGGTCAGTCTGCTGCTGGGGATACCGGCGCTGCTGTGGGGCCTGTCCAGGGAGCGCGACACCTCCGAGCGCGCAGCCGAGGCGTCCTCGGCTCCCGCCGCGCCGCAGACGCGGCAGGCACAGCAGACGCCCATGGACGGACCGGCGCCCGCTGGAGAGACGAACCGCGAGCGCGCCCTCGGCGCGGCGCCGGGCGCGGATCGCACGCGGATGCGCCGCGCGATCGCCGCGGGTCTGGCGGTCTGGATGCTGACGGGCATCGTCCTGTTCAGCAGCATGGCTCGGCTGCACCCGCGGTATGTCGAAGCGTTCACTCCGGTGGTCGCTGCGATGCTGGGGATCGGCGTCGCGTGGGTGGCCTCCCAACGGGGGCGCCTGCGCCTGGCGGTCCTTGCAGGCACGCTCTTGATCGTCGTCGTGTACGCCGAGCGGCTCCTCTACGGCACTCCGGCTGTGTGGTGGGTGTCGCTCGCCGCCGCGTGCGGGGCGCTCGGGTGCATCGCGCTCGCGCGTGTGCCGACGCTGACCGCCAGAGAGCGCTCGTGGCTGGCGCGGGCCGGCGTGCTGACGCTCACGCTGACGGCCGTCCTTGCGATCCCGCTCAGCGCGGACGTGACGGCGATCGAGAACGGCGTGACCGACGCCGGCTATGTGGGAGCGCTCCCCAGCGAAGAGCAGCGGCTCGTGAGCTCCTACCTGCGCGACCACCAGCGCGGTGCCCACTATGAGGTGGCTGCCGAGTCGGCGACGCAGATCGGGTCGCTGATCGTCCAGGACGCTCGGCCGGTGCTCGTCCTCACGACCTACGCCGCTCGCGTGTTCACGACCGTCGCGGAGCTGCAGCGCCTCATCGCCCACGGACGGGTCCGCTACGCCTTCCTGAACTCGTTCTGCAGCCGGCATGGCGCGTCGCTCAACCCCGCCTGCTCGGCTCCCGCCCGCTGGGTGCGCGCGCACGGAACCGACGTCTCGCGCGAGGCGGGCCTGCAGCAGCACAAGCTGCTGTGGCTGCTGCCGGGGGCCACACCATGAGTGGCGAGGCGCAGGCGGCTCGGCTGCAGAACCTCGCCGCCGGTGCTCGCGCCGCTCAGAAGATCGCGCTCGACACCGAGTTCATGGGCGAGGGGCGCTATCGAACGCTCCTGTGCCTGGTGCAGCTCGCGATCCCCGAGAGCATGCAGGCGACCGAACGCATCGCGGTCATCGACCCGCTCGAGGGCGATCTCGATGGCTCGGCGCTGGCGGACGTGCTCGCCGACCCGGCGATCCAGGTTGTGGTGCACGCCGGTCGCCATGACATAGCCCTAATGCGCAGGCACTTCGAGACGGAAATCACCAACGTCTTCGATACGCAGATCGCAGCCGGCTTCGCCGGGCTGGCGGCACAGTCCTCATACGACTCGCTGCTCGCCGAGATCCTTGGCCTGCGGGTCGCGAAGACCGCGAGCTTCACCCGCTGGGACGTGCGTCCCCTGTCGACCGAGCAGATGGCCTACGCGCGCGAGGACGTCGTGCACCTGCTCGAGATGGCCGCTGAGCTCGAGCGCCGACTGTCGGAGCTCGGGCGTCTGGAGTGGGCGCGTGAGGAGTGCGAGCCGCTCGCGCGCTCCAGCGACGAGCGGGTCCCTGAGGCGATCTTCGCCCGTCTGCCCCGCATCGCCGGGCTGAGCGCGTACGCGCGGCCGCTCGCGCGTGAGCTGGTGGAGTGGCGCGAGCAGACAGCGGCGCGCCAGAACCGGCCTGTCCAGGGTGTCCTCAGCGACGCGACGCTCGTGGAGATAGCCAGGCGCAGACCATCCACGCAGGGGGAGCTCGAGAAGATCCGCGGCGTTGGCACGAGCGGGAACGCCAGGCGGGCGCAGGAGCTGCTGGCGGTGATCGCGCGCGGGCTGGAGCGTCCGCCCGATCCACCGCCGCAGACGCCGCGGCCGCCCGCGCCCAAGCCCGATGACGCTCCGCTCGTCGCCCTCGGCGAGGCGCTGCTGCGCGCGCGGGCGCGCGAGGCGGGCCTCGCCTACGAGCTGCTGGCGGCGCGTGCGGACCTGCAGGCGATCGTCGCGGCGGTGCGCGTCGGAGGCGAGGAGGCGGATGTGCGGACCCTGCGCGGCTGGAGACGAGAGCTTGCTGGCGCAGAGCTCCTGCGACTGCTCGACGGCGGTGTATCGCTGTCGGTCGACCACGGGGGCCGAGGCCGGCGGGTGCGGATCGACGAGCGCACGGGCGAACCCTGACCGGGCCGAGGGCGCTATTCGATGTGCTTGTAGACTTCGAACAGCGGCAGGTACATCGAGATCACGATGAATCCCACGATCCCGCCGATGACGATGATCATGATCGGCTCGAGGATCGAGGTGAGCGCCTTGACCGACGCTTCGACCTGTTCCTCGTAGAACTCGGCAACCCTGTCGAGCATCGAGTCGAGTGCGCCCGTTTCCTCGCCCACGCCGACCATGTGGGTCACCATCGTTGGAAAGATCGGAGCCTGCGCCAGCGGCGCCGCGATCGTCCCGCCGCGCTTGACCGAGGCGATCACGCCATCCATCGCCTCTTCCACGGCGACGTTGCCGCCCGTCCGGCCGGTGATCTCGAGCGCCTGCAGCAGCGGCACGCCGGCCGATGTCAGCGAGGCGAGCGTGCGCGACCAGCGCGCGACGGCGACCTGCTGGACGATCGTGCCGATCTTCATCGGCACGTGCAGGCGGAAGTGGTCCCACTGCCTACGTCCCCAAGTGGACTTCTTCCACTTCAGGAAGGTCGCTATCACCAGCCCGGTCCCCCCGAACATCAACCACCAGTAGCCGGTGACCATTTCGGAGAGCATCACGGAGACCTGGGTCAGAGCCGGAAGTTCGCCGCCGAACTGCTTGAAGACGCCCACGAACACAGGAACCAGGAAGGCGACGAGCGCCATCATGACGCCGACCGCGAAGATGATCACGAGCGTCGGGTAGACCATCGCGGATTTGATCTGGCGGCGCAGCGCCGCGTCCTTCTGCAGCTGGTCGGCCACGCGCATGAGCGCGCCCTCGAGCACGCCTCCCATCTCGCCCGCCTGGGTCATGGCCACGAACAGGGGATTGAAGACCTTGGGGTGGCGTGCCATCGCGTCGCTCAGCGACAGGCCCGCCTCGACGTCCTTGCGCACGGCGACGATCGTTTCCTTCAGGAACTTGCCCTCCGTCTGCTCCTCGAGCACGTACAGCGAGCGCAGGATGCTCATTCCCGAGGAGATCATGGTCGAGAGCTGGCGCGAGAAGACCGCCAGTTCGGATGCCTTGACCTTCTTCAGGAAGCCGAGCTCGATCTGGCGCGAGGAGTGCTTGTCGGCGATGTCCAGGACGATCAGCCCGCGCTGGCGGAGCTGATCGGAGACCGCCTGCTTGGATTCGGCCTCGACTTCGCCTCGGGCTTTGACGCCGGCGACGTCGATCGCCTTGAAGACGTAGGTGCTCATGTCCGCGAACCTACGCGGCCGCCAGCGATGTCGCTCCGAGCAGGCGTCGGAGCTCCTCGGGCGTGGAGGAACGCGACTCGGCGAGCTTCTGGGTGATCTGGCCCTGGCGCACGAGCATCGCCAGCGACGCGTCCATCGTCTGCATGCCTGCTGCCGAGCTGGTCTGCAGGACGGAGTAGATCTGGTGGGTCTTGCCCTCGCGGATCAGGTTGCGGATAGCCGGGTTCGGCACCAGCACCTCGCATGCCACCACCCGGCCGGAGCCGTCGATGTTGGGCAGCAGCTGCTGGGTCATGATCCCCTGCAGCCCGACCGACAGCTGCACGCGGACCTGTCCCTGCTGGTGGGCGGGGAACACGTCGATGATGCGATCGATCGTCTGGGCGGTGTCCTGGGTGTGGAGGGTGGCGAAGACGAGGTGGCCGGTCTCGGCCGCGGTCAGCGCGGTGGAGATGGTCTCGAGATCGCGCATCTCGCCGACGAGGATGACGTCTGGGTCCTGGCGCAGGGCGGCCTTCAGGGCCTCGGAGAAGCTCTGCGCGTCCGAGCCCAGCTCGCGCTGGTTGACGAGGCACTTCTTGTGGGCGTGCAGGAACTCGATCGGGTCCTCGATCGTCATGATGTGCTCCTCGCGCGTGGAGTTGATCTCGTCGATCATGGCCGCCAGCGAGGTCGACTTGCCGGAGCCGGTCGGGCCTGTGACGAGCACGAACCCGCGCGGCTTGCGCGTGAACTCGTGCACGGTCGCGGGCAGTCCGAGCTCGTCGATGGAGGTCAGGCCGAAGGGGATCAGGCGGAAGGCCGCGCCGATCGCGCCGCGCTGGTAGTAGGCGTTGACACGGAAGCGGGCGTGACCGGGAATCGAGTAGGCGAAGTCGAGCTGCCAGTTGGTCTCCAGACGCTGGCGCTGGTCTCCGGTGAGAATCGAGTAGATGATCTCGCGCGTGTCCGAGGCGGACAGCTTGGGGTAGTCCTCCAGCGGCGCCAGGCGCCCCCGGACACGAACGGTCGGATTGGCGCCAGCGCTCAGGTGGAGATCTGAGGCCCGGCGGTGAACGACCTCCATCAGTAGATCCGCGAAATCGATGTCCATGGTCCCCGGCATCGGCCGCTGGTTGGACTCCTCCGCGCGGCGGATTGTGCAGTGGACGAACGTTCGAGTGTCAGTTGCTGCCGATCACGCGCGCGATCTCGGCGATCGATGTGCGACCCTGCCTGACCTTCTGAAGACCGTCGTCGCGCAGGCGCGTCATTCCCTGCCGGACGGCCACGTCGCGGATCGCCTCGGCGGGCTTGCGTTCGAGCGCCAGCGTCTGTATCTCCGGAGTCATCTTCATGACCTCATACAGGCCCACGCGGCCGCGGTAGCCGCTGCCGCCGCAGCGCCTGCAGCCGACGGGCTCGTACGCCTCGAGCTCCATCCGCGCGTTGTAGCCGCTGTCGCGCAGCAACTTGGAGGGAATGATCGTGCGGCGCTTGCAGCTCGGGCAGAGCATGCGCGCCAGGCGCTGGGCGACCACGCAGTCGAGCGCCGAGGCGACGAGGAACGGCTCGATCCCCATCTCGATCAGCCTGGTGATCGCCGATGGCGCATCGTTGGTGTGCAGCGTGGAGAGCACGAGATGCCCGGTCAGAGCGGACTCCACCGCCATCTGGGCGGTCTCGCGGTCGCGAATCTCGCCCACCATGATCACGTCGGGGTCGGCGCGCACCATCGCGCGCAGGCCGGTGGCGAAGGTGAGGCCGGACTTCGCCGAGACCTGCACCTGGGTCAGGCCACTCATCTCATACTCGACCGGGTCCTCCACGGTGATGATGTTCTTCTCGGGGGTGTTCAGCAGCTGCAGGACGGCATACAGCGTCGTGGACTTGCCCGAGCCGGTCGGACCGGTCACGAGCACGGCGCCGTGGGTCTCGCGGCAGGCACGCTCGAGGCGTTCGCGCTCGATGTCCGCCATGCCAAGCTTGTCGAGATCGACGACCACCGCCGCCTTGTCCAGTACGCGCATCACGACCCCCTCGCCGTGGACGCTGGGGAGCGTCACGATGCGCAGGTCGACGTGCCGACCGTCGACGAGCAGCCCCACTCGCCCATCCTGTGGCAGGCGCTTCTCGGCGATGTTCAGTTCGGCCATGATCTTGATGCGCGAGATCACGCCCGCGGCCATCCTGCGCTGAACGGTCGTCACGTCCTGGAGCACGCCGTCGATCCGGAAGCGCACTCGCAGCTCACGCCCCTCGGGCGACAGATGCAGGTCGGATGCGCCACGCTCGACCGCCTGCGCGACCAGCTGGTTGACCAGCTTGATGACCGGCGCGTCGTGGGAGACCTCATGCAGAGCGACGACCTCTCCCGTGTCCTCCTCGGCCTCCTCAGAGCCCGCGGCGGACTCACCGACCACGTCTTCGAGTCGGTCCAGCCGCGAGATCAGCGCGGCGATGTCGTCGGATGGGGCGACCGCGACGCGAATCTCATAGCCGGTCATGATCGCGATGTCGTCGACCGCCAGAACGTTCGACGGATCGGCCATCGCCACCAGCAGCGTTCGCTTGTCGGCCAACGCGACCGGGACCGCCTGATAGCGCTTGGCGACGGTCGTGCTCACGAGGTTGGCGGCGCTCATGTCGACCGAGAAGACGCCGAGGTCGAGGTAGTCGAGCCCGTAGCGCTCGGCCAGCGCGCGTGCCAGCGCCTCCTGCGAGAGCGCTCCGCTGTCGAGGAGCACGCGCTCGGGCGTGGTACCGGAGGTGCGTGAGCTGCTCAGCGCATCGTCGACCTGCTGGCGCGACGCGAGCCCCATCGCCACGATCACATCGGTCAGGTAGCGCTGCGAGGAGCCTCGCTGCGACGGCCTGATGACGCCCGCGGGCTCCGAGGAGTCGCCGGGCGACGGTGCGGCGGCGTCGACGTCGATGCGCGGGTCCGCAGCGATCGGGTCGAGCTCCACCTCGGCGCCCGTGTCGGTGAAGGGCTCCAGCTCTCGCTCGACCTCCACACGCGGAGCCTGTCCCACGCCGAGCCTGCTCTCCTTGGCCGAGGCGCCGCGCTCGACCGAGATGACCGCATCGGGGTCCGCGTCGGCCTCGCCGTCGATCCCGAAGATCGCATGCAGGTCGGGACCTGTCTGCTGGGGCACGTCGCTCATCTCGCGCGCCCCCCCACTCGTGCGTCAGGCTGCCGTGTCCTCTCCGCGGGCTGCGCGAGACATGACCTCGAGCGGGGCCGTCCTGCCGGTCCACAACTCGAAGCTGAGCGCGCCCTGCGCGACGAGGATCTCGAGCCCGTCGAGCGTCCGTGCTCCATGCGCGCGGGCGGCGGCAAGCAATGCGGTGGGTTCTGAGCGATAGACCAGGTCGACGACATATGAGTACTCACCGAGCTGATCGAACGTCAAACCGAGTTGGTTGAGCTCACCACCCTCAGTGGCCGAGAGTTCGAGCGAATCGGGCTCGATTGCGCCCTCCAGCCCGACCGACGTGCAGTTGACGAGCAGGTCTGCGGGCTCGGGAGCCTGCACCGCGCGCACCCCGAGATCGCTCGCCAGCGCCTCTGCCCGCTCGGGATTGCGGTTCCAGACCGACACCTCGGCGGCACCCGCCTCGCGCAGCCCCCACGCGGCCGCCCGCGCGCTCCCCCCGGCGCCCAGCACGAGGACGCGCATGCCGCGGGGCGATTGACCGAGCGCCCCAACGAGCCCCGGGGCGTCGGTGTTCTCGGCCGCGATCGTGCCGTCGGGGAGGAAGGTGAGGGTGTTGGCCGCCCCGATCGCTCGCGCCGCATCGCTCGCCTGCCCGGCCAGCGCGAGCGCGGCCTGCTTGTGGGGGATGGTCACGTTCGCGCCGAGGAAGCCGGACTGTCCGAGGGCTCGGGTCGTCTCGGCGAACAGATGCGCGGGAACGGGCAGCCGCTGATAGCGCCAGCCCTCCATCCCCAGCGCCGCGAACGCGGCGCTGTGCATGGCCGGTGAACGGCTGTGCGCGACGGGCCAGCCGAGGACACCCAGCCGTCTCGTCATTTTCGATTGCAGGTGGGCGGATGCCCGCCGTTCTTCTTCACCGCCGCCTGGTAGGAGGCGACGTTGGCTTCGAAGTCGGCGAGCCTGGTGGAGAAGACCTGCTCGCCACAGCCATCGGCGCCGGCGACGTAGTAGAGATAGGCGGCATGCGCCGGGTTGGCGGCGGCCAGGATCGAGGCGTCACCGGGATTGGAGATCGGAGTGGGCGGCAGTCCCGTGTGGGTGCGGGTGTTGTACGCCGAGTCGATATGCAGCTCCGATTCGGTCAGTTCCTGCGTGTAGGTGGCGATCCCCTTGCGGAGCTCGACGGCGTAGTAGATCGTTGCGTCGATCCCCAGCGGCATCCCCTGGCGCAGCCGGTTGTAGATCACGGCGGCGATCTTCGGCCTGTCGCTCGGCAGCTGTGCCTCCCGCTCGACCATCGACGCTACGGTGAGCAGCTGGTAGGGCGTCACGTGCAGCGCGTGTGCGCGCGCGAACTCGCTTGACCCGAAGTGTTCCTTGAAGGCGATGAGCTGCTCGCGCACCAACCGGCTCACGGGGTCGCCGGGGCTCATGTCGTAGGTGGCCGGGAACAGGAAGCCCTCGAGGTCGGGGGTGCCGTGAGGAGCGCCGTAGTGCGTGGGATCCAGCAGGGTTGAGCGCCGGGAGGCCACGCGGTAGCTCCCGCCCAGGTGATCGGCGGTGGCGATCTGCGCGATCTGTGGGCGGGTCTTGCCCTCCGGGATCACGACCTTTACGACGGTCGGAGCCTGGACGGTCTTGGCCCGGTTTGAGCCCACCAGGGATCGGACCAGGAGGAATACCGCCGCGATCACGGCCGCGAGAGCAACGACCGCGGCCAGGCGCGCCGGCGGAGAGTGTCCCGTCCTGGGCCTGCGCTCGCGTCCCGGCTGCCCGCCGAGCGCAGCCGGGACGAGCGCCGCAGGCGCCGGAGTGGTGTCGGGAAGGTCCTTGGCCGCCGGTGTGGCAGCGGGAGGCGCGGGATCCTGCGCGCCGGGTTCACCCTCGATCGCAGGCACCGCAACCGGCGGAACCGACGGCTCGAGCGCTGCCGACGGAGGCTCGGACGCGGCCTGCCCGGGCGGGGTCTCGGACGCGGCCTGCCCCGGTGGGGTCTCAGACGCGGCCGGCGCCGACGGGGCCGCGGGCTCGTCCTGCCCCGGCGCGGGGGCGGCGTCCCCCGATCGACTCGCGCGTCGACGTTCGCGCTCTTCGCGATCGCGTTCGCGATCCTCGGGGCTGCGTTCGCGCTCTGGCCGTGATCGATCGCGAGACAAGAACAAGGACCTTAACGCGATTGGGCTGCGAGCCAGCTCTCCAGCAGGTGGGCGGCGGCGCGTGAGTCCTCGCTCGTCGTGAACGTACCCTCCATCCGCTGGGCGAGCCGCGTGGTGAAACGCTCGTCGTGCATCTCCACCGGGATCTCCCCGCCGAGCCGCTGCGAGAGCTGGTCGGCGAACGCTCGCGTCTCACGGGTCTGAGCGGTGTCGGCGCCGCCGAGCGACAGCGGGAGCCCGACGATCACCCGCTCCACCTCGCGCTCGCGCACGAGCTCGAGGAGCCTTGCGATCCCGCGCTTGCTCGCGGGTCGCTGCACCATCTCGATCGGCGTGACGATCGTGCCGGTGGGATCGCTCAGCGCGCAGCCGCAGCGCGCGCTCCCGTAGTCCAGTGCCAGGACCCGCACGTGCCCTCAGCCCTCGGGCGCTACTCGCCGCCGCCTGCTGCGCGCGCCCGGGTCGCGCCGCGAGCCCATCAGGCCGTCAGCGCCGACTCGATCGCGGCACGCGCGGCGTCGATCGCGGCGTCGAGCTTCTCGGGATCGCGTCCGCCGGCCTGGGCCATCGTGTCCCTTCCCCCTCCCCCACCGCCGACCATCTCCGCGGCGACCTTCACCACGGCGCCGGCCTTGACGCCCCGCTTCACCAGCGCGGGCGCGACACTCGCGACCAGGTGAACGCGGCCGTCGTCGGCCGTGCCCAGCAGGATCGCGGCGTCCTTCAGGCGGCCCTTGACGCGGTCGAGCACGTCGAGTAGCGCTTTCGCGTCCGGAACGTCGACCGCCGCGGTGAGCACGCGTGCGCCGGCGATCTCCTCGGCGAGCCGGGCGAGGGAATCCACATCCACGGAGCCGGTGCCGCTCGCGGGGCCGGACCCCTCCTTCAGCGCCTTCTCGAGCCGCTTGCGCTCCTGCATGAGGGTGTGCACCGCCGAGGGCGCGTCCTCGGCGCGCGTGCGCAACTGCGCGCCGATCTCGCCGAGCAGACGGTCGTGCTCGCGCAGCAGATCCACCGCGACCGGACCGGTGACGGCCTCGATGCGCCTGACGTTGGCCGCGCTGGAGGTCTCGCTGAGAATACGAAAGGGCCCGATCTCGGCGGTCGAGCGTACGTGCGTCCCGCCGCACAGCTCGCGCGAGTACTCGCCGTCGCCGATCTGCACCATCCGCACAACCTCGCCGTACTTCTCGCCGAACAGCGCCATCGCACCCAGGCGCCTGGCCTCCTCCAGCGTGGTGGTGATCGGTCGCACTGGGTCGTTGCGGGCGATCCACTCGTTGACGCGGTCCTCCACGTCGCGCAGCTCCTCGGCGCTCATCGCCTGCCCGTGGCTGAAGTCGAAGCGCAGCTTGTCCGGGCCCACGTAGGAGCCTGCCTGGCGCACGTGGCTTCCCACCAGCTCCCGCAGAGCCGCCTGCAGCAGATGGGTGGCGGTGTGGTTGCACTCGGTGGCGTGCCGTGCTTGCCGGTCGACTCTCGCCACGACCGGCGCGCCCGTGCGCAGGGCGCCCTGCTCGACGACGACGGCCAGCGCCTGGTCGTCACCGAGCCGGAAGACATCCTCCACGCGTGCGCGACAGTCTCCGTCCTCGCATTCGATCGTGCCGACGTCGGCGACCTGGCCGCCGCCGGCGGCGTAGAACGGGGACTCGGCCAGCTTGAGGAGATAGCGCGTGCCGGCCGGGACGCTCCGTGCTTGCGAGTCCTCGCCACCCTGTGCTCCCGGGCCCTCCCCAGGTTCGCGTCCGTTCGCTGAGACGCCCTGGACCGCGCCGACCGTCGTGTGCTGCTCCTCGCTCTCATATCCGGTGAAGCGCGTCGCGACGCCGCTCCCGGCGGCGAATGAGCTCGCCGCGGCGCGCGCTTGGGCCACCTCGCTGGGGGTGCCGGCAGCACCCGTCCGTCCTCCCGCGCGACCGCGCGCGCGCTGCTGCTCCATCAGGGTGTCGAAGTCCCCCTCGATCGAGAGCCCCTCCTCGGCGAGCAGCTCGCTCGTCATCTCATAAGGGAAGCCGTAGGTGTCATGCAGGCGGAAGACCTCCTCGGCGGGCACGGTGGATCGCGCCTGCGAGCGTGCCTGCTCGATGTGCGTGCGCAGCGTGGCCATCCCCTGTGCGAGGGTGCGTCCGAAGCTCTCCTCCTCCGAGGACAGCCACATGTCCGTCGCCTCGGCGTGTTCGCTTAGCTCGGGGTACGTCGCGCCCATCAGCTCACGCACGCGCTCGCCATAGCGCGTCAGGAAGCCCGGCTCGAGCTCGAGGGCGCGCCCCTGCTGGATCGCTCGACGCATGACCCGGCGCAGCACATAGCCGCGGTCCTCGTTTGAGGGCACGACGCCGTCGGCGGTCAGGAATGTCATCGCGCGCGCGTGGTCGGCGAGGATGCGCAAGGCGCGGTCGGTGGCAAAGTCCTCGCGGTAGCGCCTGCCGGAGAGCTCCTCGCCGAGCTCGATCAGGGGCTGGAACTGGTCGGTCTCGAACACCGACTGCTTGCCCTGCAGGATCGCTGCCAGGCGGTTCAGGCCGAGGCCGGTGTCGATGTTGTTGGCGGGAAGCGGCTCGAGCGTCGAGCCCGCGCCCTGCGCGTCGGGCTGCTGGTCGTACTGCATGAAGACCAGGTTCCAGTACTCCAGGAAGCGCTCGTTCTCTCCGCCGGGGAGATCGCCGGGCGAGCCATGCTGCTCACCGCGATCGATGTAGAGCTCCGAGCACGGCCCGCACGGGCCCGCAGGTCCCGCCTGCCAGAAGTTCTCAGAGCGCGGGCATTGCACGATCCGCGTCCGCGGCACGCCGAGCTCCACCCAACGGTCGATCGCCTCCTCGTCGGGGCCGAGCCCGAGGCCCTCATCGCCCTCGAACACCGTCACCCAGATGTCG
Source organism: Solirubrobacteraceae bacterium (assembly GCA_017882445.1). Classification (GTDB taxonomy): domain Bacteria; phylum Actinomycetota; class Thermoleophilia; order Solirubrobacterales; family Solirubrobacteraceae; genus Palsa-744. The sequence goes on from JADGPK010000005.1 coordinate 12,896, forward strand.
GCCTGATCGAAGCCGAAGACGTCCTTCGACAGCTCCCATGCGAGCGCGATGGCCTCGTGCTTGAAGTAGTCCCCGAACGAGAAGTTGCCGAGCATCTCGAAGAAGGTCAGGTGACGCGTCGTGTTGCCGACGTTGTCGATGTCGACCGTGCGGAAGACCTTCTGACAGCTGGTGAGACGCCGGGCCGGCGGTGTCTCCTGGCCGAGGAAATAGGGCTTCAGCGGGTGCATCCCCGCGACCGTCAGGAGCGCTGAGTGGTCGTGCGCGGAGGGCACGAGAGACGCCGAGGGGATCCTGCGGTGTCCGCGTTCCTCGAAGAAGCTCAGGTACCGCTCGCGTATCTCGTCAGAGGTCATGTCGCGAGGATCTTAGGCCGCGCCTTAGACCCTACGCGGCGATGGTGCCGTAGCCGACGACGAGATCGCCCGTGTACAGGCAGGCGATCTGCCCTGGGGCGGTGCGCTCGGCGGCCTCATCCAGCTCGACCGCCACGGCTGCGTGGCGTCCGGCTTGGAGATCGCCGGCCAGCCGGCAGGCGAAGAGGCGGCCGTGCGCGCGCACGCGCACGCTGTCCACGCAGCTTCCCTGACGATGGAGCGTCACCCCGCTCACGGCCAGATCACGCGCGAGCAGCTCACGGCGAGGGCCGACCGTGACGGTGTTCGCGCGTGCATCGGTGGCGAGCACGTACAGCGGCTCGGAAGCGGAGATCCCGAGGCCGTGGCGCTGCCCGACCGTGTAGACGTGGGCACCGGAATGCTCTCCGAGCGTGCCTCCGTCGAGGTCGACGATCCGACCGGGACGCCGACCCAGGCCCCCGTGGCGCTCCAGGAAGGCGCTGTGACGCGTGCCCGCGAGGAAGCACAGATCCTGGGAGTCGCGTCTGCGAGCGACTCCCAGCCCGGCACGCTCGGCCAGTTCGCGCACCTGCGGCTTGTGCAGCGCCCCGAGCGGAAAGCGCAGGCGCGCGAGCGACGCGGGCGCAAGCGCGGACAGCACGTAGCTCTGGTCCTTGGCGGCGTCGGTCGCCGTTCTCAACAGCGGGCCGGGCGGGCCTTCCGCCACACGCGCGTAGTGGCCCGTCGCAAGCGTCTCTGACCCCAGCCGGTCGGCCAGCTCGAGCATGGCGTCGAGACGGACCTGACCGTTGCAGCGAACGCACGGGTTCGGCGTGAGACCGGCGGCGTGGTCTGCGACCCAGCCGTCAACGACGCCCGCCCGGAACTCGGCGCGCAGGTCGATCGAGAGGTGGGGCATGTCCAGGGAGTGCGCCAGTTCGCGCGCGCCGCGAACCGCCTGCGCCGAGCAGCAGCTGAGATCGCCGTCGTTCTCAGGGTCCGACCACAGTTCGAGTGTCACGCCCACGGCCTGCGCGCCCGCCTCGGACACGAGCAGCGCCGCAACCGCGCTGTCCACCCCGCCGCTCATCGCGACGAGCGTCCGGCCGGCGCTCCTGCTCAGCGCGGCGCACGCTCGAGCGGCGCCGCCGAGCGCGCGATGCAGCGCGTCGGCCGCGAGCTCGGCCGCGTGGTGCTTGGCCGCGCTGAGACCTCCCAGCTCATCGGCGATCTCCTGCGCGCCGATCCGCGCGGCTCCGAGCAGGGGCGCGCCGCGCAGCAGCCTCACCGCGGCGCTGCCGGCCGCCACGGTGGCCCCGCAACCGCTTGCGTCGAAGCCCGCGTCGCGGATACTCCCATCGGCGCTGTCGGTGTCGAGCGCGATCGAGACGCGGATCACATCGCCGCACGCCGCGCCGCCCGCCGCGCCGGTGAACGCGTCATCCGGGGAATGACCGCGCCCGAGCGGGCGTTCGAGATGATTGATCAGCTCCTCTGCGCTCGTGCTCACTGAGCGAGTGTACGGCTAGGAGTGTCGCGCTTCGTCTATCGCCTGCTCGATGGCGAAGGCATCCTGCAGGCCGGTCAGCGTCGTGGTCTGACCGCGCTTGTTGATGATCAGGATCGTCGGAGTCCCGTAGACCTGAACGCCACGGGTGATCGAGCCGAAGGACGCGACCTGGTTCGCGCGCGCTTCGAAGGCGGCGAACTTCTTCTGCAATTCAAGGCCCGACCGCTCGAGCGCGAGCCGCACCTTCGCCACGCCGGCGAGCGGAGCGATCAGATGGTGAGCCGCCTCCAGGAAGCGCAGTTCGTCGCGAACAGCGACGTCGTCGGTTCCCTTCGGGCTCCAGAACAGGATCACCGCGATCTTGCCTTCATTCAGCGCACGTTCCACGAGCGCCTGTCTGGCCGGCGTGCGACCCACTCCGGGCTGCGCTTTGATCGGGTGCTGCTTGACGGTGGCACGTGTCGTGGCCGGTGCCTTCGACCCGACGGCTGGAGCGTGGGTGGTCGAGCTCGTCGGCGTCGCCGTGCGCGAAGGAGCGCCGGAAGCGGATGTCGTGCCACCGGTGGACGCTTGAGCGGAGCGTTCTTCCAGCTGCTTGGCGTTCTGCTGGGAGGTCGCGACGGCTCCGTGGGCTTTGGCGATCGCGCGAGTCAGCCCTCCCACGCCGGGCGCGGACCCGTGGTAGACGTTGCTCGGCGAGCCGCTCGCCTTGGCCGACGGCGCAGCGGCGGGTTCGGTCGCGGGCGTAGGGGCGACAGCCGAGCTGCTCGTGCTCGCCGGATGCCCTTGCAGCGCAAAGAACCACACGGCGACGAGCAGACCGACCGCGATGAGGGCGATCTGGAAGGGGCGAGAGAGCTGCGTCATCTCAACCAATTTCGGCATCCTGGCGGAAAAGTTGAACGACGCATCACGCCGTGGACGGTCAGACCGCGCGATGGGCGCGCAGCACGGCATGCACGACGGCGTCGCTGGCCATCGGCTCCTGGCGGCCTCCCTGCGTGTCCTTGAGCGTCGTCTGATTCCGCCCGACGATCGCCACGAAGCGGACGCCGAGCGCCGCGGCGTGACCGAGCTGGCCTTTCAGCGAGCGCCCGCCGAGGTCCATCCGGGCGGAGATCCCAGCTGAGCGCGCCTCGTTCAGCAGAGCGAAGGCGACCGCGCGGACGTCGGCGTGCGGATCCTCCAGCGCAACAAACAGCTCAACCGGAGCCGGGGCCGCCGGCGGTGCATCGCCGGCCAGCATTATCCGCTCGATCCCAGCCGCCCAACCCATCCCGGGCGTGGGCGGGCCGCCCATCTGCTCGACGAGGCGGTCGTAGCGTCCCCCGCCTCCGACGCCGCTCTGCGCGCCGAGAGCGTCGGAGGTGAACTCGAACACGGTGCGCGTGTAGTAGTCGAGCCCGCGCACGAGCGTGGAGTCGACCTCGTAGGGGATGTTGACCACATCCAACAGGCTGCGCACCTGTGCGAAGTGCTCGGCGTCCTCGCTGTTGAGGTGCTCGAGCAGACGCGGCGCGCCCTGCATCACCCTCTGAGTGCCGGGGTGCTCAGAGTCGAAGGCCCGTAGCGGATTCAGATCGATGCGAGCCCTCACCTCCTCCGCGAGGCTGTCCTCGTGCGCACGAAGATACGTCTGCAGACGCTCGCGGTATTCGCTTCTGCTCTCGGGGCTTCCGAGGCTCGAGAGGCGCAGCCGGACGTCGGAGACCCGCATCTCGGCGAGCAGCCTGGAGAGCAGCACGATCGACTCAGCGTCGACCGCGGGGTCCTCGGAGCCGAGCGCCTCGGCCCCGACCTGCCAGAACTGTCGGTAGCGTCCGGCCTGCGCGCGCTCGTGTCGGAAGAAGCTCGACAGGTACCACAGCTTCACCGGCCGCCGGAGCTTGTGCATACCGTGCTCGACATAGGCCCGGCAGACCGGAGCGGTCCCCTCCGGGCGCAGCGTGAGCGAGCGTCCGCCGGCGTCCTGGAACGTGAACATCTCCTTGCGCACGATGTCGGTCGACTCGCCGACGCCACGGGCGAACAGCTCGGTCGCCTCGAACACCGGCGTCTCGATCCGCTCGTACCCGGCGCCCTCCAGGATCGAGCGCGCACGGGCCTCGAGCATCGCGCGGGCGGACGCCTGCTCGCCGAGCACGTCAAACGTGCCACGCGGCGCTTTGATCTTGGATCCGCTCAACTTCGGAGGGTCGGCGAGTCCACGGCCGCCGCGCGGGGGACGCTGAGGCGAAGCTCGCTGAGAAACGGGTTGGTGTCGCGCTCTCGCCCGAGCGTAGTGACGCCCATGTGCCCCGGGTAGACGACGGTCTCCTGCGGATAGGCCTTCAGCAGGCCCTCGATCGAGCGCTCGAGCGTCGCCCAATCTCCGAACGGCAGATCGACACGTCCGACGGACCCCTGGAAGAGCACGTCCCCGGAGAGCAGGGCCCCGGGCACGGCGTAGGTCACGTGACCGGGGCTGTGCCCTGGAGTGGAGATGACATCGATGTCCAGGCCGGCCAGCCTCAGCCGCTCGCCCCCGGCGACGGTGTGCTCGGCCTCGTAGCTCTCGAACGGTCCAAACCCCGGCGGCACCCAGCTCATCACGTCGGCGAGCACCGGCCGCTCGACCTCGGGGCAGTAGACCGGGGCGCCTGTGGCATGGGCGATCGGCGCGACGGCGCCGATGTGATCGAAGTGACAGTGCGTCACGAGGATCGCCTCGATCTTCACCCCGAGTGCGTCGGCCGCGCCGAGCAGGCGCTCGGCCTCGTCGCCCGGGTCGACGATCACCGCCGTGGCGGCCTGGCTGTCGGCGCGCACGATGTAGCAGTTCTCCTGCACCGGACCCACCGTGAAGGTCCGCACGTCCAAAGCGCTCATCGCGACGCAGCCTTGCCGCCACCGCCCCGCTTGGCCTTGTTGCGCTGGCGGCGGTCGTAGATCCACTTGTCGGTGTAGTAGCTGACGAGCGTGTAGAGCACGATCACGATCGGGAACAGGCCGATCGCCTGGTTGGACTGTTTGAGGACCAGGATCACGATCAGCAGCATCACGACCGTCGCGAACATCGACTTGACGAACGCGCCCCGCCAGGTGGGCGGGCGGTCGCGCTTGTCGAGCAGCTTCTCACGCTCCCTGGCGATGTCGCTCGCCTTGCCGCTCTTCTCAGCCGCGGTCGGCTTGCGCCCCGTGCGGCCGCGCGATTCGACGACGCCGGCTGCGTTCCCGCGGTGCTTGGTCTGGCGCTTGCGTCTGGTCTGAGCCACAGCTAGCAGCCTAATGCGTTCTCGATCACGTGGCGGGCGGGGTCGAAGCCGAGAATCGGGATGTCCTTGGGAAAGCCCTCCAGAGCCGCGGCTGGAGCCAGCCCTACGAGCTCTGCGCTCGCGACCACCCCGTACCTGCGGACGGCCTCCACCACGCTCGCGAGCGGGAGGTCGAATGGCCGCTCGACATTCATCGAGACCTGGGCCACGTCGCCGCTCAGCAACACGCCCATGGCGCGCACACCGGGCAGCCCCCGCTCGCCGCCCTCGCGGATCAGCGCGGCGATCTCCCGCGCGTCCGCGACCGTCGCGGGCGGCGCCAGCTGCAGGTTGAAGGCGACCAGCGGCGAGCGGGCTGCGACGAGCGTGGCGCCCGCCGTGGGATGTATCCGCGCAGGTCCGAAGTCCGGCCTGAGACCACTCTCTGCCAGCGCGGCCACCCCACCGCGCCGCAACTCCGCACGGGTCCTCGCGGGGCGCGAGTCCTCGGCGGTCAGCTCGCCGTACAGGAAGACGGGCACGCCGAGCTCCTCGCCGATGCGATCCGCGATCACGAGCGCCTCGGCACAGGCCGCACCCCGCGCGCACGCGTCGAGGTAGACGACCGGCGCGACATCCAGCGCGCCAACGTGGGGATGCTGACCGGCCTGCAGCGGATTCTGCCCAGCGCGCGCGAGCACGTCGATCTTCTCGACAGCGATCCGTGCGCCCCGCAGCAGCCCGTCGGCCAGATCGCCGGGCTGCCCGGCAAGCGTGAAGACCGATCGGTGATGGTCGCCGTCTGAATGGACATCGAGCAGCCTCACCTTCCCGTCCGCGCTCGCGAACGCGTCGCCGATCTCGGCGATCGTGGCATCCGCACGACCCTCCGAGACGTTTGGGACGGCGAGCAGGATCGGCGGCTCCATCACACACGAGGCTAGCCCTCCTGCAGACAGCGTGTTCCGCGCGCGCCACTCGCGCCCGGGCTCGTCTGATCGCGCTCGCCGCGCACAGCATCCACAGGCCGCGCCGGGCGATCATGCGGCTACACTGCTGCGTCATCCGGGCCGGAGTAGCTCAGTCGGTTAGAGCAGCGGAATCATAATCCGCGTGTCGGGGGTTCGAGTCCCTCCTCCGGCACTCGCTCAGAAGAGCGGGTTGATCTCGACGGCTTCTTCGTTGATCTGCGTCGCGCTGAGCGTCAGTCCGCCTGTTCGTTGAGCTGGTTCGTGAGCACAGCGCGCCGAGGCTAGCGTCGCCACTCAGGCGCGTACGCGACCCGAGCCCCTCGACGTGCGGCGCGCGGAGACGTTTCGGTTCCACTCGACCCAGGCCGCGCCGGTGCGCCCGTCTTCGGCGCTTACCAGGCACATGGCGCGCGGGAACTGTGAGATGCGACCGTCGGGCGCCTCGAGCCTGAGTGGCCCGAAGGCCGCGGGCTCAATGTCGAGCATAAGGGCTCCGAGGCCGACCTGCGCGGAGGTGATGAGCCCGTCGGCGCCGACCTGCTCGGAGGCTCTCACGCTGTCGAGCTCGATGACGCCGCCGGCGGGCGGCTGGAGGTATCCGAGGCCGATCGGCGGTGCTCCGGGGATCCGGAACTCGACCGCGTGGAAGCGTGTGCCGTCGTCCAGGTGTCCGGCGCACCACATCCACTCGGCCGACCACCAGTCGCGCGTGCCCCACGAGTGGTCGCGCTGTCCCAGGCCGTTCAGGTCGATCGTCTCCTGGCCGATCCGCACCGTGCCGCTGACGCTGCAGGGGATCTCGTAGCGGGTGGCTACGCGGTAGGCGTAGGGCTCGCCGAGCGTCTCCCACACGATGTCGAAACCTGCAGAGACTGGCTCACCGCGATCGCCGCACAGGAGCGAGGCCGGATCGGCGTGGGACTCGCCCTCAGCATCGATGCGCACTCGGAAGCGCTCGAGTGCGGACTCGCACACGTGCTCCGCCCGCAGCCCTGGCCTCTCGATCGTGAGTACAGCGCCGTCTGGTAGCGGCGCGGCGAAGTCGACGATCGCCACGGTCGGGCGCTCGGGGCCGCAGATGAGCGCGGTCAGCCAGCACACACCGAGGTTCGGGTAAAGCCCGAGGCGCGTGTAGAGCCCGGTCCGGCCGTCCTCTGAGATGGCATCGAAGTACCAGCTCTCGTTCCACAGTTCCTCCGGGCCGGCGGGGTGACGCCCCTCCTCGCCGGGATCCGGGCGCGGCGCGGGGGGCCGGCCGGAGCCCGACGGCGGGAGCAGGTCGAGGGCATCGAGGTCGAGGACCTGCTGGGCGTAGCGCGCGAGGCTCGTGAGGAACATCTCGTCGCCGCGCTCCGTCCGCTCGACGATGACCGCCGGACCGACGGTCATGAGAATGCCCAGGAAGCTCTGGCGGCGGTATCCGCTCCAGCAATCCGACCAATCGAACCCGCGCACGCCGTGGGCGCGCAGGGTGTCGTAGTACTCGCGAACAAGCTCCTGCTCGTGCCGGCGCCTGTCCTGGAGCGTAAGTGAGCCCCCGAGGAAATAGGAGGCGTCGCTCATGACCGGGCCCCAGCTGACCGTCTGCCAGTCCACGACGACAAAGCGTCGCGGCGCTTCCTGCACGCCGAACAGCATGTTGTCGAGTCGGTAGTCGCCGTGCACCAGGCCCAGCGGCGGGCGACGGTCGCTGACCCAGCCGTCGAGGCTGGCGACGAAGCGCCGGCAGACCTCCTGGTGCTCGGCCAAGACGTGGTCGCCGTAGCGCTCGAGGAACGCTTGCAGCAGCTGGCTCATGAGCGCCTGGCCGAGCACGTTCTCCTGGTTCAACCAGGGAGTGGCGCCGAGCTGAGGATCGGCGAACACCGGCGCATGAAGCTCTGCCAGCTCGCAGAGCGCCAGCCTGGCCTGCTCCACGGCGCAGCCGGCTATCTGGTCTCCCTGAACGGCGGGCGAGACATCCTCCAGCAACAGCGTGAACGATCCCTGGTCAGGATCGATCACCGCGAGATGACACTCCGCCAGCGGACCACCCACTCTCGGCGCGAGCTCGCGGTAGAAGCGGACCTCGCGGTCGTAGACGCCGAGCCCGACACCGGCCGAGCGGCTGTTCTGATCCGCCGAGGCCGTCTTGAGCACGACCGTCGGCGGCCCAGCGTCCGGTCCCGGGACGTAGTCGATGCTCACGCGGCAGCTCTCGCTCATCTGACCCGTGCCTATGCTCTCGATTCTGAAGGCATCGATCGGGCCGGAGCCCAACGCTCCTGCAAGCCACTCGCTCGTGAGGTCCTCGGGAAGCCCCAGGACCGGTGCGTCGCTCCTCATCACATGCATATCAGCAGGAACCGATGATTTCCGCGACCTCACCGTGACCTGCTCGCGTGCCCCCCGACCGTCTCGTGCGGGTCGCGCCTTCCTGCGACTTGCTCGTGGATATACGGACAAGACCGCTGCGACGTCGCTCTCCGAATAGACGACCTGCGGTCGCACACGAAGCCGCGAAGCGGCACTGCGCAATCAGCTTCGTGCAGACGTGAGCTTTGCCTGCTGGGCGCCTGTCGAGATTCGCACGACGTCCCACGCGAGGCCAAGCCGCCCCAGGGCGTCGATCAGCCACCCACCGGGATCGAGTTGCCAGCGGGTGAGGCCGTGGTGCGCTGAGGTGGGGAATGCGTGGTGATTGTTGTGCCAAGCCTCGCCAAAGGTCGGGAGGGCGAGCCATGCAAGGTTGCGCGACTCGTCGCCCGTGCGGAAGCGACGGCGGCCGAAGAAGTGGCACAGCGAATCGATCGAAAAGGTCGCGTGGTGCAGGAACAGGATGCGAACCGCTCCACCCCACAGCAGACCCGTCAGGCCGCCGATGACCGAACCGGTCAGCGCCACCCCGAGGCCAAACGGGAACATGAGTCCCAGGAGCACCCACAGCGGGAACGTGCGGTCGACGGCGCGGAGTGCGGGGTCGGCGAGCAGATCCTTGGCGTAACGCTCGGGGCTCGCGCGAGCGGCACCACGGTAACCACCAGGTTGGCGAGACGGTCCAGCGTCTAGTGTTCGATCACGAGAGAATCGCCGGGTGATTGAACAGGCATCGGAGATCTCATGAGGGAGCGTCTCGGGCCTGCGAACCGGTTCACGGCCGGCAGGCCCGCAAGGCGCTACACCAGCTGGACGTTCGCGGCCTTGGGTCCCTTGTCGCCGGCCTCGGCGTCGTAGGAGACCTTCGCCCCGTCGTCGAGCGAGTGAAAGCCCTCACCGACGATCGCACTGTGATGGACGAACAAGTCCTTGGACTGGTCATCGGGCGTGATGAAGCCAAATCCCTTGTCGTCACTGAACCACTTGACGGTTCCTGTAGCCATTGTGTTTCCTCCTGCGTTGATAGTGCTGCGAACGCGGAGATTGCTGAGCAAAGGCTACGAGCGCTGGCACTGCGATGTCGGGCGAATCGCCCAACCTGAAACATCAAGGGTAGCAACGTTCCACGGCATGGCTCGGCTGCGTCCCGTCGCAGCTCGCCCTGGAGCCCGGGGTTCGCGCGTCTGCGTGTGCGTCCGGAGCACTGCAGGGCGCTGCCGTCAGTTGACCGCCCGCTCGCGGCCGGCCCAGTAGATCTCCCTCACGGCCTTCTTGTCGTGCTTGCCCAGGCTCGACAGGGGGATCGACTCGACGAACTCCACAGACTTCGGCGCGAGGACGCTGCCCTTCCGCTCCTTGACGAACTCGATCAGCTCAGCGTCCGTGGTCACGGCGTTCGCTTCGAGAACGACTACCGCCTTGACGGCCTCCCCCCACTTCTCGTCGGGCACGCCGACGACGCAAACGTCACGCACGGCCGGATGGCCGAAGAGCGCCTGTTCGACCTCCTTGGGATAGACGTTGAAGCCACCCGAGACGATCATGTCCTTCTTGCGGTCGACGATGTAGAAGTAGCCCTGCTCGTCGCGCACGCCCACGTCGCCCGTGCACAGCCAGCCGTCCCGCAGAGCAGCCGCCGTCTCCTCGGGCTTGTTGACGTATCCGAGCGTCACGTTGGGACCTCGCACGACGATCTCGCCGGGCTCGCCATCGGGCACGCTGGCCAGCGCGTCGTCGGCGCAGCGCACGTCCACGATCGCCACCGGCCGCCCACAGGAGCGCAGCAGGGCGGTGTTCTCGAGCGCCCGGACGTGGTCGCGCTTGGTGAGGACCGTGATCTGCGCCGGCGCCTCGCTCTGCCCGTAGACCTGGATGAAGATCGGGCCGAACACGTCCAGCGCCTGCTCGATCCGCTCGGGGCGCATCGGCGCGGCGCCGTACGTGAGCGTGCGCAGGCTCGAGAGGTCGCGATCCGCGATGCCCGGGAGGTCGAGCAGGAAGTAGAGCATCGTCGGCACCATGAGGGTGCTCGTGACGCGCTCGTGCTCGATTGCGTGGAGGAGCTTCGCGGGATCGAACCCGCCGAGGATCACGTTGCAGCCCCCGCGCGCCCAGACCGGGAGCACATACACCATTCCGCTGTGGGTGAGGGGCGCGATGTGCGCACTGACCTCGCCCGGGCGCACGTCGAGCTCGAGCGTGGCCGAGTAGAGGGACGACAGGACGGTGCGGTGGCTGTGGAGCACCCCCTTTGGAAAGCCGGTGGTACCACCCGTGTACTGGATGATGCACTCACGGTCGGGGTCGATCGCGGGCGCCCCGGAGCCGCCGTCCTGTCCCGTGATGAGGCGCTCGAGCAGCTCGCCGCCCTCCGGCGCCGCGGCCTCATCGGAAGCGATCGCGAACTCGATCGCGCATCCTGTGAGGAGCTCGTGTGCACGCTCGGCCATCGTCGCGTCGAACACGAGCGCGCGCGCCTGGGAGTCCTCGATCATGTACCTGTGATCCTCGAGCGACAGACGCGCGTTGAGCGGGACGGTCGTGATGCCCGCCCACAGCGCGCCGTACATCACCTCGAGCAGCGCGGGCGAGTCGGCCATCACGAACGCGAGCCTGTCGCCTGGCCGCAGGCCCAGCTTCTGCAACGCCCGGCCGGTCTGGCGGATCCGCCCGAACATCTCCGTATAGGTGAGCCGCACATTGCCCTGCACGAGCGCCGTCTCCCGCGGGTAGTTGTGGGCACACGCGTCGAGCACGCTGCCAAACGACCTTCCGATCATCTCGCTCCTCCTGGTGTCCTTGTCTCTGTCGGTCGCTCGCCGAGTAGGCGCAGTAACGTCAGGTCGCACCCTCGCGGCACTGGCCCGTCGCTCAGGACCACAGCGTTCGAACCCGCGCTCGCCTCGGCGGTGACCAGCGCGCCGTCGAGGCTCGCGATATCGCTGAACGTCTCGGAACCCAGCAGGGCCGCGCCGCGCCCGCCCGTCGCGCAAGCCAGCGCGGCGTAGGTGGTCTCGCTGAGACCCTGCGCGCCGACGGCCACCGCGTCGGCCCCAAGCAAGGCAAGGCGACGCAAGATCGGCTCGTGCGCACGTGCCAGCGCGTCCGACTCGAGGGCGCCGCTGTCGGGCTCCCATACGATCACACGACTCGCGCCCCGCTCGACGTGCGCGGCTGCCAGCGCGGCGACCACGTCGCCGCAGTCGAACGCGCCGGCTTCGAGGTCGATGTCGCTCTCCGCGAACCGCGAGGCCAGCCGCGCAGCCATCGTCGCCGGGCCGGTCACCGAGGCCGCGACTATCCCGGACGGGTATATGCCTCTCAGCGTCGCGGTGAGCTCGAGCGCAGCGCCGCCAAGCACCGAGGCGAGGAGGTCGGCATCGGGCACATCCTCGACGGTGTCCACCTGCTCGGCCGCACCGCGCGCCTCGAGGTCGAGGTCGTGATGGGTCACGATCCAGTCCGGGCGCCCGAGCGCCACCGCGTCGCGCAGCGCATACGCCCAGCGTGCGGGCTGACGCAGGCGTTCCTCGGGCTGAGTCGCGCTGATGCGCTCCGCCACCTCCTGCAACACGAGTGCGAGTTGCACGCTCAGCTGCCCTCGTCCGCCGGCCAATCCCATGAGCCGAGGAAGGGCACGCCCTCCGGGGGCTGCTCACGCCGCCACTCGGCGACGAACTCGTCGTAGCTCTTCCCGCGTGCGAGCCGTGCTGTTCGCTCATCGTCGCGCGCACTCTCGGTGGCGGCTGCGTCCAGCTCCGCGCGCTCCTCGTCCCAGGTGATCCGGTACACGTTGCGCGCAACCTCGGGGCTGATGAGACCACGTCGCAGGTCGGTCATGACCGCCTGCGGATCCCGCTCGAGCGGGTCACCATAGCCGCCGCCGCCGCCGATGCGCTGGATCCAGATCTCGCCCTCCGGGATCGGGGCGGCGGGGCGGGAAGGATTGGTTACCTCGTACTCGCCGGCCAGCGGCCTGTCGGCGAGCATCGACGCGGCGTCGTAGGTGAGCCCTGGGGCGCCGTTTGCGAGCCACTCGCGCAGCGCGCCGGCGCCTCCCTCGGGCTTGACGATCGTCAGCGGATTACAGCCGCCGCCATACCCGCCGAAGAGGCCGCCGGTGACCGGGAACCGCGCGCCGGTGGACGTGACCATGAAGGCGAAGATCTGGCTGCCCCAGAGGGCGTAGGCCCACTCGACGGAGGCTCCGCCGCGATGCTTGCCGAAGCCGTGGTTGTCGGGCGGGATGTGGCGCCACAGGCACAGCAACGGGAGCTCTGTCTCCCGGTCCTCGGTCTCGCCCCAGTCGGCGAGCGTCGCGAAGAACGGCGCGGCGGCGTGCTCGCCGTCGCGGTCTCGGTGTGCCCCGCCGCCCATCGCGTTGATCTCGACGGAGATGTTCGCGGTCAACTGGAGGTGCTGGGTGATCCCCCCGTATTGCAGGGTCGGCAGCATCGCGTACCAGGGCGCGATGACCTCGGTGACACCGGGATTCGAGAACAGCGCCTTGGTCAACGCGGTGTGCACCGTCGTGTTGAGGTAGAAGCCGCTGAGCATCGACAGCGACGTGGGGTGCTCACGTGTCGCGGTCAGCATGCTCCCGGGCTCGAGCTCGAAGTCGATCGCCGAGACAAACCCGGCGTTGCGGGGCAGATCCGCGAACAGGAAGTTCATGAACTCGTTGCCCACCAGCGACTTCATGGCGTGTGCCTGCCCGTTCATCGCGCGGTCGATCGCCGGCGCCGTGCCGTGCGTGCGCATGACGAGGCGCTCGCCACGCTTCTCGAACTCGACCGCGATCTTGTAGAGGCGCTCCTCGAGCAGCGTGCAGTCGCCGAAGTGCACGGCGCGGTAGATACCGTCGGGCCACTGCGCCAGGCGGCGATGCACCTCCGCCTCGGTGTTCTCGAGCACCGTGCGCAGCGTGGCGATCAGCAGCTCTGGTGAGCGCTCGCGCATGAAGTCGTGTAGCCGACGCTCCACATCACGGGCCGCCGCGAGCTTCGAGCGGATGTCGATCAGCCACATCAGCGGATCGCGAACGTGATTCTGGAACATGTTCACGACGTCGCGACGCAGCGTGTAGTCCTCGCCGATCTTCATCGGCGGGATCCTCAGACCCTCGCCGTAGGGGTCGGTCGCCCGCGGCGCGAAGCCGCCCGGATCGATCGCGCCGTTCTCGCCCTCGTGGACGACGACCCCCACCCAGGCGATGTGCTCGCCATCCCGGTAGAGCGGCAGGAGCAGCGTGTGGTCGGGGTTGTGCGCCCCGCCGTAGTGGGAGTCGTTGTGGTAGAAGACGTCGCCCTCGCGCACGCCGACGGTCGGCTCGTCGGCCCAGTAGCGGTTGATGAACTTGGGTACCGGAGACGCCGCGGCCGAGAAGATGTTCACGCCGCTGGAGGTGCACAGCGACAGGTCTCCGTCGCGGCTGTAGACCCCGACCGACAGGTCGCCCCACTTGGCGGCGGGCGCCGCGCTGATCTGCTGCAGCATGTCCTTGGCGCTCTCGATGATCGCCTCGACCCGGCTCTGGGCGATGGTCAGCTCGGTCTCATCGGTGATCGCGGTGAGAGCCGCCTCCTCGCGCTCGCTGCGCGGTCGGATCCGATGTTCGTTCATGATCTCGGGGTCCGGCCCGAACATGATCGGCTGGTTTGTCAGCAGGTCGTTGAGGAACGCATCGGTTTCCGGGGTGCGCGGCGCCGGCACGCCCGGCTGCTCCGTGGTGTCGGTCGCTCTCATCGCTGCTTCTCCTTGCGCATCGTGAAGAACCCGTACTCGTCCATCCAGCCGTTCCAGCCGGGCTCGACGAGGATCGTCGTGTCGGCGGCCTCTACCACCGCCGGGCCTTGGAGCTCGTGGCCCGGCCCCAGCGCCGCGTAGTCGTAGACGGGTGTCGCCTGCAGGCCACCCTGCTGCCACCAGCACTCGCGAGCGCCGCGCCGCGCATCCTCCACGCCGCGATCGACACGCTCGCGCTCCGGCAGCTCCCACGGCTCACGCGGTATCCATGCCCGCAGGCGGATCGCATCGATCGAAACGCCGACCTCGCGTGTGAGCGCGAGATCGCTGAAACGATCGGCGTACTCGGCGAAGTAGGCCTTCAGGACCGCTGCGAGGTCATTGTCGCTCTCGATGCGCTCGACCGGGCTGGCGATGGTGATGACATTGAGCTGTCCGGTGGAGCGTACGTCCAGCTCGAGCGACGTCCGCAGCTCGTCGCTGCCGAAGCCCTCGGCGACGAAGTCCTTGACCGCCTGCTCGCGGAACCCGTCGACGATCGCGTTGAAACTCTCGTAGTCGCTGAACAGCTGCTTGGTCAGCGGGTTGAACAACGTCAACCAGGCCGAGCGCTCGTAGATTCGGAGCAGCTCGAGTCCGGCCGCGCCGGAGGCCGAGAAGACCGAGCTGTGCGGGGGGACAACGACCTGCTCCGCGTCGAGCACGCCGGCATAGCCGCAGGCGTGCAGCGGGCCGCCGCCGCCGAACGAGAAGACCGTGAACTCGCGCGGGTCATAGCCCTTGAGCGTGACCTCGCGGAAGATCTCCGATCCCATGCGCTCGTCCACGACCTGGCGGATCCGCCGCGCCGCGTCGAGCACGTCGATCCCAAGCGGCTTGGCGATCCGGCGCTCGATTGCGCGCTCGGCGCGCCGACGGTCCAGCGGAAGCTCGCCGCCGTGGTAGCCGTCTGGGTCGAGATAGCCGAGCACGAGGTTCGCATCGGTGACCGTGGGCTCGGTGCCGCCCTGGCCATAGCAGGCGGGGCCGGGCGTCGAGCCCGCCGACTGCGGACCCACGGCGACGCCGGCGACAGGATCCAGACGGGCGATCGAGCCCCCTCCGGCGCCGATCGCCTTGATGTCCATCATCGGCACCTGAACCCGCCAGCGGTCGATGACGGGGTTGAACTGGTAGAAGCGCACAGAGCCCTGCACGACGACGCCGACGTCGAATGACGTGCCGCCCATGTCGGTCGTGACGAGCTTGTCGTAGCCGAAGCTCGCGGCGAGATGGCGCGAGCCGTAGAGCCCTGCCACCGGCCCGGCGTGGACCGTGCGCACCGGCGTCGTGCGTGCGAGGCTGCCCATCCCGCCCGTGTTGTGTACGAGCAGGAGCTCGCCGCGGTAGCCGCGCACACGCAGATCGTCACGTAGCGCGGACAGCCTGTCGGCGGTGAACCGGTGCAGGTAGGCGTCGATGATCGCCGTCATCGAGCGGACATACTCGCCCGAGCGCTTGGACACCTCGTGGGAGAGGATCACCGGGAAGCGGCCCAGGTAGCTGCTCGGGTACTCCTCCTCGAGGACGTCTCGAATGAGCAGCTCGTGCTGCGGGTTGACGTGGGCGTTGAGCAGGCATACGACGAACCCGCGCACCCCGAGGTCCACGAGATCCCCTACGCGCTCACGCACCTCGTCGGCCGAGAGCGGCATCAGGACCTCGCCCGTGTAGGTGACTCGCTCGCGCACGGTCGCGATCTGCTCCGGCGGCACGAGCGGCTCCGGACGCTGCGCGCGGGCGAGGTCACGCGTCATCGTCACCGGCAACCCGTCACCCCACTGCCGGCAGCGGCCGATGCCAACCGTGTCGGCGTGACCCATCGTCGTGATGAGGCCGAGGCGCGGCCCGCTGCGCTCGATCAGGGCATTGGTGCCGAGCGTGGTCGCGTAGCGGATCGCCTCGGTCCGGGCGAGCAGAGCGTCGGCGTCCGTGTCGAGCTCGCCTGCGATGTCCTCCACGGCACGCATGAAGCCGAGCGCCAGATCGTGATGGGTCGTGAGCGCCTTCGCGGTCGCCACGCCACCGTCGCTCCTCGTAGCGAAGCAGTCGGTGAAGGTGCCGCCGATGTCCACGTTGATCTCCATCACTCGCCCTCCCCGCCCGGCTCAGCGGCGTGCGCCGCATGCTGCGCCTTGAGCGCATCGACGTCGATCTCGATGTCGTGCGTCAGCGGATGGCCCGGCGGTAGATACTCGGTCTCCACCTGAGTACCGCATCCGGGACAGTAGAACTCGACGATCCTGCACCACCGCGGATCGGGGGCGAAGCTGAGCTCTCCGTCGATGCGCGCCGGGTAGATGTCCCGCGGATCGCGGTCGTAGAGGAGAAGCCCGCGCTTGTAGTCCTCTCGCGCCGGGCCGATCGCGTGCTCGCACACCGCGCATCTCCAGCGCTCGGACTCGAGGTCGATTTCCAGGTACTCGGTCATGCGCACGCGCGCGCTCATGCTTGCTCCTCTCCCTCGAAGCTCAGGCGCTCGGCGCCGTAGTCGTCGACCACCAGCGTCCAGCCGGGCGGCACCGCACACGTCGTGGTCGGCGAGTCGACGAGCGCCGGGCCCCGAAGCGCGGCACCGGCTCCCAGTCGATCGCGCCGGTGAATCGGCGTGGCGACGACGCCGACATCGGGCCAGCGCACCTCGCAGGAACCCTCGGGCTCGGTGACGACGTCGGCGCTGGCAGCTGCAGCGATCAGCCCCAGATCCACATGGGGCAGCTCGCGCGTGGCCTCGAGCGCGACCCACTCCGTCCCGTCGCGCTGCGAGCGCCGAGCCTCGAGCTGGACTTCGTTCCCATCGAACCCCTCGCCGCGCATGTCGCGCAGAGCGCGCACACGCAGAGCCTGCTCGTCGTACTCCTCCGCGCGCACCTCATAGCGATGGCGCACGTCGGCCGTGGAGGCGCCGAACGCACTGAACACGGGCGAGAACGGCAGGGTCATCACGTCTCTGATCCCCGCCGCCTGAGCGATACCGGCACAGTGTGTCGCGCCGTTGCCGCCGAACGCGAGCACAGTCGCGGATGACGGGTCTACGCCCCGCGCGCGCAGCTCGCCCGCCAGCCGCTCCCCCATCACCTCGTGCACCGTTGCGCGCACCTGCCAGGCCGCCTCCGGAACATCGCACCCCAAGGGCTCGGCGACGCGCAGCAGAGCCCGGCGTGCCGCATCGACGTCGATCGCCATGCTGCCGCCCATGAACGCCTCGGGCCGCAGGATCCCCAGCACCACGTCCGCGTCGGTCACTGTGGGCTCCTCGCCGCCGAAGCCGAAGCACGCCGGCCCGGGCTTGGCGCCTGCGCTTCGCGGCCCGACGCGCAGCCGCTCGCCGTCGAGCCAGGCGATCGACCCTCCTCCGGCACCCAGAGGCACGAGATCCGGGAGGGGAAAGGCGACCTCGACACCCTCGACGCGGCCGTGAGCGAGCATCGACACCTCTCCCCCGCGCACGATTCCGATATCGAGACTCGTCCCGCCCATATCCAGGGTGACGAGCGTGTCGAGCCCGTACAGCCGCGCGATCGCGCGCCCGCCCAGCAGGCCGGCCATCGGTCCGGAGTTGTACGTCTTGGCCGCGACCGTCTTGGCGACGCGTGCGCAGCCCCCGTCGTTGTGCACGACCATCAGCGGTCGCCGATATCCCTGGTCACGCAGGTAGTCCTCGGCCCGGTACAGGTAGTCGGCGACATCGGGGTGGACATAGGCGTTGAAGAGGGCTGTGGCTGTGCGACGCGCATCGTCGCGGTCGGATGTGATCTCGCTTGCAAGGAGCAGCGGAACGGTGTCGAGACAGGTGTGGGGGTAGTGCTCCGCGAACAGCTCGCGCGCGCTGCGCTCGCCCGCTTCGCCGCCTGCGCCCTGACCGAGCGCAGCCACGATCCCTCGGGCGCCGTCATCGAGAAGCTCGCGAACCGCGCTCAGCATCCCCTCCCTCTCGGGGGCGCCGTCGGCATCCGCGGCCGTGCGACGGCGCACCATCTCGGCGTCGACGAACAGACCGATACCGTGATCGCGACCGTCCTCGGCGGGGAGCTCGGGGCCCGCGATCAACCCGAGCCGCGGGCCTCTTCGCTGGATGACCGCGTTCGTTCCGACGGTCGTCGCGTAGCGCACCGAGACCGTGTCGCGCAGCATCTCCGAGACGGTCGTCCCCAGCGCGTCGGCGGCGCCCTCGATGACATCCGTGAAGCACACGGCCAGGTCGTGCGTGGTTGTCAGCACCTTGACCACGTGCGCCCGCCCATCGCGGAAGACGAAGCCGTCCGTGAACGTGCCGCCGGTGTCTATGTCGATCGTGATGCTCAACCGGTTTCTCCTCGTCCCCGCTGGTCCTCTACCGCCAGCGGCACGAAGATATCACACTATTGACACGGTGTCGTTATAGTTGTCGCTGCCACCGATGACCTAGAGAAGGGGAGGATCCAGATGCGCGATGTATTCGTGGCGGGGGCGTTCGTGACCGCCTTCGGCAAGTACCCGGACCGTCCACTGCGATCACTCGCCCAGGACGCGGTGAGCGGCGTGCTCGCCGACGCCGCCGCGTCGCCGCAGGATGTTGACGCTGTGTTCTTCGCCAACACCGGAGAGGGAGCGCTCAACGACCAGCATTCGATCCGTGGCCAGGTGGCGCTCCAGCAGACACGCCTGCTCGGCAAGCCGATCGTCAACGTCGAGAATGCATGCGCGTCGGGCTCTACAGCCGTTCATCTCGCCCGAGCGGCAATCGCTTCGGGCGAGGCGGAGATCGCTCTCGCCATCGGCGCCGAGAAGCTCTCCCATCCGGACAAGGCCAGGACCTTTGCGGCCTTCAGCGCGGGCTGGGACGTCGAACGCTTCGGCCGGCCTGACCCGACTGCCACCCACTCGGGCTTCATGGACGTGTACGCCGCCATGGCCGTCGCCTACATGGAGCGCAGCGGCGCGACATCCGACGATTTCGCGGCGGTCTCCGTCAAGAGCCACCGCAACGGCGCGCTCAACCCCAATGCGCAGTACCGCGACCCCCTCACGGTCGAGCAGGTGCTCGAGAGCCGTCAGATCTCGGGCCCCCTCACGCTGTTGATGTGCTCGCCGATCGGCGACGGGGCCGCGGCGCTGCTGCTCACCTCGCGCGAGGGGCTGGCCAGGATCGGCGGCACACCCGAAGTCCGCGTGCTCGCGAGCGTCCTTCGGTCCGGCTCGCGCCTGGACATGAACGGAGCCGGGGGCGCGGTCGCCGATGCCTCGGCCGCCGCCTACGAGCGCGCGGGGATCGGCCCGGCCGATCTTGACGTCGTCGAGGTGCACGACGCGGCGGCTCCCGGAGAGCTCATCGCCTACGAGGACATCGGCATCGCCGGGCCCGGACGGGGGCCCGAGCTGATACGAACCGGCGCCACGGCCCTCGGCGGCCGCGTGCCGGTGAACCCCGGCGGGGGGCTGCTGAGCCGCGGCCACCCGGTCGGCGCGACGGGATGCGCCCAGCTGGTCGAGCTCACCGATCAGCTCCGCGGCCGGTGCGGGGCGCGGCAGGTCAAGGGGGCTCGGGTGGCGCTAGCGGAGAACGGCGGCGGCTGGATCGGCGGCGAGGTCGCCGCGGTGGCGATCAGCGTGCTCGCGAGCTGACCGGCGCCGGCCGGCCGGTTACGCCGGCGGGGTCGGCTGCCGAGGCTCCCGCGCTCCGCGCGCTTCCATAGATCGCCCGCTCCCAGATGAATTGGAGCGTCCTGGCCACCGCGCGAGGGCTGTCGGTGGGGGCGCGGCCCAGGCGCTCGACAAGAACGTTCGAGTTCATGCTCAGCAGCGCGTGGGCGACCTCGCGAGAGCGCGGAACCGACGTCCTGCTCGACCGGTTTTCCCTGCGCAGCAGCTCCGCGACCACGTCGATGAAGTCATCGACCACGTGACGGTAGGCGCGCTCGACGTCGTGGTCGTGGAAGGAGGCCTCGTGGATCGCCCGTAGAAGATGCCCGTGAAGCGCGTAGATCTCCACGACCTGCTCGAGACCGGTGCGCAGCGCGGCAACCGGATCGCTCGACCGCTCCAGCCACGGGCCGATCGCCTGCATCATCTCCGCCTCGATGTCCTGCAGGAGCCGGAGGATCAGCGCGTTGCGGTCGGCGAAGTAGTTGTAGAACGCCGAGCGCACCATGCCCGTACCGGCCATCACCCTGTCGACCGTCAGGTCGCGGAAGTCGTTTCCCTGCAGGAAGGCTTCGGCCGAACCGAGGATCTCCCGCTCGGCATCCGCCGGCGTTCGCCTGATGCGCCTGCGCGCGGGCGGTGAGGAGGCTGGGACGATCATTCCAGCAGAGTAGAGAGGAGCGAAGGCCGGCGTGAGGGGGGCAGCATCTCGAGGTCCCGCGCCACCCTACGGCTAGGCCAGCAGCGAGGCTTCCTCGCGGGCACCCCAAACCTCGCGGTTGGCTGCACGCGCGACCCGTCTGCGAGGCCGGGCGTCGAGCAAGGGCTCGAGCGCGACCTCGTGGAAGAGCGCGCGCACCACGCGCTGCTCTTCCTCCGAGCACGCCGCGAAGGCATCCTGCAGACGTTGCAGCATGAGCATGCGATACGGGGGAACCCCGACCGACATCTCCTGGCCTCTCCACGCGAACGTCGCCATGCCGAGAAAGCGCTTGGCGACATCGTAGGCGAACACCTCTCCCTCGTCGGAGTCCTCGTGCTCGGCGAACCAGCGATCCATGAAGGAGACCTGAGCCAGCATTTCGGCGACGTGCTCCTCTCCGATGTAGGCCAGAAGCTCCCGCAGGGTCGCGGGGATCTCATCGTCGGCGAAGAGCTGCTGCGGGTAGTCGATGTACTCGCCTGCGTCGAAAGCCGGCGAGTTCATTCGCTCGACCCAGCGCCAGACCCGCCCGGCCGTCCGCTTCATGATCAGCGAAGGCTGCGGATCGCGGGCCAGATGCGCATAGAGAGGAGCCATGAAGCCGAAGTCCCCGAGCGTGGGCCGCCCCCCAAGCAGGTACGGCGCCGTCTCCAGGTGGGCATTCAGCAGCGTCAGGAATTCCTCGTAGGAGCGCTCGATCTCGGGCACTGACCGCTCTGTCACCCCGACCGCGACCGTCGCCTCTCGCAGGGCGCCGCCGGCCCACTCGAACACCTGCTCGCGCACCTCCCGACCGCCGGCCGGGGCGAGCGCGGTGGCGAGCTCCTCGGAGATGAACGGCATGTTGACCTCATCGAAGTTCCAGCGATAGTGCATGGCCGGGCGCAGCAGGCCCTCGCCCCCGAACATCTCCAGCAGGTGCGCCACGACTCGCTGCGTGGCAGTCCGTGGATATGCGGAACGCTCGGGAGCGATCTTGGTCTCGAGGTGATCGATGATGTCCACCGTGTCCTGGACGAGCTCGCCCTCCGGCGTTTCGAGCACGGGCATGATCAGACGGCCGATCTGCGGCAGGACCTCTCCTGCGAACCGGGGATCCCCCACCGATCGCTCGACATGGTCGATGCCGTGCTTGCGCAGGTAGGACCGCGCCTTGCCCGAGTAGAGCGACAGGGGCGCGGCGTAGAAGACATATGGGTTCATCGGCGATCCTCCGTTCGGCTGCCGAGATCCCGCGCTGGGACAGCACGACAGGTCCTGTGGGGCGAGGCCCGTCGTCGCAGGGCGGGCAGACGACGTTGGGTGGCGACCATACCCCGCATCGATCCCGCTGTCAACACCGTGTCAATAGTGACGCCTTATGGCAGCCCCTCTGCAATCGGCCGGGTCAGCCGCGCCTCGAGTCGGCCACTCGAGTCGGCCACTCGCGTCGGCCTCCCCGCGCCCCGGGGGCGCGCTGCGCGTCCCCTTTTGACATAATGTCAATAAGGATGGGCTACGACTTGAAAGGGAAGGTCGCGCTCGTGACCGGAGGGACGCGCGGGATCGGCCTGGCGACCTCGAGGGCTCTGATCGCGCGCGGGGCGTCGGTCATGATCACCGGCCGAGCGAGGGAGGATGCCCAGCGCGCGGCGGGCGCGCTGCATGACGACAGGGCGGCGGGCGTTGCGGCGGACGTGAGCGATCGCACGGCGATGCCGCGCGCCGTCGCGGAGTGCGTGGAGCGATTCGGACCGGGCAGTGGTGGGCTCAGCCGGTCCCCAGCGCACACGGGCACGGCAAGGATCGTCGGTTGAGTCGCTTGAAGAGGAGGTTCCAATGACTGGATGGAAGCTGAGCGAGAAGGTCATTCTGATCACAGGAGGGGCGCGCGGGATCGGTGCGGCGACAGCGCGCGAGCTGGCGCGCCGAGGCGCTCGCCCGGTGCTCGCGGACCTCGACGGCGCCGCGCTCGAGCTCACCGCTAAGGTGATCTCTCCCGCTCCGCTGACAATCGAACTCGACGTGACCGACCCCGCCCAGTGCGAGGCGGCCGTGCAGCGTACCGTCGAGGCGCACGGGCGACTCGACATGGTGTGGGCGAACGCCGGCATCGCATCATTCGGCCCGCTGCAGCTGACGTCCGCGTCGGCGTGGACGCGCACGGTCGAGGTCAACCTGCTCGGCGCCTACTACACGGTGAGGGCCGCTCTTCCCGCAATCATCGACCAGCGCGGGTACGTGGCCGTCACGTGTTCGCTCGCCTCCTTCGCGCACCCTCCAGGGATGTCGGCCTACGCTGCATCAAAGGCCGGCGCCGAGGCGATGTGCAACTCGTTGCGCGCGGAGGTCGCACACCTCGGCGTCGAGGTCGCGAGTGTACACCCGACCTGGATCGACACCGACATGGTGCGCGAGGGCGACGAAACCCAGCCGGCCTTCCGGCTGCTTCGGCAGGCTATGCGCCCACCATTCAAGCGCGCCTATCCGTTGGAGCGCGCTGTCGGGGACATCGTGGTCGGTTTCGAACAGCGCAGGCGGCGCATCTGCACCCCGAGGTTCGTTCAGCTCGCGCACCTCTTGCGCCCAACGCTCACCTCACGCGCATTCGAGCGAAATCTCCTAGCCGTGGCGCCCGAGATCACGAGCGTCTTCCAAAAGGCGGTCGCCGAGCGGGGCGTCGACTCGGCGTCGGCCAGCGACCGCGTGGCCGCCCAGCTGGGACCCGAGCGCGTGCGCTGACGCGCGCAGCCCGGCAGACGACTGCATGGGTGTGAGGTGATCGCTGTGAGCGTGGCTAGCGGAACATGACCGTGGAGGACGCCGTCGAGCTGGAAGCGCCGCGCTGCTGAGGGACGAAGCCCACGTGCAGGCGAATCTTCAGCCTGTGGTGGGAGCGCAGCGCGCTGAGCCCCCTGCGCGAGAGCGGGACCTTGAGCGTGATCGTTCCCGCTCTGCGGACCAAGCGGGAGGTCCTCCTCAGGCCCTTGCCGCTCACGATCACGCGTCCCGCGGCGGGAGTTTCGACGGTGAGGACCACCTTGTGGCCGACCACCCTGCGGCGGACGATCCTGATCCCGCAGCCGGCTACGGAGATTCTGGTGTTCTGCTTGACCTGAGCGCCGTTCTGGGCGGTGATGATCGTCGGCATCACAAGGGCGTGCGCGCAGAGGTTGCCGTAGGCGGCAAGCGCCGAGTGCGGCCCCATCGGCAGCGTGAGCGTGAAGCTGGTGTCAGGCACGTCGGGAACCGAGGCGAAGGTCGTGGTCGTGACCCCGTTCTTGATGTACGTGTTGCCGACCAGGATCACCTGCACCCCAGCGTCTTCGAGCACGATGTCGAGGTCGGGGAAGGCGGCGCCGCCGTGTGAGACCAGGTAGGCCGGACCGGCGAGGCGTCCCGGCAGGACGGGCGTGCTCGCAGTCGCGCTGCCGACGTTCGAGGCGGCCGGGCAGCTCTGCGGATTCGCAGCGAACGTCGCTTCAGGGCAGGCTTTCTGGATGGTCGTGAGCCGCGAGGGCAGTTGCGTGGGCAGCTGGACGAGCACCGACTTGATGTTCGCCTGACCCGGTGGCTGGTTGATGGTCGTTTCCAGGCTCGCGCCGGCGGCTTTGGTGGCCTTGGCGCTGCTCGACGCCGCGAAGGAGGGTGCGAAGGCGAGCGCGTTGCAGTTGGTGACCTGGAACGGAGTGGAGAGGGTCTGTGTCGCGTTGCCCGTCGAGGTCAGCGTCGAGTCGGTCGCGAGCGCACCGCAGTTGGTCGGGTTTAGCAGGAAGCCCGACCGGTTCACCGACACGCTGAGGCTCCTCAGCCGCAGGGGCACACCCTTCACGATCGTCGGCAGGGTGCTCGTAGTGACTACTCGGCCGCTGTGGGGATCGACGTTGATCGCCGCGCGCGTGACCACGCAGTCACACGCCCCGCTACCGAGGTCGAACGGCCCCGCGGCCGCGGGCACCGGGATCGACAGTCCATACGGCGCGCCGTTGTAGGGGCCCGTGAGGAACACGGGGCCGGAGAATCCATATGGTTCTGAGCCGGCGCCGACCGTCGTCGCCGCCGTGCCGATCTGGCTCGCGGTCGGACAGGTCCCCGCCTGCGCCTGCGGTTCCCCGCAGAGGGTCACCGACGGGATCACGCCGACCAGCCCCGCCGGCAGCACCGTGCTCACCTTCGAGAGGTACTGCTGTCCGTCCGCGCGCACGAGGTTGAACGTGTAGGAGGTGTGGGCGCCGGCGTTGGCATTGGCGTTCGCGGTGCCCTGCTGCAGCGAGAAGGGGATCGGGGCGGAGCATCCGGTCGCCGCGAACGGGGAGGAGCTCAGCGCGACGCCGAGGCCTGTATATGGCGTGAAGACGCCTTCCACATGCCCCCCTTCGCACGTCAGCGGGTTGGCAAGCGGCGCCTGGTTTCCGCCCTTGGACTTCATGATCGCGTCGCTGAACGGCTGCTGCGGGTTTTCCAGGAACGCCACTTCGAGCTGTCCTGTCGTGGGGTTGGCTTCGACCGTTCCCTTCAGCCTCACCGATATCCCGTACTTGGCGCTCTCGGCGTCCACGTAGATCGTGAACGGGGGCCCTTTGATCGGCAGGCCTGCGGGGGCGCCCAGGTAGACGTCGCCCGCGAGCGATTTTGCGGGAAGGTCGGCTTCGAGCGTGATTTCGCCGACCTTCGACGCGGCGGGGCACTCGACGGCATTCGCTGTGCCGATCCCGATCTGCGCCGCGCTGCACGTCTGCAGGCCGCGTGCCGCCGCCGAGTTGAGCGTCAGCCCTTCGGGCAGCGTCACGTGCAGGTCTTTGACGTCGGCCGTGTTGATTTCTTCGGGGCCGGCTTTCTGCGCCACCTTGATTTCGGTCGTCGCGCCGTCGGGTGCGTCCGGCTGCGCGGTGTCCGGCTTGACTTCGGCGGTCGGCGCGAAGGGCTCTTCGCCGCAGCCTTCGACGCCGACCGGCGTGTGCGTCACTTCCGTCGCGACTTCTTTGGACCACGATTCGAGTTCCACGTAGCTCGTCGCGGTGGAGGAGCATTCGCTCGGCAGCGTGATGAAGTTCCCGCCGGCCCGCCCGTTGAAGTTCAGTTTCGACTTGAGCACCGCGTTTTCTTTGTTGATGTTGTCGATTTCGAAGTACTCGTGGTAGTCGCCCGAGGGGATCAACCTCGCTTCGAGCAGGGGTTCTTTCGCCCAGCTGACGAAGCCTCTGAGGAAGACATGTTCGTTGGCGATTTTGCCTGGGACTGCTTCCACATGAATCCCGAATAGCAGCGGGATGTGTCCGAGACCCGCTTCGACTTCTTCGGGTTCGAGGTTGAAGACAGGTCCCGTGACGAAAAGATCGACCAGTTTGACAAACACTTCGAGTTCGTTCGTGCCGACTTCCGTTTCCGCCGGGCATACGTCCGCCTTGAAGTTCGCGATCGAGCACTTCGGCGGCGCCTGCGGATCGGACGCGAGGCCGGCCGCGACGTCGACGCGCACGCGCTTCAGCGGTGCGCCTTCCGGTTCCTTGACGAGCAGCGTCGTTTTGTGTTTCAGTTCGAACGTCGTCATCGCCCACTGGGGATGACCTCCGGCCTGCGTGAAGGCTTCGGAATGGTGTTTTTCGGCGAGCTCCTTTTCGATGCTCGCGTATGTGCACGTGGTGTGTTCGCACGTGCCAGCTTCCCACAGCGACACGCCGAACCCGGCCTGTGCGACCGGCGCGGCGACGGCGATGATCGCGCCCGCCAGCAGCGCAACGAGCGAGACGCGAGCGCGGAGCCTCATCGTGCGTGGAACCTCATGCCCACCTCTAGAGACCTCATGCCTACCCCGACCTCCCGATGGACCGACCCGCCAATGTAACCAGCTGTTCCTGGCTTACCCCGATCAGCCCTGCGGCATTCGCGAAAGTTGCGCGGACCCCTCTCGCCTCGGCCATCCGCCTAGTCCCACCGCTCCGCTTCGGAGAGGACGCCCGCTATTCCCCGCGGCCTGCCTGACCGTGCCCACTGGCCATACAGCGCGAGGGCGATCAGCAGCGAAGCCGCGACAGCCGCTATCGGTTGCCCGCGGCTGAGGTCGACGGCGAGCGTGAACGCGACGACGAGAGCGCCGGCGCCGTTCATGACGAGCGACCCGCGTAGGCGCTCCTGCTGCGAGAAGCGCGCCATCGCCAGCAGGGCGACGAAGAAGCTCATGAAGACCGACACCGCGTAGTAGAGCACCAGCACCTGTTCGTTGGCCCCGGAGGCGGTGGTCACGACCGCGGACACGATCAGAAACAGTACGACGGCCCAATACGGCGTGTGGTGCCTGTTGGTACGCCCCATCCACGACGGGAGGATCCCGACCCCCTGTCCGTCTGAGGTCATCCGCCGCGAGAGCGCCTTCAGCAGTCCGGGGCCCGCCTGAAACGACGAGCTGGCGGCCGCCAGCAGCAGCAGCGCCGTCGTGATCTGAAAGGCTACGTACACGCCGTGGCTGCTCGTCACGCTCGCGAGGTTGCCGATCTGGGTGCTGTTCGCGCCAGGCACGCCGATTCCCAGGCGAACCGCCGTTGCGGTCAGCCCGACCGTGAGAGTCGCGACGATCCCGAGCGTCAGCCACAGGGTTATCCGCCCGAAGCGTCGCCGGCCGGCGTCGTCGAGCTGGCCGAGTTGGGCGATCGCCGAGGACGGCGCCTCCACGCCGGTCGCCAGCGCCATCGCGACAGGGAAGGAAAGCAGCACCGCGACGTACGCAGCGTGACCGCCGCTGTGCGTGATCGTGCCGAGGTGCGCTGGGTGAGCTTGCAGCCCGCCGACGAGCACGGCGATTCCGGCGAGGACGAACGCGACGGTCATCAAGGCGAAGATCACGCGGCCGAAGTGACCGAACCAGGTCAGCCCCGCGACCGCGACGAGCACGACGACGGCCAGCGGAATCCGCGCAGAGGCGAGTCCGGGCACGAACTGGATCAGTGCTGAGGCGCCGGCCGCTGCGCTGATCGCGATCGTCAGGACGAAGTCAACGACCAGCGCGCCGATCGGGATGAAGGCCCAACTCTCTCCGAATGCCCTGCCGGCCGCCGCCGCGGCGCCCCCGCCCTCGGGGAAGCGGGCCACGAGCTGGTGGTAGTTCGTGATGATGAGCGCGATGATGGCGACGACGAGGACCATCGTCGGCAGCAGCAACCCGAGATCGCCGTGCAGCGCGCGCAGCGCTGCCTCGATGGCGTAGGCCACCGAGGAGACCGGGTCGGCCATCACCGCGAAGGCGAACGCGAGAAGGAGGATCGGGCGGCTGGTGAAACCGCGGCTGAAGCGCAGGCGAGCGGAGGCGAAGGAACGGGCCATGGATGCCTTTCGGGGTCGATCGATCATGTCGCCGACCAGGCTTCCCGGCACACCTCGAGCCAATAATAGGGTAGGCGTGCCTCGCGGCGCCTACCCGGCGTCCAACACCCTCATGCGGCGAGCCGCCTCCCGTCCCGCGACCCGACGCTCACGGGTAGACCTGCTCACCGGTCTCCGAATCGACGATCCTGATCGCCTCCACCGGGCATTCCCGCGCGGCGGCGAGGATCAGGTCGTCGGGGCCCGTGCCAACGACCCTGGCGCACTCGTCCACCTGGAAGACCCCTGGGACGAGATCCATGCAATCGCCCTGCCCTATGCAGCTGGCCTCGTCGATCGTCGGGACATAGCTCATCGTGGTTCCTTTCACTCGTTCAAGTCGCTTGCGAAGCACTGGGCTCCATCTGGCCACGGGGCCGAGCGATAGGACGTTGGCTGGTGCTGCCCTCAGTCCAGGGCGCGCCTGAGGGCACGGCGCGGCCGACCTCCCTGCCAGCCGCGCCGGGCACCTCAGGCACGTTTGTGCGGCTCGCCTCCGGTCGGCTTGCGCCCGAGCGGCGGCCGCTACGCTGCAGGCGCAGCGCAAAGAGGAACAAGACCGGCAGCGCGCTCGCGAGCATCGCGTAGCGCACGGCCGGGATGGACGCGTCCGTCCCGGCCCCCAGCGCGTGTGCGAGCGAGAGCACGTAGACCACCACCGTGAAACGGTGCATGCGCCGCCACAGCCGCACGCCGATCCTACGGCGCACATGGAAGCTCAGTCCGAGGATCACCGCGAGGTAGCCGCCGATGATGCCCAGCCCTGTCCACAGCGGCCGGTAGCCGATCGCGAACGGAACCAGGATGCCCTTCGCGCCTGCCTTCAACCACGGGTCGGCGGCCAGCAACAGTCCGTGCGCGCCGATCGCACCGAGCGCGATCAGCGCGAGGTGCTGGTGCAGACCCACCGCGTCGCGCCGCCACCGGGACGGGATCACCCGCGCGGCCATCGCCAAGCCGAGGATCACCGAGCCGGCGATGACGAGCATCGCCACCATCCCGGCCGAGCGACCGGCGAGCCACCATATGTAGTTGGAGGGCGAGGCCTGGGTCATGCCGCGCTCCCCAGCCCACGCGCCGCGAGATCTCCATCAGCGTGCACAGGGCCGATCAGCTCGACGTCGCCGTCATCGTGCACAACGACCCCACCGTGGTCGGCGAGCGCCCGGCGGGCGCCCTCCGGACCGGTGAGCAGCGCGAGCTTCGCCAGTGTCTCTGCTTCCAGGGCGCTGGGCGCGAGTGCGGTCGCGCCTATCAGGCCGCTCCAGACCGGTTCGCCGCTGGACGGGTCGATCAGATGGTGGGCGAATGTGCCGTCCGAGCGCTTCCAGATTCGAACGTTCAGGCCCGACGTGGCCACGCCGCCGCCTGCCAGGCGCAGCGTGTGGACACACTCACCCGTGAGGGGATGCTCGACCTCGATCGCGATCGGCTCGAGCTCACAGCCGACCCCGCCGACCGCTATGTCTCCACCGCAGTCCACCACGAAGCGCGTGTAGCCGCGCAGGCGGTGGGCGACCGCGTCGGCCGCAAGGCCCTTCCCGGTCCCGCCGGTGTCGATACGCAATCCCGGCGGGCGCCGCACCACGCCGCGTTCGTGATCGATCTCGATCTGGCGCCAGCGCTCCTCCGAGCACGGCCGGGCCGGCCGCCGCGCCGGCGCAGCGGCCAGGGCGACGGTGAGTGGCGCAGGCGTGCAGCCATCCTGAGAGCTCTCGTAGCCGATCGCCTCGACCTCGTCGACGAGCGTCGGGTCGACCAGGCCGCAGGAGCGCTCGGCCGCCCAGACTCCGGCCGCCACGGCGGTGCGCAACAACAGCGACGCCCTCACCTCGTAGGCCGGGTCTGCGTTCAGCGCACCCAACTCGCTGTCCGAGCGAAAGCGCGACAGACGACGCGCGAAGTCCTCGACGTAGCCACGCTCTCGCGCCGCGGCGGCTTCCGGCGGCGCCAGTGTCGGGAGCAGCGGGGTCCCGATCATCAGGCGAACGTCGCTGCCCATCGAGCGGAAGGAGGTGTCGTAAAGCGGACTCATGAGGTGCGCGTGACCGGGAGGGAGGACGCGTAGCCGCCCGAAGCGCTGACCTGCTGGGAGGCTTGGGCGGGCTGAGGGGGCGCGTCGGGGGGCAGATGGACGATCACCCGCCGTTCGTAGATCCGGCGCACCAGCACCCTTCGCGGCGGCAGAGGCGTGGCGGCCGCGCGGGCGCGCAGCGCGGGATCCTCCCCCGAGGCGACTCGCGTCGCCATCAATGCCAGCAGGGCGAGGAAGATGGCCAGCGTGGCCCATATCGCGCACAGCGCCGCGCGGCTCAGAGGCTCACGCGAGCGTCCGCGACCGGCGGAGCGGTCAGTCATCGCTGACCCCCGGCGCGCCACTGGTGCGGGTTACGATCGCAGAGGTTGCCGCGGGCGCTCCTTGCCCGACCGCGATCTGCGCGGCGCCGCCGGCCGCCGCGCCTGCGCCACTGACGCGTGTCCTCACGGTGGGGGCGCCGGAGCCTTCCGTGAGCGTCGCCGCATTCGCGGTCGCGCCGGCGCGAAGCGCCGGGTCGGCGCCGGCGCTGAGCCGGGCCATCATCAGCGTGAAGACCACCAGGAAGGTTGCGAGCGTGATCACCGCGAGCGGGAAGGCCTCCAGAAGGGGATGCGCTCGCCGCGCCCGCACCTTCGTCGAGGATGCGCGAGCGTCCTGGCGAACGTCGCTCGGAGGGGAGATCTCCCGCCTGTTGGAGTCGCCGTCAGTCATCTCGCCCGCCGCCCTTGTGATCGCCGCTCTCTCCGCCACCACTCGAGCGGGTGGACACCGCTTTCGAGGAGGAGCCCGTGCCGCCGACCGAGGAGCCCGCACCGCTGGTTCGGGTCCTGACCGTCTGCGAACCACCGCCTACGGGCAGGGTCGAGCCGGACGACGATCTCGAGCCGCTGCTGGCCGTTCTCACCGCCAACGCCGCAGAGCTCGCAGCCGCTGCACCGGCGCTCGAGCCCGGCAGGTGCGCGCCGGAGGCACCCGCCCCGCCCGGGCCGCTGCCCCCAGCGTGGAGCGGGTGCGCGCGACGGTAGACGTTGACCGTCTTGCGGATGACCTCCGTGCGCACCTCGACCGGCTGCGTGCGCTGAGCGACAAGCTTTGCTCCGCCTTCGCCCGAGCCGACCGCCAGGCCGACCAGTACGCCCAGGCCTGCCAGGGTCAGTCCTCCTGCCGTCATCATCTCGGTGCGTCGCATCGGGCCTCCTCGGTCGAGTGTCTTCACTGTCGCTCGTCGACAGCCAGGGGCGGCCCAAGCGCAGGTTAAGAGTCGGCAAAGACTCCGGCGCACCGGCGGCCGCCCTGCGCCTCTGCGCCTATCGAGAGGGAAGCGGGTCTCAGTCGTCGCGCCGCGAGCTCGAGTCGCGGCCGTCGCCTGAGGAGCCGCTGTTGGAGGACGGCGAGGATTCCCCGGAACCGCCTTCCGGCGGCGAGGCCGACCTCGGCGTGCCGCTCGAGCCCGCCCCGGCCTGCGTCGGCGTCGACGAGGTCACCGTCGAGGGCGCCTGTCCGGTCTGCGTTCGGCTCGACGGTTCGCGCACGGTCGTCGACCGCGTCACCGTCGTGGTCGTGGTCGTGGTGTGCCGGGCCTTCGTGCCCGCCGGCGCGGGCAACAGCCGGAGCCCAGCCGTCAGCGGTTCGGAGGCAAGTCCGATGCGCTGGCGCACGAGCTGGCTGGTGCCCCAGGTGATCACCGCCGCGAGCGCGATGCCGAGCACGGCGATGAGAGCGACGAGCAGGGTTCGGCGGTTGGAGCTCACCGGTCGGCCGCCGGGAACTCGAGCGCGGCCACGGCGCCGCCGCCGGGTCGGTTGGACAATCGTGCATCTCCGTGCCAGGCCCGCACCAGAGTTCTTGCGATCGCCAACCCGAGGCCGCTCCCGGAGGGGCCCAGCCGGCCGGCTCGACCACGATGGAAGCGCTCGAAGACGAGCTCCTCCTCCCCCGGCGCAAGGCCCGAGCCACGGTCGCGCACCTCGATCCGCCCGTCGCCGCCGACCATCGTCACCTCTCCGCCCGCGGGCGAATAGTGCAGCGCGTTCTCGATCAGCGCGTCCAGCGCCCGGTCGAGATCGGCCCGCGCGCACCACACCGTTCCCGCGCCCACGGTGACCGGCGTCAGCGTGATCTGCCGCGCCTCGGCAGCGGCATTCCAGCGCTGCGCGGCTCGGCCCACCGCGAGTGACAGATCGACGTGCTCGCCCTTGAGCTCGCGATCCTCGGCGCGGCTCAACACGAGTAGCTCGTCGACGATCGCGGCCAGGCGATCCACCTCGGCTGTCCCCGCGTCGAGCTCAGCGGCGACCTGCCCGGCGACCCCCTCCGCGCCCGCCTCCTCCAGGCGCAGCCTCAACGCTGTCAGCGGTGTGCGCAACTGGTGAGAGGCATCCGCGATGAACTCTCGCTGAGCCCCTATGAGCCGCTGGTTGCGGTCGGCCATCTCGTTGAACGAGGCGCTCAGGGACCGCTGCTCGGAGCTCCCCTCGACGATCGCACGCGCGGACAGATCGCCTCCGGCGATCCGCCGCGCCGCGCTCTCCAGGCGCCTGATCGGCAGGGCCACCTGACGGGCTATCAGCCCCCCGGCGAGCAGGCCGAGCAGCAGCACGGTTCCGGTCACGAGCGCGAGCTTGGCGATCGTGCTTCGCACGGCGTGCTGCACCGCGGAGACACTCTGGGTGACGCGGACCGCACCGACGGCCCTCCCGCCGCGGACCACGGGGACAGCGGTGGCGAGGATGTTCTCACCGAGGGTGTGGCTGGCGCGCTGGGTCTGCACGGCACGGCCCCGCAGGGCGGCCGCGATCTCCGGGCGACTGATGTAGCTGCTTCCGAGCGTCGAGGGTCCAGCGCTGTCGGCAAGGACCTGCCCGCGCGCGTTGACTATCAACACACGCCCGCGCACGGAATCTCCGCTCGAGCGCGCCAGCGCTTCCAGCTCCCTGGTGCTGGGCGGATTGACGAGGTCCGACGAGAGCGCCGCGGTGACATCGGCCTGGCTGAGGGCCTGGGAGTGGACCTCGGCGTTCACGCGGTCGCGCAGACTCAGCGCAAGCGGGACGCCGAGCGACACCACCGCCAGCACCAGCACGTACGCGAGCGAGAGCAGCAGGCGGGTGCGCAGGCTGACGGGTCAGACCTCCTGCGCGGGTGCGAAGCGGAAGCCCACGCCCCGCACGGTCTGGATGTAACGAGGCGCGGCCGGATCCTCGCCGAGCTTGCGTCGCAGCGCGGTCATGTGCACATCGAGCGTCTTGGTCGATCCGAACCAGTTCTCGTCCCAGACATCGCTCATCAGGTCCTCGCGCGTCACGACCTGGCCTGCGCTTCGGGCCATGCGCGCGAGCAGATCGAACTCCTTGCGCGTCAGCGACAACTCGCCGCCATGCAGCCACGCGCGGCGCGCGGCGACGTCGACCGTCACATCTCCGACGGTCAGCCGAGCGAGCGGCTCGCTTTGGCGGCTGCGCCGCAGCACCGCGCGGATCCGGGCGATCACCTCGGCGGCGGCGAACGGCTTGACCACGTAATCGTCGGCCCCCAGCTCGAGGCCGACCACCCGGTCGATCTCGCTGCCGCGCGCGGTAAGCATGATGATCGGAACCTGAGACCTGGCCCTCAGCTCGCGCGCCAGCTCGCGGCCGTCGCCGTCGGGAAGCATCAGGTCGAGCAGCACGATGTCGGGCTCGTGCTGCTCCAGCGCGGCGCGAGCCTCAGCGACACTCCCCGCAACGGTCGGCACAAAGCCCTCGCGGGCCAGCGCGCTGGAGAACGGTTCCGAGATCGACACCTCGTCCTCCACCAGCAGCACGCGATCGCCGCCGCTGCTCGGGTAGAGAACCGCGCCGCCCATCTCACGATGAATGTAGTACTTCGGGCTTTCACCGCGGGCTCTCGCACGAGGCCAAGGCCCGAGCCCGCGGCCGTCAACTCGCCGCCGAACGATTGCTGTGACGATTTTCTCGCAAGATGCGCACAGCAATCTCGAAGGTCCCTTGCAATCGGCTTCGGCCCGTCCTAGATTGTCGCCAGACGCGGTTCGGAGTCGTCAAGAGCGAGGCCACTGAGGTGTGAGGCCGCGCCACCCGCCGGAGGGCCTTACGGCCTGAAGGGAACGGGTTCCTCAAACGGCTCGGGGCCGCGTCGTTTTGTTGCGGCATACTCGCGCGATGCGAGCGCTTGTGCAGAGGGTCAGCCGGGCCGCCGTGCGAGTGGACGGTCGGACGGTTTCGGCGATCGGCCCGGGATTGCTCGTGCTGCTGGGCGTCGCGCTCGAGGACGACGCCGCCGCCGCGGACCGCCTGGCCGAGAAGGTGCGAGCGCTTCGCGTCTTCCCGGACGCCGCCGGGCAGATGAACGAGGCGCTTGGTGAGCGCGAGATCCTCTGCGTGAGCCAGTTCACGCTCCACGGCGAGACCAGACGGGGCAACCGCCCGAGCTTCATGGCAGCCGCCCGCCCCGAGCAGGCAGAGCCACTGTATGAGCGCTTCTGCGCTCGATCGGGGGCCAAGCGCGGCGTGTTCGGCGCACACATGGACGTCGAGCTGGTCAACGACGGACCGGTGACGCTGCTGCTCGAGACGTAGATCGCGCCGCGCCGCACTCGGGTCGCAGCGACCGCGCAGGCACCGCCGGTGCGGGAGCGAAGATCTAGGCATGGCTCAGCCCTCCGACATTCCCGCCGGTCGCATTCCCGCCGGTCGCGATCGGCTGCTGCCGTGGATCGCAGCCGAGCGCGCCTTCAGGACGGTCGTGCTGCTCGCCGTGGGACTCGTGCTCGTCAGCCATCCCCACGCCAACTGGGCTTCCGAAATCGCCAATCTCGCGCAGCGGCTCGGACTGGATCCCAAAGGCAACTGGATCCACAAAATCATCGAAAAGGTCAGCAAGATCCACGCCAACCAGGATGTCGTGTTCGGCGTGGCCGCGATCGCCTACGCGGTGCTGGAGGGAGCGGAGGCCTACGGGCTGTGGACCCGCCGACGCTGGGGGGAGTGGTTGACGGTCCTCGCCACCTCGCTGCTGTTCGTTCCAGAGGTCTGGGAGCTCACGAAAAGCACGACGCTGCTGAAGGTGGGCGCGCTGCTCGTCAACGTCGTGGTCGTGGCCTACCTGGTGTGGCGTCTGCGCAGCGATTGAGCCGGCTCGGCGGCGTGGTGCGCGTCGACCGCGCGTGCGGACGCTGGGCCGGCCCGCGAGGACGCCGGTGGGCTAGGCTGCATCGCGAGCGATGAGGCTCGCTCTAGGGGTCGGAGACACAGCCGAGCAACCGCAACCGCGGCGACGCCGCTGATGGCCTCTACGACAATCGTCCAACGACGCATCGTGGAGGTCTGCAGATGGAACCGATCGAGCTCGCTGCCATTCTCACCGGCGCGGCGTTGCTCGCCAGCATGGTCTCGGTCGAGGTCGGCATCTCGGTCGCGCTGGTCGAGCTCGCGCTCGGGATCACTCTCGGCAACACGTTCAACCTCGATCCGAATGCGACCTGGCTCGTGTTCTTGGCCGGCTTCGCCTCGGTTGTGCTCACGTTCCTCGCCGGGGCGGAGGTCGACCCGGACGATTTCCGCGAACGCTTCGGCGCATCGATCGCCATCGGCGTCGTCTCCTTCGCCGGGCCGTTCGTCGCAGCGACGCTGGTCGCGCTCGGTCCTCTGGGCTGGACGACGAAAGCGTCGCTGATCGCGGGCACCGCCCTGTCGACGACCAGCCTCGCCGTCGTCTACGCCGTGCTCGTCGAGACCGGGCTCAATTCGGTTCGCGTGGGCAAGCTGATCATGAGCGCCTGCTTCGTGACCGACATGTGCACGGTGATCGCACTATCGGCGATCTTCATCAAGCCGACGATTTGGTTCCCGGTGTTTCTGATCGTGTCGGTGGCGCTGATCGTGCTCCTGCCAAAGTTCTCCCCTTGGTTCTTCGGGCGCTACGGCGATCGCGTGATCGAGCCGGAGATCAAGGTCGTGTTCGCGATCCTCCTCCTCCTGATGGTCCTCGGCAAGCAGGCAAACGGCCAAGCGGTGCTGCCCGCGTTCGTGCTCGGCCTCGTGATGTCCCGCCACTACCAGCGCCACCACGAGGAGCAACGGCGGCTGCGGGTCGTGGCCTTTGCGTTTCTCACGCCGTTCTTCTTCCTGCGCGGCGGAATGAATGTCTCGCTCGCGGCCGTCGTGGCCAATCTCGGCGTGCTCGGCGTGCTCGTCGCGGCGAAGATGGTGCCCAAGCTCGGGCTCGTCTACCCACTCGCTCGCCGACACACAGCGTCCAACGCGACGTTCACGACGCTGCTGATGAGCACCGGGCTGACCTTCGGCACGATCAGCGCGCTGTATGGCCTGACGGCGCACATCATCGACCGCAGCCAGTTCTCGCTGCTGGTCACGGTGGTCGTGTTGTCGGCGATCATCCCGACGGCGATCGCGCAGCGCTGGTTCTCACCGCTTGGGCCGGGCGGAGGGCTGCACGCCCCCGTGCCGCCTGAGCCGTCGGAGATCCTGATCGGCGAGTCGAGCTAGGAACTGGACGAACGGCAGCCGATCTCCCAAGCGGGCAGCAGAGCGACCTTGGCGCTTGCACGCCGACCTGATAGACCCCGCCGAATGGGTGCACCGGAGAGCTCGCCTACCCCGCCGCGTCGGAGCGGACGCAGACGCGCGGGCTTCGTTCTTGCGGCGATCCTCCTGGCGGGGCTGATCGGGTTCGCGCTCTCGCGCCTGGACCTCCACCGCATCGGCCATGACCTGATCACAGCAACGCCCGGGTGGATCGCGCTGGCGCTCCTGCTGATGGCGGCATCGCTGGTGTTGCGCTCGATCTCCTGGCACCAGACGCTGCGCGCCGCGCTGCCCGATACGCCGATCGCCTGGGTGCTGGTCGCGCGGGCGACGATGATCGGCGTGATGGCCTCGGCCCTCTTCCCGGGACGAATCGGCGAGCCCTCGCGCGTGCTCGTGCTGACGCGCAGGCTCGGCGGGCCGAACAGGCACCTGCTGCCGGTCGTGGCCGGCACCGTGTTCTCGCAGACGCTCATCAACCTACTCGCGCTGGGGGTCCTCGTGGCGGTGACCTTCACGGGCGCGCCCCTGCTGCACGGTCATCTGACGGGGATCGCGAGCGCCCTCGCCGTCCCGCTGGCGGTGTGCGTGCTCGTGATCCTCGGACCCCGCCTGCTCGCGCTGGGACGGCGCTCGCGCTCGATGCGCGTCGCGCTCGCGGCCAACGCGATCGGCCGGCTGCTCCGCCTGGCGCGGCGAGGCCTGACCGTGTTTGCCCGTCCGCGCTACGGGGTCACCGCGATCGCCAGCCAGCTGCTGGCATGGGTGCTGCAATGGCTTGCCTGCTACACGGTCCTGCTCGCGCTCGGCCTCCAATCTCATGCGACTCTGGTGACGGCCGCCGCGATCCTGCTCGCGGTCAACCTCAGCGCGATCCTCCCGGCCACGCCTTCGAACGTCGGCGTCTTCCAGGCCGCCTGCCTGGTCGTGCTCGCCGCCTACGGCGTCAGCGCGGGACAGGGCCTCGCCTACGGGATCATCCTGCAGGCCGTTGAGGTTCTGACCGCGCTCGCGCTCGGTGTCCCGGCCCTGCTCGCCGAGGGCCTGAACTGGCGGGACATCCGGCCGAGCCGAGTGCCCTCAGCCGCGGAGCGCGCGGAGTGACTGCCGCAGCGAGCGCGTGGTCTGCAGCACTGCGGACGGCTCGTAGCCACAGGCTGCCATGCAGTTCTCGCAGCGCGGGTCCCTCCCACGCCCGTAGGAGCTCCAGTCTGTCGTCTCGACGAGCTCCTTGTAGGTCTTGGCGTATCCGTCGGACATCAGGTAGCAGGGGCGCTGCCAGCCGAACAGCGAGTAGCTCGGGATCCCCCAGGCGGTGCAGTCGAATTCGACCTTGCCTTCGAGGAAGTCGAGGAACAGGGGGCTGTGGTTCAGCCGCCACCGCTTGCGCCGCCCGTCGGCGAACGCCTCGCTGAAGAGCTTGCGGGTCTGCTGCACCCCCAGGAAGTGCTCCTGGTCGGGTGCTTTCTCATACGCGTAGGCGGGCGAGATCATCATCTCGTCGACCTGCAGGTCGTCGTTGAGGAAGTCGAGCACCTCGCGCACCGTCTTGGGCGAGTCGTGGGTGAAGAACGTGGTGTTGGTCGTCACGCGGAAGCCGGCCGCCTTCGCCGCTCTGATGGCCGAGACCGCCTTGTCAAACACGCCCTCGCGCTCAACCGAGGCGTCGTGGCGCTCGCGCAGGCCGTCCATGTGGATCGCCCAGGCGAAGTACGGGCTCGGCTTGAAGTTCGCGAGCTTCTTCTCCAGCAGGAGAGCGTTCGTGCACAGGTAGACGAACTTCTTGCGCTTGACGAGCTCCGCGGCGATCAGGTGGATCTCTGCGTGGACCAGCGGCTCGCCGCCCGCGATCGAGACCATCGGCGTGCCGCTCTCCTCGATCGCCGCGATCGCCTGCTCGACGGGCATCCGCCGGCGCAGCTCGTGCTCGGGGTGCTGGATCTTGCCGCAGCCCGAGCAGGCCAGGTTGCACTGGAAGAGCGGCTCGAGCTCCACGATCAGCGGGAACTTCTCGCGTTTGGCGAGCCGCTGGCGCATCAGGTACCAACCCATGCGCGTGCTCTGCCGGATCCGAACCGCCACGTGGCCTACCTTAGACGCCGGGCGTCAGGTCGTGAAGGGCTCCCGCCACGCGACGCAGCGCCCATGCGGCGCGCAGCGCCCCGAAGGCGGCCTGCGGGCGCATCAGCTCATGCTCAGGGCTGTCGAGCACGACCCGCACGACGCCGAACGGACGCCCGCCCGCACCCGCCGCGAGCCACACGGACTCCATATCCACTGCGATCGCTCCGCCCGCGTGCAGGTCCGCACGTCGCTCGCCGAGGGCAAGACGCGAGACGCAGACCACGTTCCCGCTGCGCACCTTCAGCCCCTGCCCGGTGAGCCGCACGATGAGCTCACCCGCGAGGTCGCACCGCACGCGCTGCTCGCGGTGGCCTTCATCGCCCGCGGCATAGACCTCCTCGGCCACGATCACTTCCCCGGGTACAGACGCAGCGTCGAGCCCACCGCAGAAGCCGAGCACGAGCATCGCGCTCCCCGCATGCACGGCCAGCTCCGCGGCCGCGGACTTGGCACGCTCGGGCCCCATGCCGGTCTTGCGCACCAGGGCGCCCCGTGCGCCCGAGGAGATCAGCACCGCCTCGACCCGCAGGGGAGCCGCAACGAGAAGGCCCCTCACGCGGGCGTCCTCGCGGAGCCCGCGCGGACCTGCGCCGAGGACGACGGGCCGGCGCTCGCCGCTGCGCTGTGGCCCTCTGGAGCGATGCCGAGCTTCTCCAGCGCGCGGGCCGCCGCGGCATGCCCGCTGAGCACCGCCCCCTCGAGCGTAGCCGGCCAGCCGGTGGCGGTCCACGCGCCCGCCAGCAACAGGCCCGGGAGCGCGGTCTGAGGCCCCGGGCGCAGCGCGGCGACGCCGGGACCCGCGCGAAAGGTCGCGGCGTGCTCGCGGGTGACCAGGAAGCTCTCCACCTTCGCCCGGCGCGCGCGCGGAAGCAGCTGCGCGAGCGCGGGCAGGTAGCGCTCGCGCAGGGCGTCCACGCTCATGCCCATCTCCCGCTCCGCGGCTGACAGCGACACGGCCAGATATTGACAGCCGGCGGGCGCCCCGGCCGCCGCGGTGCGATCGAAGAGGTACTGAACCGGGGTACCCACGCCGGCCGCGAAGGACTCGCTGCAGACGGGTCGGTCATAGACGACGTGCAGGTTGACGATCGGCGAAGTGCCGAGCGCCTCGAGGCGGCTCGCGCGCGCCCCCAGCAACGGCTCGAGCAGCTGTGCGGCGCGCGTGTGCGGCACCGCCACGATGACCGCCTCGGCGCTCAGGCCGCTGCTGTGTCCCTCACCGGCCCGCCCGCCGGCGGTGTCACCGGCGGCGTCCGCCCGATCTGGCTCTGAGCCTCTGTCTGTGCCTGTGCGCCCGTGCACCTCGAGGCCGCGCGCGATCGTCTCCAGCCGCTCGGCGCGCCAGCCGAGCCTCACCTCCACACCGGCTCGGCGGAGCGCTGTCTCGGCCGGCCTGCCGATCGTCTCGCCGAGCGTGCCCCGGTGAAAGCCGATGTCGCCCGCGTCGGCTCCCGCGAGCAGACCGGCGCGGAACACGAACGCGCCGAGCGCGAGCGACGCCTGCGAGGCGGGAAGGTTGAGCGTCGGCAGCGCGATCAGGTCCCACAGCGCTCCCACCGCCTCCGCGCCCTGACCGTGGCGGGCAAGCCAGTCGCCGAGCGTCTGGCGATCGAGCTCCTCCTCGCCCAGGTTCAAGCGCATCAGACCGAGTGCGGCGCGCGCGGCGCCGAGGCGCTGGAGCAGCGTCAGATGCGGGTAGCGCGCAAGCGCACCCGCCATATGCAGGGGAGCGGGCAGCGAGCTGCGCCGCAGGAGCGCTGCCCGAGCGCCGGGCTTCAGCACCGGGATCTCCAGGCGCGGCTGCACCGAGACCAGGTGATCGCTGTCCAGACGACGAAGCAGCGCGCGATAGGCCACGCAGCAGCGCAGGAAGACGTGCTGGCCGTTGTCCATCTCCAGGCCGTTGCGATCGAACGAGTAGGCCGCCCCGCCGAGCCTGCGCCTGACCTCGAGGAGGGTCACGCTCGCGCCTGCGGCGGCGCAATCGAGTGCGGCGGTGATCCCGGCGAGGCCCCCGCCGACCACGACGACTCGGCGATCGGCGGTCAACCGCCTGCTCCGAGCATCCCCCGCGCGGCCACCCAGGCCTTCTCGTGCGCAGGCAGCGACACACGCCGGCGCGTCGCGGCCTCGGGGTCCTCCTCGATGCGGTCGAGCAGGCGGCGATAGATGCCGGCCATCGCCAGCACGCACGCGGCGCTGCGACGGTCGAGCAGCGGCGCGAGCGCCATCCCGCGCTCGAACCATCGCCGCGCGCGATCGGCCTCGAAGCGGAGCAGCGCGGCGAGCCGCTCGACGTCGTCCTGTTGCCGCGCAGGCGAAGCGAGCGCCCCCGCCGCGCGCGCGACCGCGACGAGCTTCTTCGGCCCACCCGGCTCTTCGCTCCGCGCGATCAGGCCGAACCGGCGGAGGTCCTCGCCGGGCAGATACACGCGCCCGTTCTCCGCGTCCTCGCGCACGTCGCGCAGGATGTTGGTGAGCTGCAGCGCGACACCGAGATCGTCGGCCATCGCTTCGGCGCCCGGCACGTCGCCCGGGGCGCCGCGCAGGCCGAAGATCGCCAGGCACACGCGCCCGATCGCACCGGCGACCCGGCGGCAGTAGAGAACCAGCTCGTCGAAGCTCTCGTAGGTCACCCCGGTGACGTCCATGCGCACACCCTCGATCAGCTCGCCGAGGGCGCTGGGCGGCAGCGGGAAGCGGGCGTTGGCGTCCGCAAGCGCCAACATCACCGGGTCCCCCGGCCCCTGCGCCGGCGGGGCCGCGGATTCGAGCGCCGCGAGCGCCCGCGCCTGCACGTCCAGGCGGCGCAGCTTCTCCTCTGTGGCGAGCGTTCCATCGCCGATGTCGTCCACGCGGCGGGCGAACGCGTACACCGCGCACATCGCCCGGCGCCGCTCGGCGGAAAGCAGGCGGATGCCCCAGAAGAAGTTGGCGGCCTCGGTGCGCGTGACCGCCTCGCAGTGACGGTAGGCATCGGCGACGTCCACCGCCGTGCTCACGCCGGCCTCTCACGACGCTCGATCAGCGTGGCGGCGAGAGCCACGGTCATCCGGGCGCGCCCCGCACGCGGCACGCCCGCCAACACGTCATAACCGGCGCGCTCGATCGCCTCGGCGGCGGCCCGCCCGCCGGCCACGAAGGCGGCCACCGCGAGCCGCGCCCGCCCGTGCAGTCGATCGATCAGTGGTGCACCCGCGGTGAGCAGGGAGCGCGCGCGGGCGACCTCGAACGCCAGCACCTCGCGCAGCGGTCC
This sequence comes from Solirubrobacteraceae bacterium, assembly GCA_017882445.1. Classification (GTDB taxonomy): domain Bacteria; phylum Actinomycetota; class Thermoleophilia; order Solirubrobacterales; family Solirubrobacteraceae; genus Palsa-744. The sequence continues at coordinate 54,710 of JADGPK010000005.1, forward strand.
ACCGGCGTGCGCTTCGCCGAGCTCCGCCTGAGAGCAGCCGAACCGGTCGAGGTCCTCCACAGGCAGATAGACCCGTCCGCGCGCCAGGTCCTCGGCGACGTCCTGGCAGTGCTCGATCAGCTGGAGCGCCGTACAGATCGAGTCCGACAGGGCGACCTGTTCGGGGCTGGAGGAGCCGAGCACGCCGAGGACCAGCTCGCCGACCGGATCGGCGGACAGAGCGCAGTAGGCGCGCAGCTCTTCCCAGGTCTCATAGCGAGTGACGCGCTGGTCGACGCGATTGGCCTCGATCAGGCGCGCGAACGGCTCGCGTGCGAGCGAACGCCCACGCAGCGTCGCCTGCAGTCCGACGAGCAGGGGATGCTCGGCGCGACCCTCGAACGCCCGATCGAGTTCCTCTGCCAGCCAGTCCAGCGCCGCCAGGCGGTCGCCGGCGGCCGAGTCGCCCAGCTCGTCGGCCAGGCGAGCGAAGCCATAGATGGCGAGCAGATCGCTGCGCACGCGCCGGGGGAGCAGCCGGCTTGCGACCGGGAAGTTCTCCGTCCCGGCCCGCGCCATCACCGCGTCGGCGGCGGGGACGTCGATCGGACGCTCGCCTATGAGCATCACCCCTGACGCTCGGACGGGCAGGCGAAACACGCCTCCCGGTCGCGAGTGCGGTGCAGGCAGCGGCCGAGCGCCATCATCGGAAACGCCAGGCGGTAGAGGTGGTAGTTGATGTAGTAGTCCGACGGAAAGCCCGTGCCGGTGTACTGCGGCTCATCCCACCCGCCGTCGGAGCGCTGGGTGGACACGAGCCACGTCACGCCCCGCGCGAGGGCCGGCGAGCGCTCTCCGGCCGCGTGCAGCGCCAACAGCGCCCACGCCGTCTGGGAGGGGGTGCTCGGACCCCGTCCGATCCATTCGGGGTCGTCGTAGGAGCGCGGGTCCTCGCCCCATCCCCCGTCATCGTTCTGGTGCTCCTCTAGCCAGCGCACCGCCCGCCGTATGCATTCGTGCGACGGATCGACTCCGGCGGCCAGCAGACCCGGGAGCACAGCTCCGGTGCCGTAGACGTGATTGACGCCCCAGCGGCCGAACCACGATCCCCCGTCCTCCTGGTGATCGATCAGCCACCGCACCCCGCGGCGGGCCGCGGGGGTGTGGCCGAGGCCGAGCACCGCGAGCATCTCCACCGTGTGGGCGGTCACGTCGGCGCTCGGCTCGTCGATCACCTCGCCGAAGTCCAGGAACGGAAGCTTGCGCGCGAGTGCGCGGGTGTTGTCGGCGTCGAAGGCCGCCCAGCCGCCTTCGGAGCTCTGCATCCCTTCGACCCAGCGCAGCGCCCTCCCCACCGCCCCGTCTATCCGCCTACCGATCGCGGCCGCCCGAACGGACGTCTCCCCCACCGCGGGTCCCGACCCCTCCGTCCGCTCGCTCCCCGCCCGGATCGGGGCGCCGGCGGCGACCCGGTCCAGGGCGAGCACCACCTCGGCAGTGTCGTCGATATCGGGATAGTTGACGTTGGCGAACTCGAACGCCCATCCCCCGGGCTCGAGGCTCGGCCTGGCCACAGACCAGTCCCCCTGCTCGGTGACCTCCTCGCCGAGGAGCCAATCGGCGGCGCGCACCATCGCGGGATGGTCGCCCGGCAGGCCGGAGTCGCTTAGCGCGAGCATCGCCAGCGCCGTGTCCCACACGGGCGACTGGCACGCTTCCAGTCGTCGGCTCGCGCCTGCCGGCGCACCCACGCCGCGTGAGTCGTCGTTGCCCTCGACCATGAACTCCTCGAGGCCCTGCAGGCCGCGGCTCATCACGGGATGATCAGGTGGATAGCCGCCCAGCTGCAGCGCCATCAGCGAGTAGACCCATGGCGGCTGGATGCCGCCCCAGGAGCCGTCGGCCTCTTGGCGGCGAACGATCCAACGCTCCGCCCGCGCGACCGCCAGCCGACGCAGGGCGCGAATCGGGCGGCGCTCGTAGGCGCGCAGGACGCTGTCGAGACCGCGCAGCAGGGCGACGAGCAGCGCGGCCCGCCGACCGGACGAGCGGTCGCCACGCCCCATGCGCCCGGCCATCCCGGCCGCATCGGGGTCGCGCAGCTCCTCCAGGTCGAACGCGAGCGCGTGCACGGGCCGGTGTGCTTTCACGAGCGACACCGCCACGATCGTCTGGCGCGCCCAGCAGGCGAAGTCATAGACGTTCAGTGGGATCCACGGGGGCAGCAGGATGATCTCGGGCGGCAGCGCCGGCACGCGATCCCACGACCACAGCCCGAACAGGGCGAGCCACAGGTGGGTGAACACGCGCGCGCCCTCCAGGCCGCCTTGTGAGCGGATGAACTCGGCCGCCGCGCGCATGTGCTCGGCCCCGGTCGGGTCGCCGGCCAGCCGCAGCGCGCAGTACGCCTCGATCGTCGTGGACAGCTCGCCGGGGCCGCCGTGGAAGTTCGCCCAGGTTCCGTCGGCGCGCTGCTGGGAGCGGATCCACGCCGCCGAGCGCTCGGTCTCCTCGGCGCGACGAACGCCCAGGAACTCGCGCAGGAGTATGTCCTCGGCGTCCATCGTGACGTTCGTCTGCAGCTCACCCCGCCACCAGCCGGCGTCATCCTGCAGCGACAGCAGGCGCCGGGACGCCCGCTCGAGCGTCACCTCAGCCTCGCTGCGAGCCTCGACGGTCAACGACGCCATGCGGGAAAGCTAAGTCTTTTTCGTCGCGAAGGACACCCGCGCAGCTCGTGAGCGTCCCGGCGCACTCGCCGAGGCGCTCGGAACGCCGGCCCTCACGAGCACCTCCGGGTGCGCAAGCGTGATCACTCCCCTGCGTAGAGCGCTCTCGCTGACCACCCGCGGGATGGGCGAAATGAAGCGGTAGATGATCAGGCCGTTGACGCTGCGACGGTCGAGCAGGTGAAACCCGGGGGCCGGAGGACTCCCCGCGGAGGCGCGCAGCGGGGCGTAGCCGGTCTCGTCGATCTCCGTCACGCTCACGGTCCTGCCGCTGGCGAGTTTGTGCAGCCCCGGCAGGTAGTACTCGAGCGGCGCGGCGCCGAGCTCGACCGTCGTGATCGCCCGATCGCCCGAACCGGCGCGCAGCACTCGCGCGACTCCCCGCCAGTCTCCCCGCTGCAGGCGCGGGCTGAAATCGACGTCGAGCGAGATCACGAGGAACGCGAGCGCGATCGTCGCGCCCAGCGCGACCCCCGCGCGACCGGTCGATGGGGAGGCGACGAGGACCGCTATCAGCGCCGTGACCGGGATCATCGCCGCGACCAGGTTCCGCGGGGCGAGGTAGTCGGCGCCGACCGCCACCAGCACGACCGGTATGAGCACGCCGCAGGCGGCGAGCAGCAGCGCGATCAGGGCGCCGCGCTGCTCGCGCTCGCCTCGGTCTGAGCCGTGCGCGTCGGGGCCCGCCGGGCTCGCGCTCGTGCGCGAGACGCCCGCCGTCGAGGGCTCGAGCATCCGCCACAGCGCCAGCCCGATCCCTGCGAGGATCGGCAGCGCGACGAGCAGCTCCACTCCGTGTCCGAGCGGCGCGCCGGAGTTGCCGGTGAGGTAGTACTGCGGTATTGCTCCGAGACGTTCGGAGATGGGCCATCGACCGATCCACTGCGTGCCGTGCCCGCCCTGGGCTGATATCAGCGGAACCAGCGCCAGGCCGACGATCACGAGCGCGCCGCTCGCCCCCAGGGCCGCGCGGCGTCTCGGCTGCTCGCGCGCCAGCCACAGCACCATCGCCACCAACAGGAAGACCGCGAAGTAGTGGCTGAGCAGGGCGAGAGATCCGCTCACGGCGAAGGCCGCCATGCGAACGGGCGTGGGATCGCGCTCGGCGCGCAGGAAGCACAGCATCGCCAGGGCGCCGGTGAACACGAACAGCGCGTAGGCGCGCGCCTCCTGGGAGTACCAGACGAAAAGGGGATTGACGGCGACGAGCGTCGCGCACAGCACCGCGGCTCGCCGGCCGGCGAGCTCACGCCCGATCATCCAGGCGACGGGGACGGTGGCGATCCCGGCGAGCGCGGAGGGCAGGCGCAGCGCCACCTCGCCGCTACCCAACACGCGCGAGTCCGCCCACACCAGCACGTACCACAGTGGCGGCGTGTTCTCGGTGCGGGCGACGCCCCGCAACGTCGCCCACAGGCTCGGGTGAAGGACGCGGAGCGGTGTGAACGCCTCGTCGTACCAGAAGCTCTGCAGGCCGAGCGTCGAGAGCCGCAGCGCCGCCGCAAGCACGATCAGCGCCGCCAGCGGCCACCAGCGCGGCAGGCGGGCCGTCGCGCCCACGGCCGGCGCGGCTCCGGCGTGCGCGACGCTGCTCATCGCGGACAGATCCCTCGCGAGGCCGGCCCGAAGCAGCCGTAGCGCAGGCCGCGCACGTCGTCTTCTGCTTTGGCCCGCAGGTACCAGCCTCCATGCACGGCGCGCCGCCCATCCACGACCGGCCCCCAGATGGCCAGGCACAGCTGGATCCTCGTTTTCGGCGGCCCCGGGCTCATGTTGCCGCAGATCACCTCGCGCTGGCTGCTCGTCGGCCCGAGCAGTTCCTGCTCGATCGAGAGGTTGTGGTAGTCGTGGCCGGTGTAGGCGCGCCACGTGCGCATATCGGCGATCAGGCGCCCGTTGACGTGCGTCTGGCGCACGACGTCGTTCAGCGTGGCGGTCGCGAGCAGCACCCCGACGAGCACCAAGAGCGTCGTCTCGATCAGCCGCATGCGTCCCGCGCCCGGGAGCTCGATCGCGCGTGGGCGCAGCCGTGCCGGGAGCCGCTCCCACGACTCGCGCCCGGCGGGTGTCGCGGAGTCGCTCATTCGACCGGCGCCAGGAGCGGCGAGATCTGGTGCAGGATGAACAGCGCCTGCAGCGCGAGCGTGGCCGCGAGCAGGCGCCGGTCGCGGGCCATGACGGCGAGCGGCAGCGGCCACAGGATGTACCAGGCCAGAAGCCACGTGCTGGTCACCGAGATCGCCAGCAGCGTCCATCCCGCGGCGGCGACCCAGTCGTAACCGCGCCAGGTCCGCCACATCAGGTGGGCGACGATCAGCACGAGCAGCGCCTTGAGCAGGTCGTGATCGATCGGGAACACCCCGGGCTTGCCGAACAGGTGGGCGATCTCGGTGGCGAAGCTGTCGGTCGAGACGAATGCCGCGTCGCGGTTCAGCGCGGCCACCAGGTCGATCCCGTGCACCCCGAAGGCCGCATAGCCGACGAGCGCGCCGATGATGAGCGCGGCGAGCGCTCCGAGGATCGGGGCCAGGCGGCGCCTGGAGATGATCATGAACGGGAGCAGCACGGCGACCGTGGCCTTCACCAGCGCGCCGGCCACGACCCAGGCCGCCGCTGCAGCCTCCCGCCGCCATGAGTGTCCCGCCGAGCGACTCCAGGTGTCTCCGTCTCGCGAGGAGGGTCCCGCTGGGAGCGTGAGGCTGACGGCCGCCATCATCGCCACAAGCATGATCAGGTCGTTGTGGGCGCCGCCGAGCCCGTAGATCACGTACAGCGGATTGGCGCCGAGCGCGAGGATCGCCCACACCGGGTCGAACCCGCGGCTGCGCGCGCAGCGCCAGGTGAGCGCCAGCGTTCCCGCGCTGGCGAAGAGCGCCTCGAGCTTCATCCCCCACAGCGCGCCCTTCACGCCGAGCGGGGCGAGCGGATAGGAGAGCAGGGTGTAGAGCGGGCCGTAGGCCGTCGCGACATGCCTCCAGTCGTGACCGACGTACTCATAGACGGGATCGCCCGCGATCGCCGCCGGGCCGTGCAGGTAGGGGTTGATCGCGTGCTCGACGCCCATGCGCGCATAGGCGATGTAGCTGAAGACGTCGGTCGAGAGCAGGATCGGACCGGCGAACACGGCAGCGTGGAGCGCCCCGATCACGATCAGCGCCGAGCGTTTGGAGATGAGCTCCTGCCCGGCGTGGCGCGTGAGCGCGAGCAGCGCCGCGTAGGCGCAGGTCATGACCAGGATCGCGATCAAGAAGACGCGATAGCCCAGGTGCTCGCCGACGCCGTGCAGCCACCCGGTGATCTGCGGCGACTTGGGTATCAGCGCCGTGTGCCCGGCCGCGCCGTCGATGACTATCTCGGCGGTGGCGAGGACCAGCAGCAGCGCCAGCAGCCAGGCCAGCGCCGGCGTCAACCACTCAAAGCGGGGCCGGGCGGGAGCGCGTTCGCTCTGCGCGGCGACGGTCACGAAACGGTGAGGCTCACAGCGCCGTCCACACGGTCTTGGTCTCGAGGTACGCGCTGAGACCGTCGTGACCATGCTCGCGACCGATGCCCGAGGCCTTGAAGCCCCCGAAGGGCGCCGATGGATCGACGAGCCCCCAGGTGTTGACGTACACCGAGCCCGCGCGCAGCATCGCGGCGAGGCGGTGGGCGCTTGCGACATCGCGCGTCCACACGCCGGCGGCGAGGCCGTACTCCCCATCGTTTGCGCGACGCGCGACCTCCTCGAGCGTGTCGTAGGGGGAGGCGACGAGCACCGGCCCGAAGATCTCCTCGCGGGCGATGCGCAGCTCATCGGAGGTGACGCTGAACAGCGTCGGGGCGACGAAGTAGCCGCCGCTGTCGGTGAGCGCGGCTTCGCCGCCCGCGAGCAGCTCGGCGCCCTGCTCGCGGCCCGAGTCGATGTAGCCCATCACGCGGTCGCGCTGCTCGGCCGAGACGAGCGGCCCGAGCTGGGTCTGCGGATCGAGTCCCGGTCCAAGGCGCGCGGCCTTGGCCTGCTCGGCCAGCGCGCCCATGACCTCGTCGAAGCGCTCGGCCGGCACGAACAGCCGCGAGCCCGCGTTGCAGGCCTGGCCGGAGTTGAAGTAGATCGCCTGGTAGGAGCCCTGGATCGCGGCCTGGATGTCTGCGTCCGGCAGGATCACGTTCGGCGACTTGCCACCGAGCTCGAGCGTCACGCGCTTGAGCGCGCGTCCGGCCTTGGCGCCGATCTCGCGCCCCACCGCGGTCGAGCCGGTGAAGGCGATCTTGTCGATGCCCGGATGATCGACGAGCGCCGCGCCCGTCTCCCCGTCGCCCGTGAGCACGTTCAACACGCCGGGGGGAAAGCCGACCTCGAGCGCCAGCTCGCCGAGCCGCAGCGCGGTCAGGGGTGTCTGCTCGGCGGGCTTGAGCACGATCGTGCAGCCCGCGGCGAGCGCCGGTGCGATCTTCCACGCGGCCATCAGCAGCGGGAAGTTCCAGGGCACGATCTGGGCGCAGACGCCGACCGGTTCGCGCCGCGTGTAGCAGAGCATGTTCGGCGCGCCCACCGGCAGCACGCCGCCCTCGATCTTGGTGGGCCAGCCGGCGAAGTAGCGCAGATGCGCGACCGTTCCCGCCACGTCGACGTATTGCGCCAGCCCGACGGGCTTGCCGTTGTCGAGCGACTCGATCTGCGCGAGCTCCTCGGCGTGGTCTTCGAGCGCCTGTGCAAGCGCGAGCATCAGGCGCTCGCGTCCGGCTGGCGGCAGAGCGGCCCAGGATCCCCCGGCGAACGCCTCGCGGGCCGCGACGACCGCGCGCGCGACGTCCTGGGCGCCGCCATGGGCCACCTCGGCGATCTCGCGCCCGGTCGCGGGATCGAGCGTGGCGAAGGTACGCCCGTCGGCCGCCTCGGGGCGCTCCGAGCCGATCAGCAGTCGATGTGTCCGGGCGATGAACTCGCGCGCCGGGGCACCCAGCGCCTCAGGAAGGGTGTCTGCGGAGATAGTGGTCATGGCGGGAGCCTACCTCGCACCGGCAGCTCGGCGAGCAGGCGTCCGACTCGGCGATGCGCAGGCTGTTCCCGCAGCGCAATCAGCGGCTATCCCGGGACCGCGACCATCGGCCGCGGGCGCCCCACCTCGAAGCCCTGCGCGTAGTCCACGCCGTAGCTGCGCAGCATGCTCATGGTCGGCGCATCGCCGACGAACTCGGCGATCGTCTGGCGGCCCATTCCCCGGACGACTCCGGCGAGCGCCTTGACGACCAGCTGATCGGTGCGCGAGACCGCCAGCCGGCGGATGAAGTCGCCGTCGATCTTCAGATACGTGAAGGGAAGATGCTTGAGGTATTGGAAGGAGCCGAAGCCCGCGCCGAAGTCATCGAGCGCGACCGCGCAGCCGAGCGCCAGCACGCCGGCGCAGAACGCCTTGGCGCTCTGCATGTCGGAGATGGCCGCGGTCTCGGTGACCTCCACCACCAGCTGCGAGGGGTCGGCCCCGTGTTGCTCGAGCCGACGCTCGATGTGCGCGAGCATGAAGCCGTCTGTGGCCGAGACGGCCGAGACGTTCATCGCGATGGCCGCCCCGTTCCTTCCGTGCTCCCCGGCGAGCAGAGCGGCGACCTTGTCCAGCACCATCCGGTCGATGTCCCTGATCAGCCCGTAGCGCTCGGCCGCGGGAAGAAAGCTTCCGGGCGCGACGAGACTCCCGTCGGGTTCGTCGGCCAGGCGCAGCAGCGCCTCGTAGTGGGAGACCATGCCGTCGCCGAGCGAGACGATCGGCTGGAAGTGCAGCACGAACAGGTCCTCGGCGAGCGCGCGACGCAGGCGCGCGAGCCACGGGCGCCGGTGCAGCCCCGCGGGGGAGCAGAACCCTTCCTCGAGCGCCCGCGCATCGACCAGGCCCCGGTAGCGCCCCTGGCTCGGCCAGGCCGGCGTCCTCAGGAACAGGCGGGGCGTGGCTCGGGTGGTTGAAGAGCTCTGCATCTCCGCGAAGGTGTTTCGACGGCTCGGCGGGCTCACCTGCGGCGGATGCCCGCGAAGACGTTCGCCGGCCACCGGATCGGGCGCGCCTCAGAGGCGCTCTGGCCTCGAGTAGGGCCTGCGCGCGCGGTCTGAGACCACCAGCAGCAGCGCCACGAGCACGAAGTTCATCACCACCGAAGAGCCTCCGTAGGCGACGAACGGCAGCGTGACGCCCGTCAGCGGGATCACTCGCGTGACACCCCCGACGATCACGAACACCTGCATGGCCACCACGAAGGACAGGCCGGTCGCGAGCAGCTTGGAGAACGAGTCGCGCGCGAGGACCGCCGTCTTCAGCCCGCGTGCCACGAGCAACAGGTAGACCAGCAGCAGCGCGGCGGCGCCGATGAGACCCAGCTCGTTGACGATGACCGCGTAGATCATGTCGCTTTCCGGCACCGGCAGGATCGAGCGGCGCACGACTTCGTGGTTCGCGAGTTCGACGGGGTATGTCAGCAGCGACTGGTCGAAGCCTGTGCCCAGCAGCCCGCCGTCGGCCTGCGCGAACAGCGCCTGGGCGAGCTGGTAGCTGCCGCCGGGACTCCTGTACAGCGCGGGGTCGAGCGGGTGTTCCCAGGCGAGGAAGCGGGCGTGCACGTGACCGACGTGACCGACCACGAACCAGGCCCCGAGCGCGAACAGGACGAGTCCTATCAGCGGGAACGAGAAACGCCCGGTCGCCACATAGAGCAGAGCCAGGAACGCCCCGTAGAACATCAGGGAGGTGCCGAGCTCGCGCGTGAGCAGCAGCGTCCCCATGGCCGCCCCCCACACGATTAGCATCGGCCCGAACTGCTTCATCGGGGGAATCGTCAGGCCGAGCAGACGCCGTCCAGCGGTCACCAGGATCTGGCGGTTGTCGCGCAGGTAGCTGGCCAGGAAGATGACTATCGCGATCTTGGCGAGCTCGGCGGGCTGGAAGGAGACCCTACCCACGTGGATGTCGAGGTATGCGCCGTTGACTTGCTCGCCGATGCCGGGCAGCCGCGGCAGGATCGTCATCCCGATACCGCCCGCCGCGATCGTGTAGCGGTAGCGCTCGAGCACACCAACACCGTGACGGCGCAGCGCGAGGATCGTCGCGGCGAACAGGATCAGCCCGATCACCATCCACTGGGCCTGCTGACGCGCCAGCACGGGATCGATCCGATACACCATCACGATCCCCACGCTGGAGAGGACCGCCACCAGCGGGAACAGATAGGGATCGGCGTTGGGCAGCGCGAAGCGGATCACCAGATGCGCGACCAGGCAGAGCCCCAGGAAGAGGGCGCCGTAGGCGAGCGACACGCTGGAGGCGTGGTTGAGCGTGAGATTGGTCGAGGCCCGCGGCGAGTTGTTCTCGGCCTGGATGAAGATCGCGGTGAAGCCCGCCGTGACGAGCAGCGCCGAGGGCACGAGTCCCAAGAGCTCACGGTTGCGTGGGCTGAGCACGGCATCGAGCGTACCCGTCATACCGGCGAGTGCGCTCCGGTCAGCTCGCTACCCTTGCACGGCAAGCGCGCCGTCCGGCGGCGTGAGCTTGCTCTTCGCCATATGACCTGCTCGGTGCCCACAGCCAATGCCTGACGAGGGCCCGCCGCTGTTGTGGTGGGGCATGTGGAAGCGATTCCTGATCGCAGGTGTGCTGATCGCGGTGCTCAGCGGCGCCGCGACCGCGACCGTCGCGCTGAACACGGCGAGCAGCATCGCGAACGACATCTTCCCGAACATCAACCAGATACGCGCGCCCAAGGGGCTCATCGTGCCCGAATACGACGGCGGCCCGGAGACCTACCTGATCCTGGGCTCGGACAGGCGAGCCGCCTCCAAGGACGCGCTGGACCGCACCGACCCGCCGCACAGCGACACGATCCTCCTGGTGCGCTTCGACCCCGAACAGGGTCAGACGTCGGTGCTCTCGATCCCGCGCGACCTGCTGGTGAACATCCAGAGCGACAAGGGCCAGTATTACCCGCAGGAAAAGATCAACGCCGCATATACATACGGCGCGATACTCGGCGGCACCAGGGGCTCGATGGTGCTGGCGGCCGAAACGATCAAGCGCGAAGTGTTCCCCGCCCTGAAGCTGAACGGCATCGTCGACGTGAACTTCGCGGGCTTCATCAAGGTCGTCGACACGCTCGGCTGCGTCTACATCAACGTGGACCACCGCTACCTCCACCTCCAGGGCGAAGGCGGAGAAGAATATTCGGAAATCAACCTCCAGCCCGGCTACCAGAAGCTCTGCTACAACAACGCGCTCAGCTACGTGCGCTACCGCCACCACGACTCCGACTTCGTGCGGGTCGCCCGCCAGCAGGACTTCCTGCGCAACCTGCGCGAGCAGATCTCACCCGAAAACGCCATCGGCCAGATCGACACCGTCGCAAAAGCCGTCGGCCGGGCGATCGTCACAGCCGGATTCAGCTCCTCCGCGGATCAGGTGATCCAGCTCGCCAAGCTCGTCGGATTCTCACAAAGCAAGCCGCTGCGCCAGGTCAAGTTCCGGGTCGCCGACGGCAACTACCCGCTCAAGCACCAGTCCTTCGTGACGACCACGCCGGCGCTGGCGCAAGCCACCCTCAATGACTTCCTCTACGGCGAGCAGAAGGTCAGCGCACCGAAGCCGAGCAGCCCCCCGCCCAGGGCGAACCGCGGCCATGCACGGGGTCACGCGAGTAGCTCGCGCACCTCAAGCGCCGCGTCACTGGGTCTCTATCCCGCGTCCTCTTCGGGCCAGGACGAACTCGTCAAGGCCGCCGTCAACGTCCCCTTCCGTGTCCTGTATCCCTCGCTGCAGACGGGCCCGGCGGTTCAGCAGCCGGTGCGCGCCTACACCCTCCTCGACAACGACAACCATCTGCGTCACGCCTACGTCGTCCCCTTCCAGCAGAACGGCCTCGGCGGCTACTACGACCTCGAGGGCACCGACTGGCTGAACCCTCCGCTCGTCGCCCACCCCACCGAAACTCGCAAGATCGGCGCCATCGCATACAGGATCTTCGCTGATGGCAGCCACATTCACACGGTGGCCTGGCGCGAGGGCCCGGTGCTCTACTGGGTCACCAACACGCTGCTCGAGGATCTCACCAACGAGCAGATGCTCGTGATCGCGCGCTCGGCGGCCCCGCTGCGCTGAAAGCCAGGGCCGTGGGACCGAGGATCTGGTGTCCTCAGGACACTAGCCTTCGCCGCTCGCGCGCGCCTGATCCAGCGCCGCGTTGACGAGGGCGTCCGCGTGCGCGTTGTGAGCGCGCCCCACGGTCCGTATCGACCAGCGCTCGAATCTGCTCAGGGCCTCCATCGCCTCCAGGTACAGCGGGCGCATCGCCTCGTGCTTGACCTTGTAGGCGCCCCCCACCTGCTTGGCGATCAGCTCGGAGTCACCGACGACGTCGACCTCGCTCGCCCCGAGCTCGCGCGCGCATTCAAGGCCCAGCAGCAGGGCACGGTACTCGGCCACGTTGTTGGTCGCCCGTCCGAGCAGCTGAGAATGCTCTCTGATCACCTCCCCGTTCGCCGATGTGATGACGCAGGCAGCCGCCGCGGGACCGGGGTTGCCCCGTGAGCCGCCGTCAACGTGCACGGTCACCTTCATCGCGGCGGGATCATGCAAACCGCGTGGGACGGAGCCGTCGGTCTAGGAGACGCGCGCGAGCGGCAGGAGGTCGCCGGCGACACGCGCGCGGCGACGGTCGCGCACGATGCGCCGCTGAGATCCCTCGTCGGCGCCGAACGCCCTCGGATGTCCGAAGCGGGCACGACGGTCGAACTCGCGTCGGTCGATGATCACCGTGACGTTCGCGTCGTCCTTGTAGTGCTCGACGAGCTTTGGATAGAGCTCGTCAGCGATTGGCTTGGGCACGACGCAGTAGATCATCTCCTCATCGATCTTACTCTGCGCCCGCCAATAATCAAGGCGCTCGGTCGAAGCTAGCGGACCGACAGCAACAGCGTTCCGGACTGCTCCGCCAGAGCATTCGCCTGACGCTCCTCGGGCGCGAGCTCGCCGAGCTCGGCCCCCTGGGCGATGACGCGCGCCCTCGCGCCCTCTTCGCTGAGATCGACCTCGTAGCGGTACCAGCACAACTCCCATGCGACCACCAGGACGACGACGCTTTCGAGGTGTTCGGCGGAGCGAACGTTGACCGCAGGGGCGCCCAGCGAGCGCGCGACGCCGGCCACGCGCCGCGGAAACTCGCTCGCGTTGAACACCTCGATTGCACGGTCGAGATATGACGGGGGCTCGGGGGCGACCTGTTGCATGGCGGCCGCCTCGCGGCTCAACGTCGATGCACCGTGTCCCTCGCCAACTTTCGAGCCCCCGCGCGTGACCGCGGGCACCGGCTCGGCGCTCGGCCGTGAGGGGCCGTCGAGGAAGTCGTAGGGCTCGGGCTCGCGATCCTCCGAGCCGCCCGCCACCGGCTCGGCCACACCGGCCGGCCTGCCCACCTGGCGCAGCCGGTCGAACAGGCTTCTTCCACGCCGGGAGCGCATCGGCGGCAGGCTGACCGACTGGCTGTCGCGCTCGCGCATCCACCCCTCGTGGGCGGCCCGCGGAGCGCAAAGCTCGCACACGGTTCGGCGTCGCCCGGCGGCCAGGAAGATGTCGGGCTGCTCGCCGCGCAGCAGCCGCCGCTCACACACGTCGCAGGCGACATCGGGCTGTGAGGTGATGATCGTGCGTGTGGCCATCCTGCTGTGAGGGTAGTCGGGCGCCGTCGGCGACGCGGCGCGGTTCGCTCATGCGTGGGCGGCCGTGCGCTCCTGAGTCGCGTCCTCGACGACCTTCTGCGCGAGGTGTCCGGGCATCTCCTCGTAGCGCAGGAACTCCAGGGTGTAGTCGCCCTGACCGGCCGTGATGGAGCGCAGGTCGGGGGCGTAGGCGAGCACTTCGGCCATCGGCACCTCGGCCTTGATCTCCGTCATCGCGCCGACGGGCTCCATCCCCTGCGGGCGACCGCGGCGGCCGTTCAGGTCGCCGATCACTTCGCCCACGCATTCGTCGGGGACCAACAACGTCACGAGCATGATCGGCTCGAGCAGCACCGGCTCCGCCTGCTCCAGGGCATGTTTCATCGCCTGTAGGCCAGCCAGCTTGAAGGCGATCTCAGAGGAGTCGACGGAGTGGTGGGCGCCGTCGAAGAGGCGCACCCGGACATCCTTGACGGGGTAGCCCGCGAGCACACCTGCTGCCATCGCCTCGCGCACGCCCTTCTCGACGGCCGGGATGAATGAGTGCGGAATCACGCCGCCCTTGATGTTGTCCACGAACTCGAAGCCCTCGCCGGCCGGGAGCGGCGCGATCTCGATGTGACAGTCGCCGAACTGGCCGCGACCGCCCGACTGCTTCTTGTGGCGACCGTGGGCGGTGGCGGAGCTGCGGATCGTCTCCTGGTAGGGCACGCGGGGCGGCTTGAGCATGACGTCGACGCCGAAACGGTCGTGCAGGCGATCGACGATCACTTCGACGTGCACCTGCGAGAGCCCGGCGACGATCTGCTCTCCCGTCTGCTGATCGCGGTGCAGGTCGATCGTGGGGTCCTCCTCCTGCAGCCGCCGCAGCGAGGCGAACACCTTGTCCTCATCCCCTCTGTTCTTGGGCTCCACCGCAAAGGCCATCACCGGAGCCGGCAGCTTCAGCCGCGGCATCTCGATCGGCTCGTCCCGCGCGGCGAGCCAGTCGCCGGCGCGCGTCTCCTTGAGCTTGGCCACCGCGCCGATGTCGCCGGGGCCGAACTCCTGCACGTGCACGGCCTCCTTACCGGCGAACACGATCAGCTGGCCGATCCGCTCCTTGGCGTGCGCACGCGTGTTGAGCACCTGGCTGTCTGCGCGCATCACCCCCTGGTAGACGCGTAGCAGGTTGATCCGCCCCGCGAACTGATCGGCTCTCGTCTTGAAGATGTAGGCGAACAGCTCCTTCTCCTCTGCCGGTTCGAGCTCGATCTCGCCGACCTTCAGGGCGCCGTGCTTCACCGGCGAGGGCAGGTCCTCCACGATCGCGTCCAACAGGCGCGAGGTGCCGAGGTTGCGCGTCGCGACGCCGCAGACGACGGGGAAGATCTTGCCGTGGTTGGTGCCCTCCTTGAGGGCTTCGACGATCTCCTCGTGCGAGATCTCCGCCCCCTCCAGGTAGCGCTCCATCAGCGCATCGGACACTTCGCAGATCTCGTCCATCAGCTTCTCGCGATACTCCTGCGCGAGCTGCGCCTGAGCGTCGGGAATCGGGATCTCGCTCCAGGCCGCGCGCTCGGAGGAGTCCTGGCGAAAGGCCTTCATGTCGACGAGGTCGATCACTCCCTCGACCTCGTGCTCTGAGCCGATCGGGATCTCGGTCGCCACGGCATGCGGTCCGAAGGCACGCTTGACCTGCTCGAGCGCGCGGAAGAAGTCGGCTCGCTCGCGATCGAGCATGTTCACGAACAGCATCCGCGCGATGTCCAGCTCGGCTGCGCGTGCCCACAGGCGGCTCGTGGAGACCTCGACGCCCATCACGGCGTTGATCACGAACACGGCCGACTCGCACACGCGCAGCGCCCCGAGCGCATCGGCCACGAAGCTCGGGTCGCCGGGTGTGTCGAGCACGTTGATCTTGCGCCCGTGCCAGTCCAGCGAGCTTAGCGCCACCGAGATCGACATCTGGCGTGCCTGCTCGTCGGGGTCGGAGTCGGAGACCGTGCCGCCGTCAGGCACCGAGCCGAGCCGCTTCGTCACCCCCGCCTCGAACAGGAGCGCCTCATGCAAGGAGGTCTTGCCCGATCCTCGATGGCCGACCAGGGCGACGTTGCGAATGCGGTCCGCTGCTGGGTGCACTGGAATCTCCTTCTCCGGGTGCGAGCACGATACCGCCGTCGCCCCGCTCACGCCAGGCCGGTGAGGGCGCCGCCGCGTCCCACCACCTGCGCGAGATCAGTCGTCGAAGGACTCCTCCTGCATCCGCGAGCGAAGTCGCAGCACCGCCTTGGTGTGCATCTGGGAGATGCGCGACTCGGTCACACCCAGGACCTCTCCGATCTCGCGAAGGGTCAGGTTCTCGTAGTAGTAGAGGGCGATCACGAGCTTCTCGCGCTCGGGCAGCTTGGCGATCGAATCGGCGATCCTGTCCTTCAGGTCGCCGAGATCGAGCGCCTTCGCCGGGTCGGGCGCCCCCGGATCCTCGATCGTGTCCATCAGGGAGACCTGGTCGCCGCTGGAGTCCGAGACGCTCCACAGCTCGTCCAGGGCGACGATCGAGGAGTGCGAGATCGCGAGCAGCGACTCGTTCAGTTCCGCCACCGTTATGCCCATCTCGGCAGCGATCTCCTCGTCGGTCGGAGCCCGCTGCAGGGCATGCTCGAGTTTCGCGTTCGCGCGCTCGACTTCGCGGGCGCGCGCCCGTACGCTGCGGGGCACCCAGTCGAGCGAGCGCAGCTCGTCGATGATCGCGCCCTTGATCCTCATGATCGCGTAGGTCTCGAACTTGATGTCCCGCGAGAGGTCGAACCGCTCGATCGCGGAGATGAGACCGACGAGGCCATAGGAGATCAGATCCGCCTCCTCCACATGCGGAGGCAGCCCCGCGGCGGTGCGACCCGCCACGTACTTGACCAGCGGCGAGTAGGCGACGACGAGCCGCTCGCGGACCCGATTATCGCCTTCGTTCTTATATCGCCGCCACAGTTCGCGCAGCTCGATCGGTTTGACGTTCGTCTCCAGGGCTATTTCCCCCTGTTTCAGGCCCGAGGGTGACTGCGCGCATACGCGCTTCTAAGCCTGGCGGACTCTACCCGAGTATAAATCTGGGTGCTCGACACGCTCGCGTGCCCGAGCATCTCCTGGATGCTGCGCAGGTCCGCTCCGCCGTCCAGCAGGTGCGTCGCAAAGCTGTGGCGCAGCGCGTGCGGCGAGCTGCCTTCGGCCACGCCGACACGTGCCGTCCAGGTGCGCAGCCTGCGCCTCACGTCGCTCGTGCCGAGCGGCCGTCCGGTCTTGCTGAGGAACAGCGCACGAGCCGAGCCGTCGCCCGAGTGGGCGCGCGTTCCCCGCTCCCCGGGCGCCGGGACCGTCCCGTTGGCATCCGCCGGCGCCTGCAGCGCACCGCGGGCGCGCTCCAGATACAGCCTCACGGCCGCCATCGCTGGCTCACCTACGGGGACGAAGCGCGTCTTGCGCCCCTTGCCCTCGACCCGCACCTGCTCGGAGTCGTGATCGATGTCTGAGATCCTCAGCGACACGATCTCCTCGGCTCGCAGCCCGCAGGAATAGGCCAGCTCGAACATCGCCCGGTCACGCTGCTCGAGGGGATTCGCCGCGGGGATGCCGTCCAGGAGACTGGCGGCCTCGCGTGCGGAGAGGACGCGCGGAAGATGATCGGCCCGTCGCGGCGTGGAAACCAGGTCGGCGGGGTTCTGCGCGACGTACCCGTGCTCGCGCTGGCTGGCGAACAGGGCTCGCAGGGCGGCGAGCTTGCGCGCCGAGGTGCTCGGGGCGGCGCCGCCCTGTGACAGGTGAGCGATGAAGCGGCGCACGTCCTTGGGGCCGACATCCGCGGGCGACAGGCTCTGAGCGGTCGTCCAGCTCGCGAACTGGCGCAGATCGACCGCGTAGGCGCGGCGCGTGCGCTCGGCTGAGTCGCGCCGTCTCAGGTCCTCGTCGAGCAGCGCGGCCGCCTCGGCCCAGGCTCGCTCGAGCGGCGTGCGAGCCTCGACGGTGAGGTCTGGATCGTTGCTCATGGCGAGGCCTATTTCGCCGCCACCGTTGCACCGCCTTCCCGCGGGAGCTCCCTGTCGACTCACCGGGCGGCTGGACATTCACAGAATTATGTCCTGCTGGAGTAGATTTACGGCCATGGGCACCCCTCCGCACGCAGCCCCGAACACCACCCGAGTGCCCTCCCTCGAGGCGGCCGCCTACGGACCCGTGGGGCGCTCTGAGTGGCTTGACATCGACTGGCGCGCCCATCAGCGTTGGGTTGTCGCGGACGGCCGGGCGGTCAACACGATCGAAATGGGTGAGGGCCCCCCGCTCGTGTTCATCCATGGACTGTCCGGTTCCTGGCCCAACTGGCTCGAGCAGGTCCCCGTCTTCGCAACCGAGCGCCGTGTGCTCGCGCTCGACCTGCCCGGCTTCGGAAGCTCACCGCTGGGAGACCGGGAGATCTCGATCTCGGGCTATGCGCGCCTGCTCGAGCGGCTCCTCGACGAGCTCTCCATCGACGCCGCGGCGGTCGTGGGCAACTCGATGGGCGGCTTCATCGCGGCTGAGCTCGCGATCGCGTTCCCGCAGCGGGTGGAGCGCCTGGTGCTCATCTCCGCCGCCGGCATCTCCACGACCGGCGAGCCCCACGTCGCGCGAGCCGTTCCGAGCCTCCGGCGCATGGAGAGGATCCTCGCCGCGGGCGGGGCGTGGGTCGCGTCGAAATCCGACACGGTCGCGCGACGGGCGCGGCTGCGCGACGCCGCCCTGAACGTGGTGGTCCGCCATCCGAGCCGCCTGCCGGCGGCGCTCGCCGCCGAGCAGCTGCGCGGCGCAGGCAAGCCGGGCTTCCTGGCGGCGCTTGAGGCGGTTCTCGAATATGACTTCCGCGATCGTCTGGGCGAGATCGCCTGCCCGACGCTGATCGTGTGGGGCGATTGCGACCGGCTGATCGACGTCCGCGACGCCGACGTGTTCGCCGAACTGATCCCGAACTCGCGCAGGGTCATCTTCGAGGACACCGGACACATGGCGATGCTCGAGCGTCCCGCGGCGTTCAACGCCCTGCTGAGGGACTTCCTCAGCGAGTAGCCTCAGCTGGTGACGGCGCCCTCGGCGGCGCTGCCGACGAGCTTGGCGTACTTCTGGATCGCCACGTCGACGTGCTCGTCGGCGCGCGGCCCGGGCGTGTATGCGCTCAGTCGCTCGGCGATCTGCGTGGCTGTGAGCGATACGTCGATGGCGCGAGTGTCCACGTCGATGGTGACCTCGTCGCCGTCCGCCAGGGCGCCGATCGGCCCGCCCCTGACGGCCTCCGGCGCAATGTGGGCGACCATGAAGCCGTGGGTGGCGCCGGAGAAGCGCCCGTCTGTGATCAGCGCCACGGTCTCCCCCAGTCCCTCGCCGACCAGCGCGGCGGTGACGGCGAGCATCTCGCGCATTCCCGGCCCGCCCGCGGGGCCCTCACCGCGGATCACGATCACGTCGCCCTCGTTGATCTCGTGCGCGAGCACCGCGGCCATCGCCGCCTCCTCGCCGTCGAACACTCGAGCCGGACCGGTGTGGGCTCGGCGCTCGTGGCCCGCCAGCTTGACCACGCAGCCGTCGGGGGCGATGTTGCCGCGCAGGATCGCGAACCCGCCCGTCGTCTTCAGCGGTTCCTCCAGCGGGCGCACGACGCGCTGACCGTCGGTCTCCTGCGCCTCGTCGGCGTGTTCGCCGATCGTGCGGCCGGTGACCGTCGCGGAGTCTGAGTGCAGGACGCCCGCGTCGCGCATGCGCTTCAGGACGAGTGGCACGCCGCCCGCCTCATACAGGTCGGTCGCGACGTACTGGCCGCCCGGCTGCAGGTCGCAGAGCAGCGGGGTGCGCTCGGAGATGAGGTCGAACTCGTCGATCGCCAGCGGCACGCCGATTTCCTTGGCGACGGCGAGCAGGTGGAGCACACCGTTGGTCGAGCCGCCGCTCATCGCGATCGCGGCGATCGCGTTCTCGAGCGCCTCCTTGGTGATGATGTCGCTCGGGCGCTGCCCTCGACGCAGCACGTCCATCACCAGTTCGCCGACCTCGACGGCGACCTGCAGCTTGCGCCCGTCCTCGGCCGGCACCATCGCGGTGCCCGCCGGCGAGATGCCCAGCACCTCGAAGGCCATCGCCATCGTGTTCGCCGTGAACTGGCCGCCGCATGCGCCCGCGCCCGGCGAGGCGACCTCCTCCAGTTCATGGAGCTCCTCCTCGGTGATCTTGCCCGCCGCGTGAGCGCCGACGGCCTCGAACACCTGCTGGATCGTCACCTCGCGGCCCTTGAACCGGCCGGGGCGGATCGAGCCGCCGTAGAGCATCAGGGCGGGCACGTCCAGGCGCGCGAGCGCCATGACGGCGCCCGGGATCGTCTTGTCGCAGCCGGAGATCGCGACCACCGCGTCGAACAGGTGGGCCGAGGCGACCAGCTCGATCGAGTCGGCGATCAGCTCGCGTGAGACCAGCGACGCGCGCATGCCCGCGGTGCCCATGGTGATCCCGTCGGAGATGGCGATCGTGTTGAGCTCCATGGGCGTGCCGCCGGCTGCACGGATGCCCTGCTTGACCTTCGCGGCGAGCACCCTGTTATTGAAGTTGCAGGGCATCGTCTCGATCCACGAGTGCGCCACGCCCACGATCGGCTTGGCGAGATCCTCGGCCGAGAAGCCGATGCCGTGGAGGTACGCGCGAGCGGCCGCCCGCTCGGGCCCCTCGGTCAGGGCGCGGCTCTTGTGCTTGACGTCGAAGGCTCCGGTCGGGCTCACGCGGTGCGCACACTACCGGCCGGATGGCCGCCACGCTGGCGCTCCCACCCGGCCAGGCGGACGACGTCCCGGCGGACCCGGTCGGGCTCGATCTGACGGCCCGGGAGATGCATGTTCGCCTCGCCGATCAGACGGCGCTCGTCAGCGGTCAGCGCCATCCACTTGGCCAGCACGTCGTCAGACTGGGGCAGCCGCGCGCTGCCGTAGGGCTTTGAGTGGTCGGGGAAGGCGACGCAGTACTCGTTCAAGAGCTCTCCGGTCTCGGGCACGTAGGCGACGATCGGCTTGTGCGGGTAGATCAGATAGGCGTAGGCGGCCCGCGCGCCGGTGTCGCGATCGCCGAGGCCGCCCCATACGCGCAGGAAGCCGAGATCGCGGTACATCGCCCAGTCGTCCTCGGCGATGCACGAGCGCAGGAGCGCGCGTGCGCGCTGCTCGGCGCGACGCTCGCGGCCGGGGTCATATCGCGTCGATGCGCTTGAGAGCCGGTGCGCGGCCCGGCTGAGGCGCAACCGCACCACGGCGCGTTTGAGCGTGGGTCGCATGAGCTCCCAGACGAGCACCACGAGGACGACCGCGCCGGTGCCCAGCGCGAGCACCATCGGCGCTAGGAGGCGGCCGGGGCCGAGCCGCCGGCGGCCCGTGGGAAGAAGATCACGCGCTCGCTGTCCCGCGGCACTTCGGCGAAGCTCTTGACGAGCTCCGCCTCGCGGCGACCGCCGGCCGTCTCGGTCGGAACGGCGGCCCACATGCCCTGGTCGAGCTCGCGGCGGAACGCCTCGATCAGCCTGCGTTCGTCCTGCGGCACCTTCACGTCGCCCTCGGCGAGCACGATCTCGCCATGGCCGGCCTTCATGCGCAGCAGCTTCATCGTGCACCGATTATGGCAAACCGGCGGTGCGTGCTCGTCAGCTCCCACGCATGCGTGCGAGGTCGAGGACGTCGACCGGACCGGCACCCTCGCCGATGTCGCGCAGCCCGTTCGCGACCGCCGCTCCCGCGAGCGCGCGTGCCGTGCGCGCTGCCTGTAGCGGCGATCGGCCGAGGGCGAGCTGTGCGGCGAGCACCGAGGAGTGGGTGCAGCCCGAGCCGTGCGCGGCGCCGTCAGGGTGACGCTCCCCCTCGATGCTCACCGCCGACCCGTCGCCGAGCGAGTCGAGGAACAGGTCGCTCGGATGCGCGCGATGCCCGCCTGTGAGCACGACCACCCGAGGGCCGAGCGCGAGCACCGCCCTGGCCAGGGCCTCGACCTCCTCGTCCTCCTCCCGCTCCGCGGAGCGCGGCGGCTCGCCGGCGAGCACCCGCGCCTCTGGAAGGTTTGGCGTGAGCACGGTCGCGCGGGGCAGGATCTCGGCGATCAGCGCGCGCTGGGCCTCGGGCTCCAGCAGGCGAGCGCCCGACTCGGACACCATCACGGGGTCAACCACCACGGGCGTGCCGGGTGGCAGCTCATCGAGCGCGCGAGCGACGGCGAGCGTCACCTCGGCGGTGCCGAGCATGCCGACCTTCACCGCGTCGACGCCGATGTCCGCGAGGACCGCCCGGACCTGCGCCAGGACGACGTCGCCCGCCACCGGATGGACCGAGCGGACCTCGACGGTGTTCTGCACGGTTATCGCGGTGATCGCGCTCATGCCGTGCACTCCGCACCGGGCGAACGCCTTCAGATCGGCCTGGATCCCGGCGCCGCCGCCGGAGTCAGAGCCCGCGATCGTCAGCACCCTGGGGGTGCGCGCGGATACTCGATCGCCCGGGGATCGATCGGCGCCCGCAATCGGCGGGCGTGACGGGTCGCCGCTCGGTCTCAAGCGGCCTGGACGGGCGGGTGCCCGCCGGCGATGGACGGAGGCTTGCGCACGGGGAAGATCGAGTAGCTGCCGATCGCCGTGACGAGCACCCGCCCGTCTTCGTGCGTCACCTCGCTGCGCATCACCGCGGTCGTGCGGTTGCGCCGGTCGAGCGTCGTGCGGCACACGATCTCACCCTCGACGGCCGTCTGGATGTAGTTGACCGCGATGCTGATCGTCGCGATGCGCTCCAGCTCGGTGGTGTGGGCCCACAGGGTCGAGCCCATGCAGTAGTCGACCATCGCGTAGGTGGCCACGCCGGAGAGCAGCCCGCCCTGGTTGATCAGCTCGGGGCGGATCTCCAGCCGGACCGTCTGAGGATCGTCCCAGCGCAGGCCGATGAAGCGCGTGATGCCGTCGAGCGAGCGCGGCCCATCGGGTCGGCCGTCCTCGCCCGGGCCGTCCGCCGCCCGCTCATCTGTGACGCCCGCGCGCCCGGCGGAGCCTGCATTCTCGTGATCCTCGGCCACGGACCGGAGGCTACGCGAGCGCGACCGCACATGCGCTCACCGCCGCGGGTCTCAGCGCGTCGGGCGGCCGCATCGCGCTCGCAGTGCCGTGATCATCCGGCCCCCCGCCCCCCGCCGAGCACACACTTCTGTCACGACCGGCACACGAAATCGACACGGATCGACGGCTCACGTCACATCGACCGCCGTAGCGTGGAGAGTCGTGCGCAGCGAGACAGCCCCGCATCGACCCACCTGTCCTCGGCCGGGCCGCCGGAGCCCGGACCGCCGCCGCGCGCTCGGGCGCCTGGGCGAGGATCTCGCGGCGGCCCACTTCGAGCGGCTCGCGTTCTCCGTGGTCGCGCGCAACGTGCGCACCCGCTACGGCGAGATCGACCTGATCGCCTTCGACGGACAGACGCTGGTGTTCGCGGAGGTCAAGTCGCGTCGCATCAGCACGCGTCGTCGCCTCGCTGCGGCACAGGAGCCCCTGGCGGGGCTGCGGCCCCGTCAGCGGGCGAGGCTGCGGCGCCTGGCGACCGCGTGGCTGAGTGACGAGCAGCCGGACCGCCCGACGGCGCGCACGATCCGCTTTGACGCCGTCGGGCTGATCGTCGATGAGCAGGACCGGCTGCTGCGACTCGACCACGTCGAGGCGGCGTGGTAGTGCTACAGCGCGAGCTGCTGGTAGGCGAGCGACTGGAAGGACATCCTGTGCAGCGGCGAGACCCCCTGGCGCAGGATCGCCTCGCGGTGCGAGGGCGTGGAGTAGCCGACGTGCTCGGCGAAGCTCCAGCCGGGGTGCTGGACGTCCGCGTGACGCATGTAACGGTCGCGGGTGACCTTGGCGACGATCGACGCCGCCGCGATCGCCGCGCTCGTGGCGTCGCCGTCGATGATCGCGCGCTGGGGACGCTCGAACGCGGCCACCGAGAAGCCGTCCACCAGGCACAGCACCTCGCCGGGGACGCCGTCGCTGACTCCGCGCAGCGCGTCACGCAGAGCCGCGAGGTTCGTCTTGTGCAGGCCGCGGGCATCGATCCCGCGCACGCAGCGCGAGACGATGTGGATGCGCGCGGCGCTGCGCAGCACGAGCGGGTAGAGCTCCTCGCGGGCCTCCGCGCTGTGTTGCTTGGAATCGTTCAGCGCGCTCAGCGAGCGCAGATCGCGGGTCGTGAGCGCCTCGCAGTCGAACAGAACCGCGGCGGCCACAAGCGGACCGGCCAGGCAACCGCGCCCGGCCTCATCGGCCCCCGCGATCAGACGCACGCCGAGGCGACGGTCGAACGCGAACAGGCGCTGGCCGCTCCCGGCCCGGCGCCGGCGGCGCCGCGAACGGGCCGAAGAGGCGGAGCCACGTGATGAGACCCCCATCACGTCGCCCTCCGCCGGGACGCCCGCCCTAGAGGAACCCGATCCGGCCGGGGGGCCAGTAGGTGGCGATGGCTCCCCCGATGATCCAACCGGTGGGGACGGGTCCCCAGAACCTGCTGTCGTCGGATTCGCCACGGTTGTCGCCCATCATGAACCAGTGACCGGCCGGAATCTTGATCGGCTTGGGGAAGCTGCACTGCGGACTGGGGCCGCACGGCTTGATGTAGGAGTCCTTCTCGCGCACCCCGTTGCGGGTCACGTGCCCTTCGACGATCGAGATCGTGTCGCCCGGGCCACCGACAATCCGCTTGATGAAGTTCACGCTCGATTTCTGCGGTACCGGCTGCGAGCAGGCTTCGCCGCCGAGCCTGACGACGTGAGGGGTCGGTCCGCACTGCTCCTGCTCGGCGCCTTCGGGGGGGTGGAAGACGACGATCTCGCCGACGTGCGGTTCTGAGAAGTCCATGCCGATCCGGTTGACCAGCACGCGCTGGCCGACCGCGAGGGTCGGCTCCATCGAGCCACTGGGGATCCGATATGGCTTGACGACGAGCGCCTGGATGCCGAGCGCGAGGCCGAGCGCCACCGCAACGATCACGACAAGCTCGACGAGCGAGCTCGTGAGCGTTTTCGAGCGCGTCTTGCCGGTCTTCGCGCCGGTGCTCACGCTGGCTGGTCGCCGGCGGGAGCGCCGTCTGAGGCGTCACCGGCATCAGAGGTCCTATCGGGCGCGTCCGCTGCCGAGGGAGGAGCCTGTGCGGGTATCTGGGGCTCCGGCGCCGCCTCGGCCGCGCCCGCGACCCCATCCTCTGTCGAGGCGGCCTGCTCGCCTACGCCGTCCTCGACGACCGCACCCTCGATCTGTGGATCGAGGGTGACCTCGGCGACCGCCTCCTCCGCGGTCATACCGTCTGCGTCGGTCGCCTCGGTGGGCTCATGCAACAGGCCCGGCCGGACGACCTCCTCGGGACCCGTGTAGCGGCGCTCGCGCACACGCGCGCGCTTGCCGACGCGATCCCGCAGGTAATAGAGCTTTGCGCGGCGGACATCGCCGCGTGCCGAGAGCTCGATGCGCTCGATCTTGGGGGAGTGCACGGGGAACGTGCGCTCCACTCCAACGCCGAAAGACTGCTTGCGCACGGTGAACGTCTCACGCGCGCCGTGCCCCTGACGCTTGATGACCACGCCCTCGAACACCTGAATACGGCTGCGGGCGCCCTCGATGACCTGGAAGTGGACCTTCACGCGGTCGCCCGGCGCGAAGTTGGGAACGCGGCGCAGCTGCGCGCGCTCGATGGTTGCGATGACGCTGCTCATAACGTGAAGGAGGCGCGCCTGTCGATTCCTGCAGGCCCCGGGACGGGGCGCTCGGCCAGCGCGAGGGAGCAATGGTAGCGAACCGCCAGCCCACCCCGCCTCACCGCGAGGACGGCTTCACGGCCCGCCCGGTTCTGGGCCGGCCTCAGCGCCCCGTTCACGGCTGCGCTCGCGCCGCCACTGATCGATGCGCTCGTGGTGTCCGGACAGCAGGATCTCCGGAACCCGCCAGCCGCGATACTCGGCCGGTCGGGTGTAGTGGGGATACTCCGGGTGGCCGTCGAGCGCGACGCTGAACGACTCCTGTGCCGCTGATTCCGCGTGCCCGAGCGAGCCGGGGAGCTTGCGCAGCACGGCGTCGCAGATGACCATCGCCGCGAGCTCTCCCCCGCTCAGCACATAGCGGCCGATCGAGATCACGTCGCTTGCGAAATGCTCGAGGATGCGCTCGTCGAAGCCCTCGTAGCGCCCGCACAGCAACGTCAACGCGGGCTCGGCCGCGAGCTCGTTCACCAACGCGTCGTCCAGCAGCCTCCCGCCCGGCGCGAGCGCGATCACGCGGCGCTGCGCGCGCAGCTCCACCGGGTCCACGCCATAGTGCGCACGCAGCGCGCTGTCGAGGACATCCACGCGCAGCACCATGCCTGCACCGCCTCCGAATGGCGTGTCGTCGACCTGTCCCCCGCTCAATGGCGTGTGATCGCGCATGTTCACGTAGGCAAGACGCGATCCCCCGGCCACAGCGTTGCTGACGTGGCGCTGGGAGCCGAACCACTCAAACCACTCGGGGAACAGCGTGAACACGTCCAGGTTCACCGGCGTCCTCCCTCCTCGCCGCGCGTCCCGGGGGCGGGCGCCGCCTGCGGCCTGGCCTGCAGGTTCAGGAAGTCGAGGTTGACCTCGATCCGCCGCTCCGCCGGCTGGACGCTGCGCACGGCGTCTTTGACCATCGGCACGAGCAGCGGCTCTCCGCCGTGGGCGGGCAGCACCTCGAGCGCCTCGCACGAGGGGAGCTCGACCAGCCGGCTGACGATTCCGAGCAGCTCTTCCCCGTCGAGAACGGCGCATCCCTCCAGTTCGCGCGCCCACCATTCGCCCTCTCCAAGCGCCGGGGCGTCGCTACTGTCGACGGTCAGCTCGGCGCCGCGCAGATCCTCGGCGCCCGAGCGATCCTCGATGCCCTGCAGGCGCACAATCGGCCGCTGCTCGGTCCCCGCGCGGCGTACGATCGGCGCGGTCCTGCCCGCCACGGTCACCTCTGCGCCGAGCGTCAGCAGCCTGGCGCGTGGGCGCGTCACGTAGAAGCTCCCATCCAGTCCGTGCGGGCGACCGACCCGCCCCGCCGGCAGACCGACCGTGGCGCCCTCACCGCTCGCGCCGGACTCTGGCTCGCCGGGCCGGCTGGTCAATCGACGATGTCGAGGAGCACGTGGCTTCCCTCGCCGGCTGCAGCTGCTTTCACGACGGTGCGCAGCGCGTGGGCGGTGCGCCCGCCCCGTCCGATCACGCGCCCGTAGTCGCCGGCCGCGACGCAGAGCTCGAGCACGATCGTACCGTCGTCCTCCTCGAACTGCTCGACCGCAACGGCGTCGGGATCGTCGACAAGACCTTCGGCGAGGTATTCCAAGAGCCGCTTGGGGTTCCCGGTGGGCATCTCCATACCGCGCGTCGGGCTGCTAGCCGGTCCGGGTCTCGATGCCCTGGATTCGCAGCAGCTTGCGCACGGTGTTCGAGGGCTGCGCGCCGCGGGCCAGCCAGCTGCGCGCACGCTCCTCGTCGATCACGATCGTCGACGGGTTCGTCTGCGCGTTGTAGTGGCCGATCGTCTCTATCACCCGGCCGTCGCGGGGAGAGCGCTGGTCGGCGACGACGACGCGCCACATCGGGTCCTTCTTGCCGCCCACTCGCGTGAGCCTGAGCCTGACTGCCACGTTTTCCTCTCTGGTGCTGAACGCAATTGGGAGACTGAATCTCTGCGTCAGAGCTTAGACGGTGCGGTCGCCCGGCGCAGGTCCCTTGCGGCGGGCGTCAGCGCGCGTTGCGCATGAGCGCGCCGATATCCGGCATCTTGCCGCGCCCGACCTGGCGCATCACCTTGCGCATCTGGCCGAACTGCTTGACGAGCCGGTTGACCTGCTGGACGTTCGTCCCGGAGCCCCGCGCGATCCGCAGCCTGCGCGATCCCTTGATCAGCTCCGGGCGGCGTCTCTCCTGCGGCGTCATCGACAGGATGATCGCCTGGATCCGGTCGAGCTCACGCTCGTCGAGCTTCATGTTCTTGAGCTGCTGGCCGCCGAACCCGGGAATCATGCCCAGCAGGTTCGTCAAGGGGCCCATCTTGCGAACCGTCTTCAGCTGGTCGAGAAAGTCGTCCAGCCCGAACTCGTTGTGCCTCAGCTTGCGCTCGAGCGCCAGCGCGTCGGTCTCGTCGAACTGCCGCTCGACCTTCTCGATCAGGCTCATCACGTCGCCCATGCCGAGGATCCGCTGGGCCATGCGGTCGGGGTGGAAGCGCTCGAACTGGTCGAGCTTCTCCCCGGTGGAGGCGAACAGGATCGGCCTGCCCGTGACCGCCTTGACCGACAGGGCCGCGCCACCGCGGGCATCCCCGTCGAGCTTGCTCATGACGACCCCGTCGAACTGAACGGCCGCGGAGAAGCTCTCGGCGACGTTCACCGCGTCCTGGCCGGTCATCGCGTCGAGGACGAGCAGGACGTTGTGCGGTTTCACCGCGTCGCGGATCCGCACGAGCTCGGCCATCAGCTCCTCGTCCACGTGCAGGCGTCCGCTGGTGTCCACGATCAGCACGTCCTTGCCCTCGCGCTTCGCCCGCTCGAGCGCCCATGCGGCGATGTCGACCGGATCGCGGTCGGTGCCCTGCTCGTAGACCTCCGCTCCCGCCTGGGCGCCCACCTTGACGAGCTGGTCTACCGCCGCGGGGCGGTACACGTCGCACGCCGCCACAGCGACCGTCGAGGAGTGCTCCTCGCGCAGGTAGGAGGCCAGCTTGGCGGTGGCGGTCGTCTTACCGGAGCCCTGCAGCCCGGCCATCAGGATCACCGTCGGCGGCCTCGGGGAGAAGCTGAGGCCGGCGGAGGCGCCGCCCATCAGCGCGCTCAGCTCCTCGCCGACGATCTTCACGACCTGATGGCCGGGGTTGAGCCTGCCGATCACATCCGCGCCCAGACAGCGCTCCTTCAGCTGGGCGGTGAACTGCCTGACGACCTTGAAGTTCACGTCCGCCTCGAGCAGCGCGAGGCGGATCTCGCGCATCGCCGCGTCGACGTCCTGCTCGGTCAGGGTCCCGCGCTGGCGTACGTCGGCCAGCGTTCCCTGGAGCTTCTCGGCGAGTGAGTCGAACACGAAGACTTGATTCTCGCAGCCGCCGCGGCCCGCTCAGGGCGCGGCGGAGATCGTCTCAGGCCTCGGGTGCAGCCGGCTGCGGCGGTGCATCGCGCGCTGGTCCACCCGCGTCGAGGCGACGGGCGAGCGCCTCGCCGATACCGCCGAACGCCTCGGCGAACTCGGAGGGCACCACGAAGACCTTGTTCGCATCGCCTTCGGCCAGCTGGGGGAGCATCTGCAGGTATTCGTAGCTCAAGAGAGCGCGGTCGGGTTTGCCCTCGTGGATAGCCGTGAAGACCGTGTCGATCGCCTTGGCTTCGCCCTCGGCGCGCAGGATCGCGGCCTGACGCTCGCCCTCGGCGGTGAGGACCGCGGCCTGCTTGGCGCCCTCGGCGGTGAGGATCTGGGCCTGCTTTTCGCCTTCCGCGGTGAGGATCGCGGCGCGACGGTCGCGCTCGGCGCGCATCTGCTTCTCCATCGCCGTCCTGATGTCCGGCGGCGGGTCGACCGACTTGATCTCCACCCGGTTGATCCTGATCCCCCACTTGCCCGTCGCCTCGTCCAGCACCACCCGCAGCTCGGTGTTGACGTTCTCGCGGGCGGTCAGCGTCGCCTCCAGCGAGAGCCCGCCGATCACGTTTCGCAGCGTCGTGACCGTCAGCTGCTCGATCGCCTGCAGCGGGTTGGCGATTTCATAGCTCGCCGAGCGCGGGTCGGTGATCGTGAAATACAGCACGGTCTCGATCCCCACCACGACGTTGTCTTCGGTGATCACCGACTGCGGCGCGAAGTTGACGACCTGCTCGCGCAGGTCGACCAGCGGCTTGACGCGATCGATGAACGGGGTGACGATCGTCAGACCGGGCTCGAGCGTGCGGCTGTAGCGACCGAGGCGCTCCACCACGCCCGCCCGTGCCTGTGGAATGACGCGGATCGACCGCGACGCGACGATCAGCACGAACACGACGACGACGACGACGACGATCAGGGCGGCCATGGGGTGGAGTTCCTTTCTCGGTTACCTCCGTGACAGCCTATCTCGATCACGTAAACCGGCTGACGCGGTCGAGTCTCAGTGCATCACGAGTGCCGTCGCGCCCCGTATTTCGACCACCTCGACGCGGTCGCCCGCGTCGATCACCTCGTCGTCGTCGTAGCTGCGCGCCGTCCACACCTCGCCACCCTCGATCCTCACGCAGCCGACCCCCTCGTCGTTGGCGATCCGCTCGAGAACCATCGCCCGCCGACCCACGAGCGCGGCCGCGCCGGTGCGTATCGACGGAGGCAGGCGGCGGTGGCGGCGAGCCACCGGGCGCAGCGTCCCGACGACGATGCCCGACGCCAGCACGAACAGGGCCACAGACAGCAAGGCGCCCACGCCGAGCAGGCTCACCGCCGCCGCCAGAGCCGCTCCGAGGGCGAACGGGAGCAGATACAACCCCCCCTGGTGCATCTCCCCCACACCCAGGATGCACGCCGCGATGAGCCAGAGGATCCAACCGTCCATGCCTGCAGGTTAGCTCTCAGCCATCAGCGCGCGCGCAAAGTCCTCCGCGTCGAACGGCCGCAGATCCTCGACCGACTCCCCGATGCCGATCAACTTGACGGGCAGGGCGAGCTCTGAGGCGATCGCCAGGGCGATGCCTCCACGCGCCGTGCCGTCGAGCTTCGTGAGTACCACGCCGGTCACGTCGACGGTCTCGGCGAACAGCTTTGCCTGGCGCAGCCCGTTCTGGCCGGTCGTCGCGTCGAGCGTCAGCAGGGTCTCGTGCGGCGCGCCCTGCAGCTGGCGCGCGATCACCCTGCGCACCTTTCCGAGCTCGCCCATCAGGTCGTCCTGCGTGTGCAGGCGCCCGGCCGTGTCGATGATCACGACGTCCACGCCCCGGCTGCGCGCCTGCGCGATCGCCTCGAAGGCCACCGCTCCCGGATCAGACCCCTCGGGCCCGGTCACGATCTCGCATTCCGCCCGGCGCGCCCAGCCTTCCAGCTGCTCGCCGGCGGCTGCCCGGAACGTGTCCGCGGCGCCCAGCAGGACGCTCTGCCCGAACTCCTTGCGCAGGTGCCAGGCGAGCTTGCCGATCGTCGTCGTCTTGCCGGTGCCGTTGACGCCCACCGCCATGATCACCGTCGGCTTGGCGCGGATGTCGATCCGCCCGTCGCCCACCCGGGCGGTCTCGGCCAGCAGGCCGATCAGCCTCTCGCTCAGCGCCTCGCCACCCTCGAGCTCCCCCGCGGCCGCCTCGCTCTCCAGCCTCTGCACGACCGACGCGGTCGTGCTCGCGCCGACGTCGGCCATGATCAGCGCCTCCTCGAGCCGTTCCCAGGTCTGCTCGTCGAGAACCCCGAACAGCGTTGCCTGGATCTCGCTCCCCAGTGCCTGCCTGGTCCTGGCCATGCCCTCGCGAAGCCGGCGGAACAGGCCGCCGCGCCCGCGGGGCGCCTCACGCTCGGAGGGCTCGAGCTCACCATCGTCCGAGCCACCGGGCTCGGCGGACCCGGCGGTGATGAACAGATCGCTCCAGTCGCGCGCCACGGGCCGCGCGACGATAGCAGCACCCTTCCTCAGGCGACCTCAGCGACCTCGGAGACCTCGGAGACCTGCTCCGGCTCGGGCGGGAGACGCCGCGAGAGCACCTTGGAGACACCGTCCTGCCCCATCGACACGCCGTACAGCGTGTCCGCCGCCTCCATCGTGCTCTTCTGGTGGGTGATCACGATGAACTGCGCACGGTCGGCGTAGCGACGCAGCAGCGCGAGGAAGCGGTTGAGGTTGAGATCGTCGAGCGCCGCCTCGACCTCGTCCAGGATGTAGAACGGACAGGGACGCGCGAGGAACACGGCGAACACGAACGCAAGCGCCGTCATCGACTTCTCGCCACCGGACAGCAGCGAGAGTCGCTTCATCGCCTTGCCGGCGGGCGTGATCTCGATCTCAACCCCGCTGAGATCCTCCTCGCCCGCCATCTCCGCCTCCGCCTCGGCCTCGGCGGCCGCCTCGATCGCCTCGGCATCCTCGGCGTCGCCGGGAAGCGGCTGGCCGCCGAGCACGGGCCGTGGCGCCTGCTCGTCGGCCACGAGCCGCAGGCGCCCCGAGCCACCCGGGAACACGTCCCCGACGAGCTCTTCGAAGTTGCGTGCAGCCGCCGCGAAGGTCTCCTGGAAGGTCTCCTGGATCTGGCGGTCTGTTTCGCGGATGACCGCGCGCAGCTCGCGCAGCGCCGTCTCGAGATCCGTCCGCTGGCTCTCGAGCTCCTCGACATGCGCGAGCGCCTCGGCGTGCTCCTCCTGGGCGAGCGGGTTGACGGGGCCGAGCTGCTCGCGCCGGCTCCTCAGCCGCTCCACGCGCGTCTGGAGCGTCTGTATCTCCTCATCCCGCAGCCGCTCCGACTCGGCGGCATCCTCCCCGTTGGCCCCCTCGACTCCCTCCTGCGCCGTCAGCCCGAGCCGCTCGGCCACGGTCCTCAGCTCGAGCTCGGCCTCACCGGCCTGGTCGCGCAGGCGCTGCGCGAAGACCTCCGCGTCCGTCACGGCCTCGCCCGCCACGCGCAGGGTCGCCTGGATCTCCGCCTCACGCGCGGAGCATGTGCGCAGCTCCGCCGCCATCTGCTCGCCCGTCTGGCGGTCCGCGGCGAGCTCCTGCTCGATCTCTGACATGCGGGCCCGCACGGCCTCTGAGGCGCTCTGCAGGGCCGCCACCAGGCGCTCTGCCCGCGGGGCCGCGGCGTTGTCGGCGACGTGCTGGCGGCGCAACCGCTCGTCCCGCGCGAGCCGCTCGATCCGTTCGCGCTCGAGTCGCTCGCCCTGCC
Source organism: Solirubrobacteraceae bacterium (assembly GCA_017882445.1). Classification (GTDB taxonomy): domain Bacteria; phylum Actinomycetota; class Thermoleophilia; order Solirubrobacterales; family Solirubrobacteraceae; genus Palsa-744. Next base: position 86,992 of record JADGPK010000005.1, read on the forward strand.
TGCGCTCAGCCGCGAGCTCGCCCTCGAGCTCGGCCTTCCTGACGGCCAGCGGCCCGTCGGCGGGCGCCGTCCTGCGCTGCTCGATCAGCCACTCGGTGCGCCGCCTGGCCTCGCCGGTCTCGGCCTGCCTGCGCTCGCAACCGCGCAGCGTCGCATCGGCCTCGCCGCGAGCGTCTTCGGCCGCGCGCACCTCCGCGAGCGCGCTCTCGCAGGCGCTGCGAGCGGCCTGCTCGGTCTGCGCGGCCAGCTCCGCGGTCGCGATCAGGCGGTCTCGTTCGTTGCGACGCGCGAGCACGCGCTCGGTGCCGCCCTCGCTCAGCTGGCGGACCTCGCCCCAGGACGCGAACCACACCCGCCCCTGGCGCGTCGCGGCGACGCCGGCGAAGGCGGACGGAAGATCCTCCAGGCGCTCGACCACCCAGGCGTCGGAGAGCAGGCGACTCGCCAGCTCGAGGACATCCGGCGGCCCGCTGACCATATCCAGCAGCCGAACGGCGCCCGCCACGGGCCCTGCCGCTGCGCTCGGGGGCGGGGCGGACGGCTGCGCGTCCTGCGAGGCGAACCGCGCAAGAAGCGCCGTGCCGCCGTCGGGGCCCGCACGGTCCAGCAGCGCCTCGGCGCCGGCCACGTCGTTCACCAGCGACGCGTCGAGGCGACCGCCCAGCGCCGCGGCGAGCGCCAGCTCGTAGCCGTCGTTGACCCGCAGCTCCTCGCTGAGCGCCTTGGGCGAGCCGGGCTGCTCGCCGCCCACGCGCACGTGTGCGCGCAGGAACTGGTTCGCGGCCGCGAGCTCGGCGCCCACGCGTGCCGCCTCCCGCCGCGCATCCTGCGCGCCCCGCTCGGCCGCCTTCAGGCGCTCGCGCGCGCCCTCGGCGTCCTCGTCGGCTCGTTCCCGCGCGGCGCGGGCGCCGGCCACCTCCTGGGCGAGCTGCTCCACGAGCGCCTGCTGGCGCTCGCGCTCGGACTCGAGCTCTGAGATCTCACGTGAGATCTCCTGCTCGCGCATCGCGTCGATCTCGGCGAGCTGCGCCTCGAGCGCGGCGACCCGGTCTGCGCCCGAGAGCGAGCCCTCGCGCTCGCCGACGTGCGCGCTCGCCGCCGCCTGCGCCTGAAGCTCCAGCTCGATGCGCTCGATCCGCCTCTGAAGCGCCTGTGCACCGGCAGCGACCTGCTCGGCGCGCAGTCCCATCCGCTCGCGTGCCGAGCGCGCCTCATACACGCGCTGCGACAGGGCGTCGTGGCGCTCGGAGCGCTCGGCCAGCGCCCGCTCTGCGCGCCCTCGCCGCTCGATCGTCTCCTGCAGACGGGACTCGATCTCCGTGCGGGCGCCGCGGGCCTCCGCGACGCGCGCCTCGGCGCCTTCCAGCTCCTCGCGCCGGATCTCAGAGGCATCCCTCGCCAGCTCCCAGCGCGCCTGCAGGATCTGGCGCTCCAGGCGCTCGTGCAGCTCCGCCGCTTCGGCCTGGCGCTTCAGCGGCCGCAGACGGGTGCGCGCCTCACGCTCGATGTCCAGCGCGCGGTCGAGGTTCTCCTGCGTGCGCTCGAGCTTCAGCTGGGCGCGCCGGCGGCGCTTGCGATGCTTGCCGAGCCCCGCCGCCTCCTCGATCAGCAGCCGCCGCTCGCGCGGCTTCGACGTCACGATCGCATCGACCCGCCCCTGCGAGATCACCGAGTGCGACTCCTTGCCGAGCCCGGTGTCCGAGAGCACCTCGATCACGTCCGTCAGCCGGCACCGGGCTCCGTTGAGCCGGTAGCCGCCCTCTCCGTTGCGGTCCAGGCGCCGCACGATCGATATCTCGCCCAGCTCCAGGTCCACGGTGGCGTCGGAGTTGTCCAGGACGATCTCCACTTCGGCCGCGCTGCGCGCCTGCACGCCCCGGCCGCCGCCGAAGATCACGTCCTGCATCGACTGCCCGCGAACCGCCAGAGGCGACTGCTCGCCCATCGCCCACAGCACAGCGTCGGTGACGTTGGACTTGCCCGACCCGTTCGGGCCCACCACGACGCTCACGCCCGGACCGAACTCGAGGTGGGTGCGATCCGGGAACGACTTGAAGCCGGTCAACGTGAGCGACTTCAGGTGCACGCCGGATCCTCCCTCACGAGCGTCATTCGCTCGCCAGCGTCTCCACGGCCGCGCGTGCGGCCTCCTGCTCGGCGTGCTTCTTGCTCCTGCCCCGCCCGCTTCCCAGCTCCCGTCCGTCGACGCGCGCGAGCACCGAATACGTCCGCTCGTGTGGGGGGCCCTCCTCGCCGGTTACCTCGTAGCTCACCTCCGCGCCACGCCGTGCGAGCAGCTCCTGCAGCGCCGACTTGAAGTCCACGGGATGCTCCAGCGCCTCCTCGATCTCCGGCCCGAACGCCTCCACCACAGCCTCGGCCGTGCGCTCGTACCCGGCGTGCAGGTAGCAGGCGCCGATCACCGCCTCGATCACCGAGGCGAGCACCCGCTCCGTCTCGATGAGCGCCGCGGCGTTCTCGCGTAGAGCGGGGGGCGCCGCTGCCCTCAGTCGCTCTGGCAGGGCGAGACGCTCGGCCACCCCGCGGCACGATACGCCCGAGACCGCCTGCGCGCGGATCTTCGTGAGCCTGCCGGCGCCGAAGCGCTCGGCCTCCAGACGCGGATACAGGTGCGTCGTCACCGCCAGAGCAAGGACGCTGTCCCCGAGGAACGCCAGCCGCGCGTAGGAGTCGCTGCGTCGCTCGCTCCAGGACGCATGCGTGAACACCTGGCGCGCCAGGCCCTCGGGCAGCTCGTCGAGCAGATCGCCGAGCAGCATCATCGCCCCGCATCGGCGATCCCGTCGTGGGCCAGCACGAAGGTCACGGCCTGTCCCACGGTCAGGATCTGCGCGGCCTGCTCGTCGGACATGTGCACACCGTAGGTGTCCTCCAGCTCCTGAACGAGCGTGTAGAGGTCCAGCGAGTCCGCCTCCAGGTCCTCCTTGAAGCGGGTGTCCTCGGAGATCAGCGCCGGGTCGAGGTCCAGCTCATCGGCGAGATGAGCCTGGATCAGCGCGAACACAGGCTCGCGGGCCTGGCTCGTCATCGCTTCCCCCAGGCGAGGCAGAGCGCGAGCGGCGTGGCGTCGGCGGCCGGCGAACGGCGCGCTGTCGAGGGCGAGATCGTGCGTGTCATCCTGCTCAGCTCAGGCTAGCGTCCGGCGCGGACACCGGGGAGCGCCTGAGCGCGCCCGCCGCCGCCAGTGCGCGGTGGGTCTGCTCCACGATGTCCTCGCCTGCGCCCCGCTCGGCGCGCAGGATCGCCTGCGCGAAGCCCACGCGGGTGAAACGGCCGTGGGGCACGACTCCCAGCCGGCGAAGCCCCAGCAGGTAGGCGCCCCCGTTCGCTTCCGGATCGATCTCGTCGCGAAAGCTCCGCAACGCTCCGCGCAGCAGCGCGCCGCCCAGCTTCGCCCGCGCCGATGACATGGCCGCCTCACGGACCGCGCCGAGCATCGTCTGCGAGACGGCCTCCATCAACTTCAGCGCCACATTGCCGGTGAACCCGTCGGTCACGATCACGTCCGCCACGCCTCCCATCACATCTCCACCCTCGACGTTGCCGACGAACTCGAACGCCTCCGAGTCCTCCCGGGAGCGCTCGGAGAGCTCTGCGTGCGCCTCCACGACCAGGGCGCTCCCGCGCGCGGACTCCTCGCCGTTGGACAGCAGACCGACGCGCGGACGTTGCACGCCGAGCACGGTGCTCGCCAGCGCGGCGCCCATGAACGCGAACTGCACGATGTGCTCGCGCCTGGCCTCCGCGTTGGCGCCGACGTCCAGCAGCGTGACCGGCCGGTGGGGAACCGGCAGGGGAATCGCGAGCGCCGGGCGATAGATGCCGCGCGCGCGCTTGATGTTGAACATTCCCGCGGCCAGCGCGGCACCCGTGCCGCCGGCGCAGACCAGCGCCTGGGCCCTGCCGTCGGCAACCGCTCGGGCCGCCATCACGATCGACGCCTCGGGCGTCGTGCGGGCCGCCTTCACGGGGTCCGCCGCCTTGGCGATCGAGATCGGCGCGTCGACCACCTCCACACCGGCGGGCAGCTCGCCGAGCTCCGCCGCGGGGCCGAACAGCAGCACGCGCGCTCCCTGCTCGGCCGCCAGGGCGGCTCCGGCCGCCACCTCGGCCGGACCGAGGTCCGCACCGTTGCAGTCGACCGCGATCACCGGCGCCTCGGCGCGCCCCGATTGCGATGCCGGCGGGGAGGACGAAGCCCCTGGCGTCACTGCCTGCTAGGCGGCGTCGTGATCGTGATCGTGATCGTGCGCCCCTGGCGTCACGATCTCGCGGCCCGCGTAGGTGCCGCACACCGGGCACACCCGGTGCGGCCTGCGCGGGCTGTGGCACTGCGGACACGCGTTCACCGCGGGGGTGCCGATCTTGTGCTGCGCCCGCCGCTTGGCGGTGCGGCTGTGCGACTGCTTTTTCTTGGGGACGGCCATCGGCCTGGAAAGGCTACCAGGGTGGGTGGGACTTGATCGCTCCTACTCGAGCTCGAGCTCCCGCAGCTTGGCCCAGCGCGGATCGGGCACCGCCTCGTGGTGGTGCTCGGGGCCGGCGTCGTTGAGGTCCGCGGCGCACACCGGGCACAGCCCGGCGCAGTCCTCGCGGCAGAGCACCTTGGCGGGCATCGCCAACGCGAACGCGTCGCGCGCCCAAGCCGCGAGGTCGAGCGTCTCGTCATGCACGTACGGGCTCTCGAGCTCGTCGCCCCCGCCCGGCCTGTCGATCTCCCTCGCATCGACGAGGACATCCGCGCGCGCCTGCTTCAGGCACCGCATGCACGCCCCGAGCAGGGCCGCGGTGAAGCGAACGCCCAGCGCATAGCCGCCACCGACCATCCGGGAGACCGTCAGGTCGACCGCCACGCGCGGAGGATCGGCCACGTAGCGCTCGCCGCCGAGCGTCAGCGGCTCGATCGAGACCTCGAGCGCCAGCCTCCTGCCCTCCCCTGCGGTGAGGCGCAGGCCCGCGAGGTCGAAGTCGTGGGTTGCGGGCGCCATGCTCTGCAGGCTAGCGAGCCCCAGCGACGCGCTAGCGGTCTGTCTGCAGCTCCCGCTTGAGGATCTTGCCGGTCGCGTTGCGCGGCAGCTCATCCAGGAAGACCACCTGTCGCGGGACCTTGTAACCGGCGAGGTTGTGCTTGACGTATGCCTTGATCTGCTCCTCGGTGAGCTCTGTGCCGTTGCGCGCGACGACAAACGCCTTCAGCCGCTGCCCGAACTGCTCGTCGTCCACCCCGACGACCGCCGCCTCCTCGATCTCGTCGTGGTCTGCCAGGAGGTCCTCGACCTCCAGCGGGAACACGTTCTCGCCGCCGCTGACGATCATTTCGTCGTCGCGCCCGTCCACGAACAGCCGCCCGCCGGCGTCGAAGTGGCCGACGTCGCCCGTGCTCATCAGCCCGCGCACGATCTCCTTGCCGCCACCACCCGTGTAGCCCTCGAACATCAACTCGTTGGCCACGAAGATCCGACCGCCCGCGCCCGGCTCGGCCTCCCGGCCGTCGTGGTCCAGCAGCTTGACGACCGTTCCGATCGGAGCTCTACCGGCCGTTCCGGGCGCTGCGCGGAGGTCCTCGGGGGTCGCGACCGTCGCCCACGCGACCTCTGTTGAGCCATACAGGTTGTACAGAACGTCCCCAAAGATGTCCATCGCCCGGGTGGCCATGTCGCCCGGCAGCGAGGAGCCGCTGAGCGCGATGATCCTCAGGCCGCGCACGTCGTAGCGGGCGATCGTCTCGGCCCCCAGATCCAGGATCCGCTGCAGCATCACCGGGACGAGGGCGAGCGCGCTCGCGCGGTGCTGGGAGACCGCCTTGAGGGTCTCCTCCGGATCGAACCTTCGTCGCAGGACGAGCGTGGAGGTCAGCGGCAGCCCGAGCGAGAGGTGGGCGAAGCCCCACGAATGGAACATGGGCGCGGCGATCATCGTGGTCTCCCGCGCCTTCAGCGGGATCTTGGAGAACAGCGCCGCCACGGGTTCGATCGAGTCGGGTTGCTTGCGCGCGGCTCCCTTGGGCACGCCGGTCGTTCCCGACGTGAGGATGACCACGCGCCCTTTCTCCGCCGGAGGCTCTCCTTCGGAGTCATCGCCCCGCGCGATCAGATCCTCGAGCAGCTCCTCCGGCGGACTGGCTCCGGGCTCGCTCCACGCGACAAACCGTTTCCTACCGGCCGCGCCCACGCGCACCAGCTCGGCGAACTCCTCGTCGTAGATCACGGCAACCGGATCCTCGCGCGTGAGCACATCGGCGATCTGCGGGCCGGCGAACGCGGTGTTCAGGTACAGAGCGCTGGCGCCCAACTTCGAGCACGCGACCGTCGCGTCGATGAACCAGCGGTGGTTGCGGCACATGATCGCCACGCCGTCCTGTTCGGATATGCCGGCCTTCCTGAGCTCGCTGGCTAGGGCGTTCGTGCGCCGGTGCACCTCCTGGAAGGTCAGCGTCCCGCGCTCGTCGACGATCGCCGCCCGGTCCGGGTAGCGGATCGCAGAGCTCGTATACGCGGCGGCCGGCGTGGGGCCCCAACGCCGCAGCGCCACCAGCGAGCGCACGGCCTTGTCCAGCCGGGTCGGCTGGAGCATGCCCGTGTCGAGCAGCGTCTTTGCAACGAACAGCTTGTGCCTGGCGGCCTTGGCGTCCACGTGCTGACCCTACCCAAACCAACCATGCAGATCGCGCCTCGGTGCGCCCGCTCTGCGGTCGCCGAAGAGGCGCTAGCTGACTTCCGCCGGCTCGTCCTTGCCCTGCAGGCGCTCGCGCCCGCGCTGGACGGCCGCGATGAACTTCGACAGGTTGACCTCGAGCGTGTTCAGTATCTCGTCCGCGTAATCCTCGGCACCGAGCCTGATCTCGCGCTCGCGAGCGCGGGCGTCCTCGACGATGTCCTCCGCCGCCCGCTCGGCCTGTTTGGTGACCTCCTCGTCGCCCACCAGTCGCTCCTGGCGCTCGCGGGCGTCCTTGATGATCCGCTCGGCCTCCTTCTTGGCCTCGGCGAGCATCTCCTGGCGCTCCTTGACGATCCAGCGCGCCTGCTTGATCTCCTCGGGGATCGTCGCGCGCATCTGGTCGAGGATGTCGTAGATCTCCTCCTTGTCGACGCGCACCTGGTCGGTCAGGGGCACAGGCTTGGCGTTGTGGACCAAGTCGTCGAGCTTGTCTATGAGTACGAGGACATCCATCTAGAAGCCACCTCCGCGAGACGTTGGGCCCCACGGTCCATCAATCAGATTCGGCATCAGGTCTCGCATTCCCATTTCGTCAGCGTCTCAGCTCTTCCTGCAAGCGCCGGGCGACCTCGTCGGGAACGAGGTCGTCGATCCGGCCTCCGAACGTGGCGAGCTCCTTGACGCCACTCGATGACAGGAAACTGTACTGCGGGCTGGCCATCAGGTACACCGACTCGATTTCCGGATCCTGCCGGCGGTTGAGCTGGTTCATCTCCAGCTCGTACTCGAAGTCCGAGATCGCACGGAGCCCCTTGACGATCGCCTTCGCCCCCACGCTGCGCGCGAAGTCCACGACGAGCGTCGAGAACGGCTCCACGCGCACGGTGTCGAGGTCGCCGAGCGCGCGCTCGGCGAATCCCACGCGCTCCTCGATCCCGAACAGCGAGCCGCTCTTGCGAACCGAGCGGTTGACCACCGCGACCACGACTTCGTCGTAGAGGTGCGCGGCGCGGCGGATCACGTCGAGGTGACCGTTCGTGATCGGGTCATAGCTGCCCGGACAGATGGCTATCGAGTTCTCTGGTCGGGTCATTGCTGGCGGTGGATTGTGATCGAAGTGTCGCCGTAGCGTCTTTGCCGCTCGACCTCCATGTCGAGCTCGAGCGGCGCGCGCCGGTCGCTCTCGACGACCACGCGCGCCCCCGGCCTCAGCAATGACGGAAGCACCGCCGAGAGCTCGGGACCCCACTCGTGCGCCTGCGTGTATGGAGGATCGATGAAGAGGAGATCGTATGTCTCTTTGCGGCCCCGTGCGCTCTGCAGCGCCCCGAGCGCGTCCGCGCGGCGCACCTCGGCTACGCTCGAGTCGATCCCCAGCGCCGCCAGGTTGTCGTTCAGGACCCGCACGACGCTCCCGTCGCGCTCCACGAACACCGCTCGCTCGGCGCCCCGTGAGAGCGCCTCGATGCCCAGCGCGCCCGTCCCGGCGAACAGATCGAGCACGCTCGCCCCCTCCAGGTCGCCGAGCATCGCGAAGAGGGCCTCTCTGACCCGATCGGAGGTGGGCCTCGTGACCCTGCCGCTCGGCGCCTTCAGACGCCTGCCACCGAGGCGTCCCGCGATTACGCGCATGCGCACAAAGGTAACGCCGACGCGCCCGAGACCGACTTCTGATATGTCGCTGTGTTTGTCAAGTGGGCGTGGTTGATCGCGTCCGTCTGACGGGCGTGGGTTGTGGTCGGCAGGCCGGGGCGCCGGGCTCG
>JADGPK010000053.1 GCA_017882445.1 Solirubrobacteraceae bacterium
GTGGGTGTCGCACAAACCTCGTGGGTCCGTCCGAGGGGTTTAAGACCATTGCGGTTATGCCCCAGAACTTTCTCGAGTGTGATCGTGAGCAGGTGTTCTTGATGCCGCCGGACCCGCGTGATTGGCTGCCGGAGGGTCATCTTGCGTGGTTCGTGTTGGCGTCGGTGGAGCAGATGGATCTCTCAGCGTTCTTCGCTGCCTATCGGCGGGACGGTTGGGGGCGGGCGGCGTTCGAGCCGTCGATGATGGTGTCGCTGCTGCTCTACGCCTACGCGAGGGGTGAGCGCTCATCGCGGGGGATCGAGCGCAAGTGTGTGGAGGATGTCGCCTACCGGGTGATCGCGGCTCAGCAGAAGCCCGATCACGCGACGATCGCGAGGTTCCGTGCCCGCCACGAGGACGCGCTGGCTGAGCTGTTCAGTTCTGTGCTCTCGTTGTGCAAGGAGGCGGGACTGGTGAAGGTTGGGGTGATCGCGATCGACGGCACGAAGGTGCACGCGAACGCCTCGCATCACTGCAACCTCGACTACGAGCAGCTCGCGCGGGAGATCCTCAAGGAGGCCTCAGAGATCGACGCGGCCGAGGACGAGCTATACGGGGATGCTCGCGGCGATGAGTTGCCCGAGCACCTTCAGACCAGTGAGGGGCGTCGTGCCGCTTTGGCGGAGGCGAAGCGAAAGCTCGAGCGCGACCGCGACCAGAACGGGAGCGCGAAGGCCGAGGCTGCCGCTGAGACAGTGGCTCCCGGGGTGAAGATCGGGCTTGATGCCGCGGTCATCGTCCCTCGGGTTCAGGGCCGCGATGGATGGTTGCTCGAGGCTCGCCGTCAGCTCGATGAGCACCGCCGGCGCGAGGCGAAGCCGATCGCTCGCTCGCGCGCCGAGCGGCTCCTGGAGGCAGAGCGACGGATGGCGCAAGACCTCGAAGTCGAGCGGGCCGCGAACGAGGCCTATGAGCACTACCGGGCGCATGGACGGGACAGCCAAGGCCGACGGCTCAGTCGCCCACCGAAGCCATATGAGCCGCCTGAGACCCCCGCGGGGAAGATCAATACGACCGATCTGGACTCGCGCAACGTGAAGACCCCGCGCAGCTACACCCAGGGCTATAACGCCCAGGCGGTCGTGAGCGAGGAGCAGATAGTGCTCGCGGCCGAGGTGAGCGCAAGCTCCCCGGACTTCGGGCACCTGCAGCCGATGGTTCAAGCCACGAAGAGGGAGCTCCAGGCGATTGGTGTCACAGAAACTCCCGGGGTCGCGGTGGCCGATAGCGGCTATTGGAACGAGGAGCAGATGGACAATGTCGTCGCCAACGAGCATGTCCAAGTGCTGATCCCACCCGACGCTGGCAAGCGCAACACGCCCCGGCCGGGGTGGCACGGCGGGCGCTACACATCGATGCGCGAGGCACTCACGAGCGACTACGGCGGCGGGCTATACAGACGACGAAAGGCGATGGTCGAGCCGGTGTTCGCACAGACCAAGCACAACCGGCGCATCAATCAGTTTCAGCGACGAGGCAGATCCGCCGCACGCTCGGAGTGGCGGCTGATCACCGCCACCCACAACCTACTGAAGCTCCACAAGCACCAAACAGCCGCCGCAGCGGCCTGAAAGACCGCCCTGGCAGCCGCCGGTCCGCCAGGCAGCACCTACAGCCCGACCAACACAGACCACAGGCCGGCCGATCGCCGCCGCCAACGCGCCACCATCACGGCCGCAACCCTTTGCGCGACACCCACGACGAGGAGGAGGTGCCGGCGCTGACGACCTGATCACGCCTGCTTCGCCCAGCGTAAGCGGGCGTGTGCCGATCCTCGATCGGTGCTGTCGGACGTCGTCCCAGGCGAGCGCCTGCGGCGTGAGCCCAGATCCGCCCGCTTGCCGCGCGGAAGCGGAAGCGTCGGTAGCAGGTTCGATTTCGGCCGTCTCAACAATGCGCTCGCTCGAGGCGCGGAGCCTGTCGAGTGGAATGAGACGGCGGCGTGAGAAATTTGGTGTGTGGCCTGCTGGCTGTTGGGCTTGTTGATCCGGCGAGCACAGGGAGCCACCGAGGGGTTCGGACGGCCCGGGGCTATGCTCGTCCCTTGAGGGCGTCAACCGAAAGGGGTTCCCCTTGCCCCACGTTCATCCGTCCAGGCCGCCCGGCGCCAGCATGTCGCATGGCGGCAGATCGCCGGTCCTCTCGGAGCGCGAGGCGAGCAGCACCCAGCCTCCCGAGGAGGAGGGCGTCGAGTTGCGCCGCACGGCCGACGGCAGGGGCGAAGGGGTTCTGGCGACACGCCCGTTCGCGGCTGGCGAGACCGTCATGGTCGGCTTCCTGGTCGGGGCGCTGACGGGCAACGACTCGCACGCGACACAGGTGGGTCCCGGCCGCTGGGCGCTCCACGGCGGCCTGGGACCGAAGGTCAACCACTCCTGCGACCCCAACTGCGGTGTCCGTCTCAACGACGGGCAGGCCTTCGACTTCGTCGCCCGCCAGCCGATTGGCGCCGGGCAGGAGCTGACGTTCGACTACGCCATGCGCAACTTCACGATCGAGCACTTCCCGGCCGTGTGCCTGTGCGGTGCCGCGCGGTGCCGCGGCTCGGTCACCGGCTGGAAGGACCTGCCCGCCGCGCGCAAGGCCGACTACGGCGAGCTCGTCGCGCGTACTCCAAGTTTTCGAGGATGGGCGTCATCGTCGTTAACGGTGCCGCCAGACGAAGTTCGCTTCGCCCTCGGCGGCAAGCTTCGCACCGACATGAGCCCGTTTGAGCGGCGCGGCTGCACGCGAAACGCGACCACATGTCAGTAGCGGAACTTCAGGAGCTGGATGAGGTCAAGGGTCTGATCACACGCGGCCAGCTGGTCGGCGTGCTCACATCCGCCGAGATCGAGACCGCCACGGCCGAGCTCGGTCTCGACGAAACCGACGTCGAGGAGTTGCACGGCCTCTTCGAGCGCTCTGAAATTGAGCTGGTCGAGGAAATCGACCCAGCCACTGCGGCGAGCCTGAACATTGAGCGCGCGCCCGACAAGCGCGGCCGGCGTAAAGCCAAAACAGCGCTCGACCTCAAGCCGGACATGACGACCGACTCGCTGCAGTTGTTCCTGAAGGGCATCGGCAAGGTTCGGCTGCTGAGCGCCCAGGAGGAGGGCGATCTGGCCAGGCGGATCGAGCGCGGCGATCTCGACGCCAAGCAGAAGATGGTCGAGTCGAACCTGCGGCTGGTGGTGTCGATCGCGAAGAACTACCGCAACCAGGGGCTGCCGTTTCTCGACCTGATTCAGGAGGGCGCCGTCGGCCTCGTCCGTGCGGCGGAGAAGTTCGACTACCGCAGGGGCTTCAAGTTCTCGACCTACGCGACGTGGTGGATCCGCCAGGCGATCGCGCGTTCGCTTGCTGACAAGGCGCGCACGATCCGGATCCCCGTGCACATCGTCGAGAAGCTCAACAAGATCCGCCGCGCCGAGCGCAGCCTGGCCACGGCACTCGGCCACGAGCCGACCGCGGAGGAGATCGCAGAGGTCACCGGCATCGATCCCGAGGAGATCGACTCGATCAGGCGCTCCGCGCGAGCGCCGATCTCGCTCGAGAAGCCGGTGGGCGACGAGGAGGGGTCTGAGTTCGGCCAGTTCATCGCCGACGAGCGCGCCGAGTCCCCGTATGAGCGCGCCGCCGAGACCCTCGCCAAGGAGGCGCTGCGCGAGGCGCTCGAGAACCTGTCCTACCGCGAACGCCGTGTGCTCGAGCTGCGGTACGGGCTCGGCGGCGGCCATCCGCGCACGCTCGACGAGGTGGGACACACGTTCAACGTCACCCGTGAGCGGATCCGCCAGATCGAGAACCGGTCGCTGAAGAAGCTCCAGAACCTCCGCGAAGTCCAGAAGCTGCGCAACGACGTCGAGATCGCTTCCGGCTTTGCGCTGCGCACGCGGCAGCTCAGCAAGCCTCCCGCCACATCGTGGTGATCAGCGGCCCATCGACGGGGCCGAACTCGGCCCGCCGGCGGAAGCCGAGCGCTTCGTAGCGCGGGAGGCTGACGGGGTTGGTGGACTCAAGGTAGACGGGCATCCGCTGCGCATCAATGTGGGTGATGTTGTCGTGAATAAGCGCGGTCCCGAGCCCGCGTCCGGCGTGGTCGGGGTTCGAGGGCTGTACCACCCAACCTAGGGGACGCTCAGCCAGCTTCTCCAAGAGCCTCCAGCAGGCGTCGAACTTGCGTTGCGCGGTCCGCGGACGCCGAGACCCCGGCCCCCCTACCGGGGACCGGGGTGGTTCGACCTTCGGCCAAATGGTGGGTCAGTCACCCTCCCCGTTGAACTCGCTCTACCCCGCTTCAACGCTCGTCAGGCCGTTGTAGAGTCCGCGACGTGACCTTCGCCCTGCTCACGGGGGCTACTCGCGGCATCGGCCGCGCCGCCGCGATCGAGATCGCCCGAGAAGGGATCGAGGTCGCACTCGTGGGCCGCGAGGCCGAGCGCGTAAAGGCCGTTGCGCAGGAAGCCAAGGCGGCCGGCGGGGGAGCGCCGGTCCATGAGCATGTGGCCGACCTGACGCTGATGGCCGAGGTCCGGGCGCTGGCCGACGACGTCAGGGGGCGCTACGAGCACATCGACGTGTTGGCCAACAATGCGGGGGCGCTGTTCGCCTCGCGCACGGAGACCTCCGAGGGCTTCGAGCAGACCTTTGCGTTGAACCATCTCGCGCCGTTCCTGCTCACCAACCTGCTGCGCGATCACCTGGACGGCGGCCGCGTCGTGACCACCGCGTCCGACGCGCACAAGTCCGGACGCCTGGATCTCGAGGACCTGCAGTCCGAGCGGTCCTACTCCGCGATGCGCGTGTACGGCACCTCGAAGCTCTGCAACATCCTCTTTACGCGCGAGTTGGCCAAGCGCGCGCCGGAGCTGCACGCCAACTGCTACCACCCCGGCGTCGTGCGCACCGGCTTCGGCAAGAACGAGAACGGGATCTGGAAGGCCCTCACCACGCTCGGCGCGCCCTTCTTCCGCTCGCCGCAGCGCGGCGCCCGCTCGCTGGTCTGGCTCGCGCTGTCCGAAGAGGCCGCCTCCCTCACGGGCGAGTATGTCCAGGACGAGAAGGTGCTGGCCCCCAGCGCCCAGGCCCAGAACGACACGCTCGCCGAACGCCTCTGGGAGCGCAGCATCGAGCTCGTGGGCCTGTCCACCAACGCGCCCGCCTGACCGCGCCGAGGATGCCCACGGGCGCCGGGATCTCACCACTCTCGCGACCTGTGGGGTGCCTTTATTCGATCGGGGCATGGTTTTAGGCGGCGGCGCTGTACTCGTGGATGAGGCCGCCGAGCCGGTCGTGTCTGCGGATCGATTCGGCTCGCGACGTCGGGACGGGTCGTGTTGGCGGGCAGGGTTCGGGGGCTGCGAGGCCGAGCGCGCGGTGCGGCCTATGCGTGTTGTAGTGGTCGACGAACTCAGCGAGCACCCGTCGTAGGTGTCGGGGGTTGGCGATCAGGATCCAGTCGAGACACTCTCGTCTGAGAGTGCCGACGAACCGCTCGCAGGTCGCGTTTGCCTTCGGCGCCCTGACGGGAGTGTGGATCACGCGGACACCCTCGGAGTTAAAGACCGTGTCGAAGGCGCGCGTGAACTTGCCGTCGTTGTCACGGACCAAGAACTTCAGGGGTCTGTCGCGCTCGGGCAGCGAGAACAGGAGGTTCCTCGCCTGCTGGGCTGTCCACGCGCCATCGGGGTTCTCGGTCAACCCGGCGAGGTGCACGCGCCGGGTGGAGAGCTCGATGAAGAACAGCGCGTAGATCCGCCTGAGCGTGATGGTGTCGACGGTGAAGAAGTCGCACGCGATCGTGCTCTGCGCTTGGCCGCGGATGAACTCACGCCAAGAAGCCCCGCCACGCCGTCCAGCTGGTCTGAGCCCCGCACCGGTGAGGATCCTACGGACGCTCGTCGGCGAGAGATGGATCCCGAGACCGTTGAGCTCCCCAACGATCCGCTCATATCCCCACCGCGGGTTCTCGCGAGCGAGCCGCAGAACAAGGTCGCGAACCTCCCGGCTGACCTTGGGGCGGCCTGGGCGCCGCCCCGGATAGGTCCACCGTCGGGCGACGAGCCGGCGGTGCCAGGCCAGCAGTGTTTCCGGGGTCACAAAGAACGAGCGCCACCGCGCCCTGGGGAGCAGCCGGCTCGCCGCGGCCAGGAAAGCACGATCTGCGGGCCACAGCGCCGGGCGCGAGGCCTGTCGGCGAAGCACAGCGAGCTCGTGGCGCAGGACGACGATCTCGAGCTCCTTGCAATCCGACGAGCGAAAACACAGCAGCACGAGCGCCATCACCCGCCCCACCATCAAGTACACGAACGACCCCCGCACCAGCTCCTCCCATCGTCGATAGAGCCAGCGACCTTACGAGCTCAGGGCCCCCGAAACGCCCGCTACCACCGCACGATCGAGTTTTGGCACCCCACACCATGACCGCCCGGATCTGCTCGCGAAGCTTGGCGGGCTAGAGGTCGTCCCGCCGCGCCTGGTCCCCTACCGCGGCGTGTCGCTTCAGGAGATGGACCTCGACGCGCTGCTGGCGCGGCGACCGGCCGTCGCGCTGGTCGACGAGTTGGCCCATAGAGACGTGTCCGGGTTGATGCGCGTGAGTGCTCGTCCTCGTCTCCAGAGCGAGCGTGCCGAGGCTCCAGGCGGGCGTCACGCCATCTGCCGTGGAGGAAGATCCGCAGACCGCAGCCCAGCCCATACGCACCCTGCGTCGCATGAACAGGACCCACGCCGTTTCCGGTCGAGCCTTCCGCGGGTCAGGCGCACCCTGAGCCGGAGCGCGAGCGGAGCGCCCGCGGTGGATCGGCGGGGATGGTGCAGCGAAATAGCGTCAAACGCGGCCATCGTCATCGCAAGTTCGGATCAGAAGTGCCCGCTCACCGCGTCTGCGGAGATCCGGCGGGTGTCCTCGAGGGCGGGCCGGAGAATTAGGATCTCCGCCGGGATGCGCTGGAGCAGCCATCTCAAATCGTCGTAGCTCAGCCCCGCGTGCGGGTCTTCGTCTGCGGAGACGATGATCCGGTCGAAGTGCTCCGCGTCGAGTAGTTGGCGCAGCGCATCGCGGGCGGAGCGACCGCGACCCACGCGGGAGTCGACGCTGATGCCCTGTGAGGAAAGGTACTGCTCGATTGCCTCGAGCAGCGGCATCCCGGTGGCACACTGCAGCGGCAGGGCCGTCTCCAGGGGCAGGTTCATCGGTACGCGCGCCAGGAACGCGGGCATGACGATCGCGTTCTCGGCCTTGGCAAGCCGAGCGGCGGCCTCAAGCGAACGGCGAGAGATCGCCTGACCGGTGAACGGGAGCAGGATGCTGTGCACAGGCCGGGAACGGTTACGCGCAGCGAGGCGTCCGTGCGGTGGCAGCCAGTAACCCGCGGCGATCCCGAGGAGGACGCCGCCAGCGGCGATTATCACGACCGTGGCGGCACTCATGGCCTGTCGGCGCTCGGGCGCCGGGAGCGCTCGGTGACGATGCGCACGTCGACGCCGGGGAGGCGCTGGATCAGCCGCTGGGGCAGCGGCACGCGCAGGCGGGCGAAGCCGCGCGCCGGACGCGAGCAACCCATCAGGATGTAGGTCGTCCCGCGCCGTGAGGCGATGTCGACGATCGCCGCCGCCACGTCGTCGGATTCCTCCTCGAGCATCTTCGCACCGAGCACCGACGCGAGCTGTCGCAGCGCGGAGAGTGAGCGCTCCTCGTCGTCGGAGAGGCGCCGACCCGGTGCACGCACCCACAAGAGATCTAGCTCAGCCCCGTAGCGTTGGGCGGAGCGCCACGCGCGGCGCACCAGGCGCTGGGCGCCAGGGTCGGGCTCCACGAGCGCGAGCAGTCGCTCGCCGACGGCCTGGGGCGCATCCGCGGCAAGGCTCTCCTCGCGCGAGCCGACGAGCTCGGTGCTCAGGCGCTTGGCGCCCACCTCCTCGGCCACCTCGCGCAGCGCGACCTCGCGCAGCGCGGCCAGGTTCTCGACGCGGAAGAAGTTGTTGAGCGCCGCGTCGATCCGCTCGAGCGGGTAGACCTTGCCGGCGCGCAGGCGGTCGAGCAGCGCTTCCGGGGTGAGGTCTATGAACTCGACCTCGTCGGCGCGACCGAGGATGGAGTCGGGGATGGTCTCTCGCACGCGAATGCCGCTCAGTTCGGTGATGCGATCGTTGAGCGACTCGAGGTGCTGGACGTTGAGTGAGGAGAGGACGTCGATACCGGCCGCGAGGACCTCCTCGACGTCCTCGTAGCGCTTGGCGTGCTCGACGCCCGGGGCGTTCGTGTGGGCGAGCTCGTCGATCAGGCACAGCGCGGGCGCGCGGCGCAGGATCGCGGGCAGGTCCATCTCCTCCAGCACCGTCTCGCGGTATCTCACGTGCCGACGTGGCACTATCGGCAGGCCCTCGGCGAGTTGGGCGGTCTCGGCGCGACCGTGGGTCTCGAGCAGGCCAATCACGACGTCCCGGCCCGCCTTTTGCTCCGCGTGGCCCTCGAGCAGCATGAAGAAGGTCTTGCCAACCCCGGCGGCCATCCCGAGGAAGACCTTCAGGTGACCGCGGCGCTGCGCTACTTGCGCGTTCGCAGCCGGCGGGCCGAGGGGATCGGCCTCGCTGGTCATCCGCCCAGTAGGTTGTGGATGATCAGGTCGATCAGCTTGATGCCGATGAACGGCGCGATGATCCCGCCGAGCCCGTAGATCCAGAGGTTGCGCCGCAAGAGCGCGCTGGCGCCGATCGGCCGGTAGCTGACGCCGCGCAGGGCGATCGGGATCAGCATCGGGATGACGATCGCGTTGAAGATCACAGCTGAGACGATCGCCGACTGCGGGGTGCCCAGATCCATGATGTTGAGCACGTGCAGCGGGCCCTTACCTCCCGGACTGGCAGCGTACGTCGCGACGAACACCGCCGGCAGGATCGCGAAGTACTTGGCGACGTCGTTGGCGATCGAGAAGGTCGTCAGCGCGCCGCGGGTGATCAGCAGCTGCTTGCCGACCTCGACGATCTCGATCAGCTTCGTCGGGTTGGAGTCGAGGTCGACCATGTTGCCGGCCTCGCGCGCCGCCTGGGTGCCGGTGTTCATCGCCACGCCGACGTCGGCCTGTGCGAGCGCGGGTGCGTCATTGGTCCCGTCGCCGGTCATCGCCACCATGCGGCCGTCCTGCTGCTGCTCGCGGATCAGCGCGAGCTTGGCCTCGGGCGTCGCTTCGGCGAGGAAGTCATCGACGCCGGCCTCTTCGGCGATCTTCGCTGCGGTCAGGCGGTTGTCGCCGGTGACCATGACGGTGCGGATTCCCATCGCGCGGAGGTGGTCGAAGCGCTCGCGCATGCCTTCCTTGATCGTGTCCTTGAGATAGATCACGCCGAGGATCTGGCTGTCGCGGGCGACCGCAAGGGGAGTGCCGCCCTCGCGACCGATGCGGTCGAGCTCAACCTGCAGCTCCGGTGGCGCATGGCCACCCTCCTCCTGCTCCGCGAAAGCGATGATCGCGTCGCCCGCTCCCTTGCGGAGCTGCTGACCGTTGAGATCCACGCCGCTCATGCGTGTCTGTGCAGTGAAGGGCACGAACTCGGCATGGATGGAGGCCATGTCGTGCTCGCGGATGCCGTAGGTCTTGGCGAGCACGACGATCGAGCGGCCCTCGGGCGTCTCATCAGCGAGCGAGGCGAGCTGCGCCGCTTCGGCCAGCTCGGCCTCGGGCACGCCGGGCATCGGGATGAACTCCGAGGCCTGGCGGTTGCCGAGGGTGATCGTGCCGGTCTTGTCGAGCAGCAGCACGTCGATGTCGCCGGAGGCCTCTACCGCGCGCCCGGACAGCGCGAGCACGTTGCGCCTGACCAGCCGGTCCATGCCCGCGATCCCGATCGCTGAGAGCAGCGCGCCGATCGTGGTGGGGATGAGCGCGACCAGCAGCGCGATCAGCGTGGTCTCGGAGATCGCGGTATCGGCGAACAGGCCGAAGGGGCGTAGTGCGGCCACGACGATGACGAAGACCAAGGTCAGCGCTGCGAGCAGGATGCCGAGCGCGATCTCGTTTGGTGTCTTGCGCCGTTCTGCGCCCTCGACGAGCGCGATCATGCGGTCCAGGAATGAGTGGCCTGGCTGTTGGGTGATTTCCACGACGATCCGGTCGGACGTGACGCGGGTGCCGCCGGTGACGGCGCTGCGGTCGCCGCCGGACTCGCGGATCACCGGCGCTGACTCGCCGGTGATCGCCGACTCGTCGACGGTCGCGATGCCCTCGATGACGGTGCCGTCGCCAGGGATCATCTCGCCGGACTCGACCACTACCACGTCGCCGCGGGTGAGCTCCGAGGCTGGCTTGGTGCTCCCGTCGCGCAGTGTCACGATGGTCTCCTTGCGCATCGCGCGCAGGGTGCTTGCCTGTGCGCGGCCGCGGCCCTCGGCGAACGCCTCGGCGATGTTCGCGAACACGACTGTCAGCCATAGCCAGATCGAGACGGTGAAGGTGAACCACGCCGGCTCGTTGCCGCCGCCCAGTGGCTTGCCGCCGCCGAGCTGGATGAGCCACGCGATCGTCGTGATGAGCGCGCCGATCTCGACGACGAACATGACAGGGTTACGGATCTGGACGCGTGGGTCGAGCTTGATGAGGCTGTCGAGCAGCGCGCGCCGGACGATGTCCGCCTGGAATAGCGAGACGGCCTCGCGCTCGTGGATGGCGGGTACGGCTGACATCAGTGCCCTCCTGTGAGGCGGTCTAGGGCGAGGTTGAGCTCAAGCACATCGACGCCGGGTTCGCCGAAGATGCCGAGCGAGCGCCCAGTGGTGTAGTTGGAGATCAGACCCAGCACCTGCGTAAGAGGCACGTGCCGGATGGCGGCGACCCGGTGCGCTTGTATGCGGGCGTTGGCCTGGGAGATTTCCGGGTCGATGCCCGAGGCGGAGCTGTCGGCAGCGTCAACCGGGACGTTCGCGGTGCTCAGACCGGGGTCGTAGGGGGCGTTCAGTTCTAGGTATGCCTTGATGTTGGCGGCGATCTCTTCCTCGGTGCTCTTGTTGTTCGGGCCGAGGTTGGAGAAGGTCGTGGCGGCCGCGTTGTCGGGCGGGACGGTCGCCGATGGGCGAGTCTGGAAGTAGCGCGGATCAGGGGTCGTTACCGGGACGCCTTCTTCTTCCACGGGCTTGCCATTCTTGACCACGGGCGTGGCGAACTGCTGGCCGATGATCTTCGAGCCGACGAGCTTGCCGTTCACATATACCTTCTGGCCGTTGGCGTTCCCCGGGAAGGCGACCTGGCTGATGCCGGTAATAGCCAGTGGGTAGACAACGCCGAGCAGGACGGTCATCACGATGATCGCCAGCGCGGCGGTGAGTGCGTTTCGGGGAATGCTCATGTCAGTAGAGGTGTCCGGTCAGGCTCTGCACGATCGGCCCGACCAGCAGGGCGGGGAAGAACGTGAGCGCGCCGACGAGGATGATCACGCCGATCAGCAGCACCACGAACGTCGGGTTATCGGTGCGCATCGTTCCCAAGCCCGCCGGGCTCACCCGCTTGCCGGCCAGCGACCCGGCGACCGCGAGCACGAACAGGATCGGTGCGTAACGCGCAAACGCGAGATCGAAGCCGCCGAGCAGGTCGGCGAATGTGATGCCATGTGAGCCAACGTTGCCCGCGTTGGGCTGGATGAACCCGGTGTAACCGGCGAACGCCGAACCGTTGTTGTTGGACTGGGAGAGGTAGGCGTAGAAGGTCTCTGAGAACCCCTGAGGCCCCTTGTTGAAGATCGATACGCGCCCAGCGTGGTCGGCGATCGCGAGCGCCGTGGATATGAGCGCGGTCAGCGGGGTGATGAGAATGCCCAGAGATGCGAGCTTGATCTCTCTCGCCTCGATCTTCTTGCCCAGCATCTCCGGGGTCCTCCCGACCATCAGCCCGCCGATGAACACGGCGAGCAGGACGTAGAGCAGCATCACGTACAGCCCGCTGCCGACCCCGCCGAAGATCACCTCCCCGGTCGCGAGGTTGGCCATCGGCACCGCGCCGCCCAGACCGGTCAGCGAGTCAAACGCAGCATTGACCGCACCCGTCGAGGTGTCTGTCGTGACGGTATTGAACAATGCGGAGCCCGCGATGCCGAAGCGCTGCTCCTTGCCCTCCATGTTCCCGCCGGTCGAGCCGCTGTAGACCTGGGTATGAAGCCCTGCGGCATGCTGCGCCGGAGTGCCATGCACCTCAGCCGCATACAGCACGGCGACGCCCACCACGAACATGACAGTCATGGCCGCAAACAGCGCCCAGCCCTGGCGGCGGCTTCCCACCATCCGCCCGTAGGTCGCGGTGAGCGAGGCCGGGATGCAGAAGACCAGCAGGATCTCAAAGATGTTCGTCAGCCCGTTGGGGTTCTCGAACGGGTGCGCGCCGTTGGTGTTGAAGAACCCGCCACCGTTGGTGCCTAGGTTCTTGATCACCTCCTGTGAGGCCACCGGGCCAACCGCCATGTGCCCTTCCAGCCCCGTCGGGCCGGTGAAACTCAGGTAGTGACCGAGTGTCTGAATCGCGCCCTGGGAGACAAGCACGAGAGCCCCAAGAACGGCGATCGGCAACAGCACATAGAGCACCGTGCGCACGAGGTCCTGCCAGAAGTTGCCAAGGCCCTTACCGTTGCGTCCGATGATCCCCCGGATGAGTGCCACCGCCACGCAGATCCCGACGGCCGCTGAGACGAAGTTCTGCACCGTCAGCCCCGCCATCTGGCTGAAGTAGCTCATCGTCGTCTCGCCGCCGTAGTACTGCCAGTTCGTGTTCGTAAGGAACGAGGTGACGGTGTTGAACGTCACGTTCCACGGCGCCGAGTGAAAGCCCTCTGGGTTGAAAGGATGGAGGGTCTGCGTACGCAGGATCAGATACATCAGCAGCCATCCGGCGAGCGAGAACAGCATCACGCTGGCCGCGTAGGCCTTCCAATCCTGCTCGCGCCGCACATCCGCGCGGATCACCCGATAGATCCCACGCTCGAACGGGCCGAGTACACGCGCCAGGAACACGTGCTGTCCCGTGTAGACCCGCGCCATGTACCCGCCCAGCACCGGTGTGATCGCGACGATGATCGCGAAGAACACGACGATCTGAACCCACCCCTGGAGAGTCATCGCCTAGAGCTTCTCCCCGCGCACCAACGCGTAGAACAGGTATCCGATCACGACCACCGAAACCACCAGCCCAAAGAAGTCCGCTCCACTCATGTGAGCGACGAAGAACGCAAGCGTCGCTGACCCGCTCATATCCGATCGATCCCCTCGATCAACAGCAGCATCACCGCGACGAATGCAATGGCGATGAGAATCGCGACGGCGTCCATGACCGCCATGATGCAACCGGCGGCATACAGGCCGCGTACAGAAACCCGCCCTCGACGTACAGGTTTCGTACGGGCTCATCCGTGCTAGGCCGGCGGCGAGCGCCAGCCTTGAGCTGCGCGCCTCAGGGAGCCTGCTCTACCGCCAGTTACTTCGGGTCAAACCGGTAGCCAACGCCCGACTCGGTGCGGACGTAGTGCCGGCGCGGTCCTCGAGGTGGCTCGATCTTGCGCCGCAGATTCGCGATCTGGCCACGCAACACCGTGACGTCATCGGCGTATTCAGGCCCCCACACCTCGGTCAACAGGGCGCGATGTGTCATCAGCCGACCACGGTTGCGCACCAGAACGCGAAGCAGCTCAAACTCCGTGCGCGTCAGGTGGATCTCCTCGCCATCCCGGCGAACGACGTGGGCCGCCAGATCGACCTCCAAGCCAGCGGCTGAGACGACGCTCTCCTCCGGCTCCGGAGAGGCCCGTCTCAACACGGCCTGCAACCGCGCAACGAACTCCTGTGGGCCGAACGGCTTGGTGACGTAGTCATCTGCGCCCGCGTCCAGCGCCCGCACCTTCTCCTGCTCTTCTCCGACCGCGGACAGCACGATGATCGGCATCGCACTCCACTCCCGCAACCGCCGGCACAGATCGACCCCGTTCCCGTCGGGCAACACGAGGTCGATGATCGCCGCCTCCACCGGCGTGACCGCGACCACGTCCAACGCTTCCTCGATACTCGCGGCCGTCACCACCTCGAAGCCCGCCGGGCGCAAAACCAGCTTCAACGCCCGCAGGATCTTCAGCTCGTCATCGCAGGCGAGTATCCGCCGCCCGGCCGGGCTCTGACTGGCCATCAGGCTCCCGTCTCGCCCGCCAGCGGCAACTCGACCACGAAGCTCGTGCCCTGTCCAGGGGTCGACTCGACTGCGATCCGACCGCCGTTGATCTCGATGAAGCCCTTGGCGATCGCCAGACCCAGCCCCGAGCCTGCGTGGGCCTCGCCCGCTCCGCCCGACGCGCGATAGAACGGCTGGAAGATCCGTTCCTGCTCCACCGCCGGGATGCCCGGGCCGCGATCAACGACGCGGATCACGGCCCGTCCGCCCGCCGCTCTCGCCCGTACGATCACCGGCGTCCCGGCCGAGTGGCGGGTCGCGTTCTCCAAGAGGTTCGCCAGGGCACGCTCGACCTGCACGAAGTCCGCACGCACCGACCCAAGCGCCGGGTCGATACGCACGTCAAAGACAGCATCTGATGGCTGTGCGGCAAGCGCCGCATCGATCACCTCCTCAACCGAGCACTCCACGGGCTGCGGCGCAGCCGCCTGCGCCTCCAATCTCGACAGGTCCAGCAGATTGTCGATCAGCCGCGACAAGCGTGCGCCCTCCTCGACCACCAGGCCGCCGAGCTCGTCGCGCTCAGCCAACGTCACCTCGGGTGCCCGCACCGCGGCACCCGCAGCGACCATCGCGGTCAAAGGCGAACGCAAATCGTGGGAGACCGTACGCAGCACAGCCGTCTTGACCGCGTCGCTGCGCCGCAGAGCCTCAGTCTGCACCGTCTCGGCAACGAGACGTTCACGCTCCAAGGCCAGCTCCAATGCCGCCGCGAGGGCCGGCACCAACCGCTCGCGCAGACGAGCCGTCACGTTCGGACGCAGCCCGGCAGGGATCAGCAGCGTCCCCACCCTGCGCCCGTCGGCGAGCAGCGCTATCGCCTCCCGCCGGGCGTCCCCGCCTTGTTCACCGAGGCTGATCGAAACCCACGCAAGCCCGAACACATCCGCGAGACGCCGGCCAATCGGCACCAAGGCGTCCTTTACGCCCGCGCGGGCAAGCAGCACCTGCGCCATCTCCGCGGTCAAATCAGCCTCCGCACGACGTCGCTCGGCCTCCGCCGCCCGCGCACGGGCAAGCTCGCTCACAGTACTGGTCGCAACCGCAACCACCAAGAACGCACCCAACGCAACCCAATTGCGGCTATCGGCGACCGTGAAACGCCCAACCGGCGGCAAATGAAAGAAGTTGAACGCCGCAGCACTCAGCACCGACATCACCACGCCGAACCACAGACCCCAATACGCCGAGACGATCACAACACCCAGCAGATAGACAACCCCGAGCGAGGACACGGTCGTCACCCGCTTCAGCGGAAACACCAAGCCCGTACAAACACCAACGAGCACAACCGTCACGATCACCCCAACCAAGAGAGACGGACGACGGCCCCGCAAAAGCATCGGATTGACCCCGCTACGCACGCGGATCAGCGTATCTCCAACACCGAATCGAAAGAGCGCGTAGAGACACCCGACGCGCCGCGCTCGTCCCTGTGGCCCGGGGTTGCGGTGGCGGCTGGGGCGATCGTCTTCATGCAGTTGCTAGCAACGCAGCTGCTCCCAGCCCCAGGCGTCCATGCCGATCTCGAGGCATCAACTCACTCACCGGCATCCTCACCGCCGGCAACCACCCACTCCCAACCACACCACCGTAGACCTGACGACACGGCGAATCAACACGGCGAATCA
>JADGPK010000130.1 GCA_017882445.1 Solirubrobacteraceae bacterium
TCGGGGGTGTACTGGGTCGTCTCGCGGACCCGGCACCGCGACCGGCCCTCGCTGCACTAGAACAAACGGAACACCATCGGCAATGCCAACAAGTTGATCCCCCGCCACTGCGAAGACACCACCCTCGCGGCGACCTCATACCCAGGTATAGGGCTCTTGGGGCGGTGCAACACACGTCGAGGTGTCCGGTGCACACCGCGTTTTGGGGGGTGTGCAGCGGCGCTCCTGTTGGTAATCGTACTGAGTGTGAATTACGGGCCTGTGACGTCCGGCTAACTGACGCGCTGCGTCTGGTGCCGAGGTCCATTGGACGCAGGGTTTACCCGGATACGGCCCCGTAGTGGTTCCGTTGGGGCGAATCGTGTTGTCCCAATAGGCGTCAGTCAGGTCGGCGCCAGTCAGGTCCTTGATGGCGGGCCTGATCGACTCGGCAAACGCCCGGCGAACGAACGCGGCGACACTCAGCGGCTGAATACGTCGCCCGACGGGACTCGACGCTCCGTTTCCTACGCTCGTCGAAGCTCTCTCTGGCACTGAATGGCAGTCAGTGGCAGTAGGTTCGCCGCCTTTGCACGGCGGAGGTCAGGGGTTCGACTCCCCTGCGGTCCACCACCTATTTGCAGGGAAATCGTGTCCCGCGAGCCCTCCGCGAGACCCCCGAAATGGCCGCCGACAACCCGCTGACAAACAAACTGGGTGCGGCTGCCTGCGGCTGTGATTGGTGACAGTGGACTGAACGGCACCGCCCGCGTCTACACCGTTGCGCGCCCTTTCCTGAGGTACTCACGCGGCGGGCCACGGTGCGGCGCTTCCCTGATACGGAAGCGGTCCGTCGCTCGAATCCACGAGCGCCCACACCTTGGCCTCCTCGCAAACTCAAGTTGCGACCGCGCGCTGCCGATGACGTAAGTTGGCAGTCAAGGACGTACCAGGGGGTTGCCAAGGTCGCGTCGACCTCGCACAGGGTCGACAGGAGGGCTTCAGCAAGGCTTCTGAGGATGAAGACCGAAAAGAGACCTGGCTGCACGCTGGCTCCACGGCAGCCGCAAGGGGAGGCATGATGAACATGCCGCTAGGCTGGCTCTGGCACAACGACCACGTTGCGCAGCGCCTGCGCAAGGACGGCGCACCCCTCCTCGCCCCGCTCAACGTCTCGCCGGTGCGTGACTCACGCGGCACGGTCACCGGGGCCGCCACGATGGCTCGCGACACAGTGGAGGACAGAGGAGACGCCGCGGGCGAGGCTGCCCGTTACGCCCGCAGCCTCATCGAGATGAGCGTCAACCCGCTGGTAAGCATCAACCGGCAGGGCGAGATCACCGACGTGAACGCGGCCACCGAGGAGGTCACCGGCATCCCCCGCGACCAACTGATCGGCAGCGACTTCGCGGACTGCTTCGCCGAACCCGAGAAGGCGCGGGCGGCCTACCAGAGGGTCCTCGAGGAGGGTCTTCTCAGCGATCATCCGCTGGTGCTGCGCCACCTCTCCGGCGCGCTCACCGACGTCGAGTACAACGCTACCGTCTACCGCGACGGGAGCGGAGAGCTGCAGGCCGTGTTCGCCGCCGCCCGCGACCCTGCCGAGGCGCAGGAGGCGCGGCGACAGGTGGTCCGGCTCGCGCTCATCGCCGCGTCCTCGCATGACGCCATCTACTCGAGGGACTTGGAAGGGACGATCACAAGCTGGAACCCCGCCGCCGAGGCGCTCTACGGCTACGCCGCGGAGGAGGCGATCGGGCTCAACGGAGCGATCCTGATGCCGCCGGATCACGAGGGTGAGACGAAGGCGCTCATCAAGCGCGTGCTTCGCGGGGACCGCGGCTTCGGTTTCGAGACGCAGCGCCTGTGCAAAGACGGCACCCTGCTCGACGTGGCGCTCGCGCTCTCGCCGGTCCGCGACGCCGCAGGCGACATCACGGCGATCTCTATCATCGCTCACGACATTAGCGAGCGGGTACGTACCGAACGCGAGCTGCGCGAGTCCGGGGAGAAGTTCTCCGCCGCCTTCCACGCCTCCCCGGACCTCATGGCAATCACGAAGCTCAGCGACGGCACGCTCCTCGAAGTCAACGAGGGCTTTACGCACCTCCTGGGCTACGCGCGCGCCGAGGCCATCGGCAAGACCACCTCGGAGCTCGCGATCTGGGCCGACCTCGGGGACCGTGCCGCCCTTGTCGCCAGCCTGCGGGAGTCTGGCCATATAGGCGAGCTTGAAACCACATTCCGCCGCAAGGACGGCACTCTGATCACGGGCATCGACTCCGCCCGTGCCATCGAGCTCCAAGGCGAGACGTGCATCCTCTCGATCTTCCACGACATCAGCGAGCGCAAGCAGGCAGAGGATGCCCTGCGCCGGAGCGAAGCGCATCTGCGGACGTTGATCGACACCATCCCCGATCTGGTGTGGCTGAAGGACCCGGAGGGCGTCTATCTGTCCTGCAACCGGCGCTTCGAGAGCTTCTTCGGCGCGGCCGTGAAGGACATCATCGGGAAGACGGATTACGACTTCACGGACGCAGACCAGGCGGACGCGTTCCGGCAACATGACGCGGCCGCCATGGCGGCCGCGGCCCCCACGACGAACGAAGAGGAGATCGTCTTCGCCGAAGACGGCCATCGCGAGGTCCTGGAGACGATCAAGACGCCCGTACACGCCAGCGACGGCCGAGTCATCGGGGTCTTGGGCGTCGGCCGCGACATCACCGAGCGCAAGCGGGCGGAGGAGGGCGTCCGCTTCCAGGCGGAGCAGCTGCGGCGCACCGTCGAGGGCGCGGTCCTGGCAATGAGCCGAATGGTCGAGTCGCGCGACCCCTACACCGCGGGACACGAGCGCCGCGTCGGTGAGTTGGCGACCGCGATCGGTACGGAGATGGGCATGGCGGGCGCAGACCTCGACGGGCTGCGCCTCGCCGGCACCGTCCACGACATCGGCAAGATCGCCGTGCCCGCCGAGATCCTCTCCAAACCGGGCCGCCTCAGCGAGTTCGAGTTCAGCATCATCAAGGCGCACCCGGCGACTGGCTTCGACATCCTCGCCGGCGTCGACTTCGGGCCTCCCGTGGCCGAGATGGTGCTGCAGCACCACGAGCGCCTCGACGGCTCCGGCTACCCAAGGCAGCTGGAAGGCGCGGACATCCTGCCCGAGGCCCGCATCCTGGCGGTCGCCGACGTCGTCGAAGCGATGAGCTCACACCGTCCCTACCGCGCTGCGCTCGGTATGGAGGCGGCGCTCGGTGAGGTCCGCGCGCACGCCGGGATCAAGTTCGATGCCCAGGTCGTCGCGGTCTGCGCCCGGCTCATCGAGGAGCAGGGCTTCCAGTTCACTCCGTGAGGTGACGGCCAGCGCTGCGTCTATCCCGCCAGCGCGTTCCGAAGGCCCGTGTCGGTCCTCTCCACGGCGACCGAAGCGACGGACGCGACCGATCCCTCCGACCAGCCGCTCATGTAGGGAGCCCCGGCGTGCTACTGAGAATCGTGGCACCGGGGGGTGTCCCGGGCTTCCTGCCGGGGGTCTCGACGTCGCCGGCGCGAGCAACGCCAGCACGTTCACCCTGACGTGGTAGGGCAACCACGTGACGCGGAGACTCGGCACACACAGGTAACCTGTGAGCCTTCCGGCAACGGCGGTTTCGCAGGTGGGTATCACCCTTCTGATGGTCACGAAGAAGCTGCACCTACCGGCCCTACATGGTCTCTATGCCCGTGCTCGGGGTGCGGCTGCACGCGCGTCTGAGACGTCCGGCCGGCTGCTCAAGCGATCCGTCGAACAAGTGTCCGCGTTCGCGGCGGTGCCGAGGGCGGATCGGCCGAGGGCGGCAGCGAGAAGTTGCGCGAGCTTCGCTTGAGACGCTGCTCGAGCTCTGCGACGCGGGCCTCCAGCCGTCGGTTCGCCTCGATCAGCTCATCGATTCGCATCAGCAGGGCGAGCGCCGTCTCCCGGTCGCCGTCGAGAATCGCCTCCGCTTCTGCACGTTCCATAGCGCCCGTGTTCGCCGGACCCAGGAAGGTCCCTGCTCACCCAATGGCCAGGGGGGCCTGAACGGTTACCGCCCACCAGCATTTTGCAGGGAAATCTCCCGCTAGACCCTCCGCCCAGACCTCCGATTGCACTGAGCAACCCAAATGCTTGGGTCTCGGTGCTTGGGTCTCGGTCGTGGTCGGTCGTGGTGTGCGTGCGCATGCTCGGTTGTGGATGGTTGTGGATGGCACGTTGCGGGATGCAGCGGGGTCCTCGTGATGTCACTGGCACAGAACGGGACCCGATGGGAGCGAGGATGCGGCTCCCGTCTTGGCCGCGGCTAATAGGTGCGGTGCCCGCCCGAGTGCTTCTCGATGT
>JADGPK010000131.1 GCA_017882445.1 Solirubrobacteraceae bacterium
TGCGCACCAGCGTCGCGGAGACGTCGATCCCGAGCTTGCGCAACTCGCCGACGATCCGCACGTAGCCTGTGGGGTGCGCAAACTCAGCCGGCCGGGTTTACGCACCCCACAGCGTCGAATCGGGCGCCCGTCGGTTGACAAGGCTCTTTAGAAGATCCGCCCGCCGAACGCCTCCACCAGCCCGCGCACGATCGCAAACCCCGGGCCCCGCGCCGTGGCCGTCGCTCGCGTCGCAGCCGCGGAGTAATCAAGCCGCGGAGGAATCGGTGTAGCTCGCGCGAAGCTCCTTTCGTGGGCGCCGTCAGCGAAGAGCTTCGGCGCCTCTCCTCATTCGAGGAGCGGCATCGGCGCTTGCTTGCGCGGCTAACGCTCGTCGTGGCCGCGACCGCGGTCGTCGATGCCTGCGGCACCGCAGTGATCTATTTCCTCGAGCGGCACGCCCACGGAACTGAGGTGCAGTCGGTCGGTCAAGCGTTCTTCTTCACGACCGTGCAGCTGCTGACGGTTTCCTCCCAGTTGAAGAATCCGATCACTCCTGCTGGCCGAGCGCTTGACATCGCGCTTGAGTTGTGGGCGATCATCGTTGTCGCAGGAGCGGCAGGCGCGATCGCGGCCTTCTTCCAGAACGCGGATTCGCAGTAATCTGCCCTGTGGGGTCCGGTCAATTCAGGCGGTCAACGGCTGGACCAGATTCAGGGGTCAGGTCACCGGACGACCATCTGCTGACCTCTTCGACGCGACCGGCGACCTGGCCAAGCGCAAGCTGCTCCCCGGTCTCTTCCACCTGATGTCCGGGAAGGGTCTGCCCGGCTGGGCTCCATGAGGCGTCCAGCGTGGGTGTAGCGAACCGCTCGTACCGGCGCCGCCTACGCGCCTCCACGCTGACCAAGCTCGCGAGCCGCTTCACGGCGGTCGTGCGTCTCTGGGTCGATCTCTTCTCCCGGCACCAGATCCTGAACAGTGCGAGCGCGATCTCGTTTCAGGCTCTGAAGTCGCTCGTGCCACTCGCTCTCTTCGGCATCGCCGCGCTCGGCACCCTCGGCCTCGCGGACGTCTGGAATAACGAGCTCCGGCCATCCTTCTCTCGCGGGCTCACCCCCACGGCGTTCACCGCGACCGACACCGCCGTCCAGAAGATCTTCGCCCACGGAAGCCCGGCGCTCCCGTTCCTCGCAGGCGCGATGCTGCTCTGGTACGTCTCCGGACTGGCGCGCGCCTGCATGAGCGGCATGAACCTGATCTATGAGACTCACGAGCAGCGGTCGTTTCGGCGGCGCTGGGGCATCTCGCTCGCCCTCGCCGTCGGTGTTGCCGTCGCGGTCGTCACGTCGATCCTCACGGTTACGGCAGGACCGCGGCTCGATCGCAGCGGATACGTACACGCGGTCTTGCTCGTGATCCGCTGGCCGCTCGCCGCGTTGTTACTCGGTTTCGCGGTCGGCCTACTGGCCCACTATGGTGCGGCGGAGCGTCGGCAGGTGCGCTGGACGAGCGTGGGCTCCACCGTCATCGTGGCGGCGTGGCTGGTCGAGTCGCTGCTCTTCAGCTGGTACGTCGGCGGCCCCGCGAACTTCAAGTCCGCCAGCGGCGCCCTGATCGTCTTCCTCGTCCTCGCCGCATACCTCTACACAGCCTCGATCATCTTCCTGGTCGGCATCCAGCTCGACGAACTCCTACGCAAAGACGCCAGCCCGAACGAGAGGGGAATCATCGATCTCCTGCGCCGAGGGATGCGCACAGCACGATGATCAGACGCGCGGTCGCTGAGATCCTGTGGGGTGCCAAAACGCGGTTCCGACTGCAAATCCGGTTTATTCGCGTACTCGACTGAATAGTGGCGCCCCAGCGCGCGTCACCTCTGGGGCCCATCGCCCGGGCGCCCCCGAGCGCCGGGTCCTTCCTTATATATAGGCGCCGATTGCAGAGTCGATTAGCGATATCGCCGCACGTGCGGTACGAGCACCTCGGCCTGAGCTCCGGAAACGTCGGGTTTGCAGGCGGACCGAGTTTTTGGCACCCCACACGGGCCAAAACGAAGCCCCGGCCTCGCCACGTCGGTTGAGATCTTGCGGGTTCAGTTCCCGCTGCCTCCATATTCGGCTCAACCAAGCCTGTGGGGTGCCAAAATTCGGTTCCTGCTTGTCTGCTTGCGACTCCTCGTCGAGGGTCTGATCGAGAAGCTCTCTCGCATCGCCGAGGTCGAGCTAGTAGGAGTTAGCGAAAGGATTGGTGAACGAGAGTCGCCTCGCGTTGGGTGCCAATTTCAGCGGCGGCGCACGAGGAACAGGATTGCCGCGATGACGAGGATGACCACGAGGGAGTTCCTGCGAGCCCAGGCCAGCGGGATCGTCGCCTGCGACTTCTTCAGCGTCGACACCGTGCTGTTCCGGCGACTGTACGCACTCGTGTTCATCGAACTCGCAACCCGGCAGGTGTATCTGGCGGGCATCACCGCGAACCCGACCGGTGAGTGGGTGACCCAGCAGGCGCGCAACATCATCGAGACGTTCGTCGACCGGGCGGAGCCGATCCGGTTCTTGATCCACGACCGCGACAGCAAGTTCACGGCGGCCTTCGACGAAGTGTTCCACTCCGACGCCATCCGGACTGATCCGCACACCCGTGCGCGCGCCGCGCGCGAACGAGTTCATCGAACGGTGGATCGGCACCGTACGCCGCGAGTGGCTCGACCGGATCCTGATCGTGAACCGACGCCACCTCGAACGAGTCCTCCCGGCCTACATCCGCCACTATCGCGGTAGGGACCGCCCTTGCGGGCGGCCCCCCGCGCAGATCCCAGCGTGCGCTGCTAACGCACTGGGCTCCTGACTTGGGTGCGGGCGTCGAATCGCTGATCGGGCCAGGGGTGCGTGATGCGGGCGGGAGGGAGCCATCGCTCCGCGTAGCGGCGCATCCGCTGCCAGTTGAGGCGGTGTCGCTGGCCGCGGCGCCGAAGCGCCCCGTACCAGAGCCGCACGAGCTGGTCGCGGAAGGCCACCACTTGGTGGATGTTGCCGGGCACGGCGTAATAGGCGAGGTGTCCTCGCACCACGCTCGCGAGCCAGCGTCCCTGTACTTCGAGAGGCCAATGGCGTCGTCGCATGAGCAAGGCTCTGACCTCGCGCAGCTTGGCCGCCATTCGCTTCGAGATCGTCTTTCGCCGCAGCGCGAAGCGCCCGTCCTTGGTCGTCGCGCAGTAGTGCGTGAAGCCCAAGAACTCGAAGGTCTCCGGCCGGCCGAGGCCCCGCTCCTTGCACTGCTGGACGGCAAACCGCCCGCAGCGGATCAGGCGCGTCTTCTCGGCATTGAGCCCCAGCCGAAACTTGGCCAGACGCTGCGCCAGGTCCCGCTGGAACCGCTCGGCGTCCGAGCGATGCTGAAAGCCCACGATGGTGTCGTCGGCATACCTGACGATGAGCACGTCACCGCGGGCATGCCGAGTTCGCCATTGCTGGGCCCACCGATCGAAGACGTAGTGCAGGTAGACGTTCGCGAGCAACGGCGAAACCGTCGCCCCTTGGGGCGACCCGTCCTCGCTTGCCGACCACGCCCCGTCTTCGACCACTCCTGCCCTGAGCCATTTCTGGATCAGGCGCAGGACCCGCTTGTCCGCGATCCGGTGCTCGAGAAACTTCACCAGCCAGCGATGATCCAGGCTGGTGAAGAAGTCGCGGATGTCCGCGTCGAGCACCCAGTTCACCTTCTTGCGTTCGATTCCGACCACGAGCGCATCCAACGCATCGTGCGGGCCACGCCCGGGCCGAAACCCGTACGAGAAGCCGAGGAAGTCCGCCTCGTAGATGGCGTTCAGCACCTCGACGGTCGCCCGCTGGACGATCTTGTCCTCCAGCGCGGCGATACCGAGCGGCCGCAGCCGCCCGTCCGCCTTCGCGATGTACACCCTGCGTGACGGCTTCGCTCGGTAAGCGCCCCGCTGGACCCTCTCGTGCAGGCCCCGGAGGTTGGCCTCCAGCTCCTGCCCGTAGGACTCCCACGTCACGCCGTCCACCCCCGCCGCGGCCGTCGGACTCAACGCCCGATAGGCCACACGCAGGCGATCGACGCTGACGTGATGCAGGAGCGCCGTGAACCGCGCCTCCTTGTCCTTCATCGCGACTTGGCGCACACGATCCAGCGCACTTGACGCGCACACTTCCCGGCCCTGAGTCCGGAGCGCGTTTTGCCGGTCCGTGTTCCCCTCGTCCAGCCGCCTTCCCTCCACCGACTCCGCCGCCGCTCTCCCGGCCTTGTTCGCCAGCTTCGCAGGTACTACGCGGCTGTCTGACTCCCGACGACCGTTCATCTCGGGCTTACGGCCTTAGCCTTCCCCGAGCGG
>JADGPK010000054.1 GCA_017882445.1 Solirubrobacteraceae bacterium
GGCTGTAGGCGGCAAACGACTCCTCGAACGCCCGCGTGCAGGGACCGTCGTTGGACAGCACTCCCCGATCCCACACCCCTTTGAGAGTGTCCACGTAGCGCTCGAGCGGGGGCAGAGCCGGCCGCGCCACCCGGGTGCGGCCGGCCTCAGGCGCAGTCATCCCACTGCGCCGCCGAAGGCTCTAGCAAGCCTCTAGCCCCTCAGTCTCAGCCGCAGCCCGTGTTGTTGCCGCAGCTTGAACACGTGTAGCAGGAGCCCGTGCGCTGCATCATGCCTCCGCACTGGCCGCACGCCGGCCCGAGGTCCAGGCCGTGCAGTCGCGCCGGTACTACCGGCGGGGAATCCGTGAACGAGGCCGCGGCGGGCGTGCTCCCGCCTCCGTTTACCGTCGAGGCCCGGGGAGCGTCCCCCGGCTGAGCCTCGCCGCTGGGTCCGGCGGTGTCGGAAGCGATGACCGACTGCGCTGCGTCCTGCGCGGCCTTGCGCGCACGCACCTCGGTGGTGAGGATGCCGAGGTCCTCCTGGATGTCCGTGTCGAGGAAGCGGGAGGCCAGCCAGCGCATGATGTAGTCGGGCATCGACTTGGCGAACGGGATCTCCGGGTTGCCCGTGATCCCCTCGGGCTCGAAGCGCATATAGCTGAACTTCCGCACGAGGGTCTCCAGCGGCACGCCGTACTGCAGCGCGATCGAGATCGCGGTGGCGAACGAGTTCATCATGCCCCGCAGCGTCGAGCCCTCCTTGCCGATGTCGGTCAGGAAGATCTCACCGACGCTGCCGTCGGCGTACATGCCGGCCGTGATGTAGCCCTCGTGCCCGCCGATCGAGAACTTGTGTGTGAGCGACTGGCGCTCGCGCGGCATCCGCTTGCGTCGCGGACCGGCCTCGGCCAGCGCCTTGCCGACGGCCTGCTCGACGATCGCGTCGATGTCGGCAGGGGCCTCGACGCCCTTTTGCGCGTCGGTGCGAAGCGCCTGCGCGGTCTTGGACCCGTCGCGGTAGATCGCAAGCGCCTTGATCCCGAGGCGCCACGCCTGGGTGTAGGCGTCGGCGATGTCCTCGACGGTCGCCTCCTGTGGAAGGTTGACGGTCTTGGAGATCGCGCCCGAGATGAACGGCTGCACCGAGCCCATCATCTTCAGGTGGCCCATGTGCGAGATCGCCCGCTCGCCCACCGCCACATCGAACACCGGCAGGTGCTCATCGCTGAGGCCGGGGGCGCCGATGATCGTGCCGTGCTCGGCCAGGTGCGCCTCGATCTGCTCGATCTGCTGCTCGGAATAGCCGAGCGTCGCAAGCGCCGGCGGCACCGTGCGGTTGACGATGGTCATCTGCCCGCCACCGACGAGCTCCTTGAACTTGACCAGCGAGAAGTCCGGCTCGACACCGGTCGTGTCGCAGTCCATCAGGAAGGAGATCGTGCCCGTCGGTGCGAGCACGGTGGCCTGCGCATTGCGGTAGCCCAGGCGCTCACCCAGCTGCACGGCCTCATCCCAGGAGCGCTGCGCGGCGGTCAGCAGCTCGCCGTCCAGGCAGGCGCCGTAGGGGATCGCGTGGGAGGCGTCGCGGTGCATGCGCATGACGTTGTTGTGCGGCTCGCGGTTCTCCGCGTAGCGCTCATATGGCCCGAGCGCGCCCGCCACCTCGGCCGAGCGGCGATAGGCCCTGCCCGTCATCAGCGCGGTGATCGCCGCAGCGGTTCCCCGTCCCTGGTCGGAGTCGTAGGGCATCCCATTGCTCATCAGGTAGGCGCCGAGGTTGGCGTAGCCGAGGCCGAGCTGGCGGAATGCACGCGCGTTGACGCCGACCTCGTCGGTCGGGTAGCTGGAGGGCGTGACGAGGATCTCCTGGGCCAGCAGCACGATGTCGACAGCGTGCTCGAAGGACGCCACGTCGAGCGTGCCGTCGGGGCGGCGGAACTTCATCAGGTTCAGCGAGGCGAGGTTGCAGGCCGAGTTATCGACGCTCATGTACTCGCTGCACGGGTTGGAGGCGTTGATCCGCCCGCTGTTCGGCGAGGTGTGCCAGTGGTTGATCGTCGTGTCGTACTGCACGCCCGGGTCCGCGCAGCGCCAGGCCGCCTCGGCGATTTCGCGCATCAGCTCGCGCGCCGACACGGTCGCGACCGGCTCGCCGGTGGCGCGGGCGAGCAGCTGCCACTCTCCGTCCTCCTCGACGGCGCGCATGAACTCGTCGGTCACCCGCACCGAGTTGTTGGCGTTCTGATACTGGATCGACTTGAAGCCGTCACCGTCGATCGACATGTCAAAGCCGGCGTCGCGCAGCGCCGCGGCCTTGTCCTCCTCCTTGGCCTTGCACCAGATGAACTCGCGGATGTCGGGGTGGTCGACGTTGAGCACGACCATCTTGGCGGCGCGGCGGGTCTTGCCACCGGACTTGATCGTGCCCGCCCACGAGTCGGCGCCACGCATGAACGAGACGGGCCCCGATGCGGTGCCGCCCTTGGCGAGCGGCTCCATCGACCCGCGGATGTTCGACAGGTTGATGCCCGAGCCGGAGCCGCCGCGGAAGATCATCCCCTCCTTGGTGTTCCAGTCGAGGATGGACTCCATCGTGTCCTCGACGCTGAGGATGAAGCAGGCGCTGCACTGCGGGCTCTCCTCGAAGCCGACGTTGAACCACACCGGCGAGTTGAACGCGGCCATCTGGTGCAGCAGGATGTGGGTCAGCTCGTGGTTGAAGGTGCGGGCGTCCTCTTCGCTTGCGAAGTAGCCTCCGGTGCGCCCCCAGCCGGTGATCGTGCCGGCGACGCGGCTGACTATCTCCTTGACCGAGTGCTCGCGCGCGGGCGAGCCGATCTGCCCGCGGAAGTACTTCTGCGCGACGATGTTGGTCGCGTTCTGAGACCAGCTCTTGGGAAACTCGACGTCCTTCTGCTCGAAGGCGACACGGTCGCCGTGACCGATGCGGGCATCGCGGATCTCCCACTCGACAGCTTCGAACGGATGCGTCCCGGGGGTCGTGAAGAAGCGTTTGATCGACAGCGCCTCGCCGGGTGCGGTGTCCTTTGAGATCGTCGGTTGTGGGGTCGGGTTCATCGGTCTTCCTCCTCTGCTGCGCGGCGTCGGAACGCTCACTGGAAGCTGTTTGTCGGGTCGACCATGCTCCCGCGAGGACCGGACGGAAGAGCGGCGCGCGGCACGTTCGATTTTAGAAGGCCCGCCGGCCCTTGGTGGCCTAGCGGCCCAGGCGTGCCCAGTCGCTGAATTCGGCCCATGTGGCCGATGCGCGGAAGCCGCCCTCGGCCATCGCGTGGCGCAGCGAGAGCATCCAGCGCGGCTCGAAGACGCGCGCCCGCACGATGGCCCAGGCGGCGCAGCCGAGGGCGAGCAGCGCGGCCAGCACGGCGATCGCTGCGGTCGGGGTGGAGAGCTTGCCGGCACGGGAGGACCGGGGGTGCCTGAGCGCGCTCCCACCGGCGGCGGCGCCCGCCCCGGGCGTGGCCGTCTGCGGCGCGAAGCCGGTTGCGGGAGCGGCCGGCGTGCCGCCGGCGTTGGGCTGGACCTGAGCGGAGGCGGGCGGCGCGACGGTCGGCGTGGCTGAGGTCGTGGCGTTGCCCGGGAGAGCCTGTGCGGTGGTGGGCGCGGCGAGTGTCACGGCGGCGCAGAGGCTCGCCAGGGCGCGCGCGCCGGCGCCTGAGCGCGGCGGGTTTCGCGGGCGCTTTCCAAGGTGACCCATGGCGCTGCCCATGCTAGTGCGAGCGCGCGGAGGGCACCAGCAGGTCCTCGACGGCCGCGAGCGCGTCGCGCAGCACCTGCTCGGGCGGCAGGGTCGCGTCGATCACTCGGATGCGCTGGGGCTCTGCCCGCGCCAGATCCTCGTAGGCGGCGGCGATGGCGGCGAAGAAATCCTCGCCCTCGCGCTCCAGGCGGTCGGGCTCCTCGGCGCGCTCGTGGAGGCGCATGCGCCCGCCGGCGGGAGAGATGCGCAGCAGCAGAGTGCGGTCGGGTGCGATGTGACCGGTGGCGAAGCGGTTGATCGCGCGGACCTCCTCGATGCCCAGCGAGCGCCCCGCCCCCTGATATGCGAGCGAGGAGTCGACGAACCTGTCGAGCACGACGACGGCGCCCTCGCGCAGCAGCGGTTCGAGCCGCTCCTGCACCAGTTGGGCGCGGGCGGCGGCGTACAGGAGCGCCTCGGTGCGGGGGGAGATGGCGAGCGCGGGATCCTTGACGAGCGCGCGGATCCGCTCGGAGGCCTCAACGCCCCCGGGCTCGCGCAGCAGCTCCACATGCGACGCGCGCGCTGCCAGCTCGCGGACGAGGGCGTCGGCGAGCGTGGACTTGCCGGCGCCGTCGAGTCCCTCGATCGTGATCAGCGTCCCACGGGTCACTCGGGGCAAGCTACAGGCGTGACCGATCGAGCGCTCGGTTGCGCCACCAAGTCTAGGATGGCCTCAGATGTCCGTCACGGCCCAATCTGAGGAGTCGAGGAGCGACGGCGCCCGCGGGCGGCTGCCTGGGATCGATGCTCATCCGCATGCGCGCGCAGTGCTCGGCCCTGCACTCGAGCAGGGCGGCCACCCATCTCATGCGTACCTCTTCCACGGCCCCCCGGGGACCGGCAAGCGGACGATCGCGCGCGCGTTCGCGGCGGCGCTGTTGACGGAGGGGGCGCGCAATCCGGCGACCGTGGCCGAGCGGGTGGAACGCGACTGCCATCCCGACCTGACCTGGGTGGTCCCGTCGGGCGCGGCGGAGATGCTCGTGGCGGACATCGAGCAGCCGGTGGTGGCGGCGGCGACGCGCACCCCGTTCGAATCGGCGCGGCGCGTGTTCGTGATCGAGGCGGTCGACGCGATGAACGATCAGGCGGCCAATCGCATGCTCAAGACGCTCGAGGAGCCGCCGGCGTTCGCCCACCTGCTGCTGATCACAGACCGCCGAGAGGACGTGATGGCGACGATCGCCTCGCGCTGTCAGCAGGTTCGCTTCGACCCGCTGCCCTCAGCTGTGATCGCCGAGCGCCTCGAGGGCGCGCAGGGTGAGCGCGCGCGGGCATGCGCCCGCCTGGCGCTGGGCGATGCCCGTGTCGCGGCGAGGCTGGCGGGCGAGGAGGGAACGGCGCTGCGGGCGAGCGCGGAGGATTTCGTGCGCGCGGCGCTCGCGGGCTCGACGGGCGGGCGTCCCTGGATGGGGCTGCTGGAGCTATCGAGGACTGCCGGCGCCGGCGCGGGCGAGGCGGCGCAGGCGCGCATGGCGGGCGAGCTGGAGCTCGTCCCGAGCAAGGAGCGCAAGCGCTATGAACGAGAGGGCCTCGAGGCGAGGCGCCGCGGGGAGCGCCGCGCGCGCACGCAGACGCTCGATCTGGCGCTGCGCCTGGCGGAGCTGTGGCTGCGCGACGTGCTGTGCATCTGCGAGGGCGCAACCGAGCTCGTGTTCGCGGTCGATCGGCTCGGCGAGCTCGAACGCGACGCCGAGGGCCGCGGCGGCGTGCGGCTGCGCGAGGGGATCGAGCTGGTGGCCGCGGCCCGCCTCAGTCTCGGGCTGAACGTGTCCGAAGAGCTGGCCCTCGAGGCGCTGGCCTACCGCCTGCAAGCGCTGCTAGCCGACTGAGTCGATCGGCCCGAGATTCGGCGTCAGGCCGAAGGTCTCGAAGGCCATGAAGCGGGAGAACAGCCGGTTCTCCGGACCGTGGTAGTCGGCCGAACCGGTGGTGAGGAGGCCGAGTGTCTCGCAGCGTTTGGCGAGCATCTCGGTCTGCTCGCGGGTGTGGGTCACGTAGAAGGCCTCTACGCCGTCGATCCCGAGGGCCTTGAAGCGGTCGAGGCTTTCGAGGACTTCGTCGGGGTCGGAGATGTCCCAGAAGGGGTGCGCCCAGACGGCGACGCCTCCGGCCTCGTGGATCGCCTCGACGGCCTGCTCGACGGTGGGGGTCTGGCGCAGGCGGAAGGCCGGGCGGCCCTCGATCAGGTAGCCCCTGATGAGCGAGCCGACGTCGTCGATGCCCTCGTCCTTCAGGCGGGCGGCGTTGGCGGGCGCGGCGAGGACGGCTTCGGCGAGATGTGGGCGGCCGATTGGTTTGCCGGCCGCGACGCGCTCGTCGAGCTGGTGTTCGTCGAGCTCGAAGCCGGCCTCCTGCAGCGCGGCGGCCATGCGCAGGGTGCGGTGCTCGCGGTCGGCGAGGAAGTCGGCCAGCCGTTTGGTGAGGACGGGGCCGGCGTGGTCGATGTTGTAGCCCAGGATGTGCAGTTCACGAACGATGTGATCCCCTTCCCCACCCTGGCCCTCGTCAACAGCGGAGATCTCGACGGCGGAGACGACTCGCAATCCGAGGCGCTCGCCGGTGGCGATGGCCTCGGATACGCCGCCGACGGTGTCGTGGTCTGAGAGCGCGAGCAGCTCCACGCCGGCCTCGGCCGCCCGCTCGACGACCTCGGCGGCCGGGAGGGCGCCGTCGGAGTGCGTGGAGTGCGACTGCAGGTCAAAGCGCGGCGTCATCCGCGTGAGCGTATGTGATCGCGCGTCAGGAGTTCGAGTGCTCGTGGCTGACCGGTTCGGCCGGGAGGCGGGTGAGCAGAGCGACGCGGTGGCCGACCGCCGTTCGCAGGCTGCGCACCGCGGTGCAATAGCGGGTGGCCTCTTCGTAGAGAGCCCGATCCGGGTTGCTGTCCAGGAGATCGAGTTTCGCGCATGCGGCGTCGGTCTCGGCCGCCCTTCGGCAGGCGTCGAGCCAGAGGACCTCCAGATAGGCGAGCGCTGCGCCGAGCTGATCGTCGGGGATCGAGCTCGGCTCCTCCAGCTGGCGCAGGACGGGCACCACCTGCGAGATCAGCCAGCGCTGCTCCCCGTGGGAGCGCAGCAGCAGGCAGATATCGTGAGGCTCGGGTATGTCGCGGTTTTCGCTCATGTCAGGCGTCTGCTGGGGACGGGGGATCGATGTGCTCGATCTGTCTTTGGCTTCGGCCGGCAAAGATCCGTGCTTTAGAACTTGGGGTGAGTCTCCACGCTTCTCCATCGCCCCTGCGGGAGTATGCGCCCGTTCAAGGATGGCGCCGTTTTGAGCCGATGAGTTGACCAGGAACACAGACAAAGAAAGGGACATGCACGCAGTCGATTCCGATCCGACCGGCCGTACCGCCGGCCAGTATGCGCGTTCGGCAGTTCAGCGTCTGCGCATGCGCACCCTCGTGACGCTGGGGGTGCTGGCGGTCGCGACTGCGCTGCTGGGTCGGACGTTCGGCCTGCACGACGTTCGCTTCCTCGCATCTGAGGTGGCGCTGCTGGTGAGCATGTTCGTGATCTCGCGCTACGTGCTGCCGCTGGTTGAGCGCCGCGATCGCGGCGCTCAGGGCGAGGAGCACGTGGGCGGGCTTCTGGACCGCCTGGCTGATGGCGAGTGGACGGTGATCCACGACGCGACCCTTGGGCGGGGCAACATCGATCACATCCTGATAGGGCCGGCGGGCGTTTTCACGGTGGAGACGAAGAGCCACCCCGGGCCGATTCGCGTCGGACGTGTTCACGGCGCGGCGCTCGGTCAGGCGCGAGCAGAGGGCCGGGCGATCGAGCTGGTGACTGGACTCGAGGTGGAGCCGTTGATCGTGTTCAGCCGCGCGTGGGTGGACCGGCCGATGGCGCGCCGCAAGGGCGTGCGGGTCGTCCCTGCGCGGATGCTCCTCGGCTACCTGGGCAAGCGGTCGCAGAGGCTCTCACGCGAGGAGATCGAGCGGGCGCAGGAGCAGGTGGCGCAGGCGCTGATCGAGCAGCAGGCGCACAAACGGACGGTTCGCAAACGCCCCATCTGATCCGCACGAACCACGTGGACCGTCGTGCTCGGGGCGCGGCGGGACGGTAGTTTGGTGGTAGAGCATGTCGATCTCACCTTTCAGCGCGCGGCCGGCGTCACCTGAGAACGAGCGGCGGCGCGAGCGCCTGGTGCTGGCGATCGCGACGGTGGGGATCACGGCGACGCTTCTGGCATACGCGATCTCGCCGGGCGTCAGACATGCGGTGGGGCACGCGGCCCACAGCGTCAAGCGCGCGGTGAGCCACGTCCTGGATCGCGATCAGGGTGGGCGCCGCAAAACGTCCACGACGACCTCGACGCAGCCCGCGAGCCGACGGCGGAGGGCTGGGAGCGGTGCAAGGTCTGAGCCGAAGCGCACAACATCAGGTTCAAGCCAGTCCACGTCTCAGAGCAAATAGGCGCAGGGCGGCCCCTTCGGCGACGGGCGCCCGGCCGGGTGGGTCCCGGCCGAGGCGAGGGATAGCTTCTTCCAGGATGCAGACGAGAACGCCGAGCGCGCTCACACGGCAGGGTGCCTGCATGCCGGAGCCGGAGGAGCTGCTGGCGAGGTTCGGCCTGGACTCGTTCAGGCCGGGTCAGCGGGAGGCGGTGCAGGCCGCGCTTGAGGGTCGGGACAGCTTGGTGGTGATGCCCACAGGCGGCGGGAAGTCCCTGTGCTACCAGCTGCCGGCGCTGGCGAACCGGGGGCTGGTTGTGGTCGTGAGCCCGCTGATCGCGCTGATGAGCGACCAGTTGCGCAGGCTGAGCGAGGCGGGCGTCAGAGCGACGATGCTCGCGTCGGGCATGCAGGAGGGTCACAACGCACAGGCGCTGAGGGAGATCGAGGCGGGGACGATCCAGCTGGTGCTGGCTGCGCCGGAGCGGTTCGCGTCGGCGGCCTTCCGTGAGGCGCTGGCGCGCCGGCGAGTCGAGTTGTTCGTGGTGGACGAGGCGCACTGCGTGGCGGAGTGGGGCCACGACTTCAGGCCGGACTACCTGCGCCTGCACGAGGCGATCGCCTCGCTGGGACGCCCGGCGGTCATGGCGGCCACGGCGACGGCCACACCGAGGGTGGCCGAGGAGATCGCCACGCGTCTGGGGCTGCGCGACTGGGTGTCGATCCGCTCGGGCTTTGACCGGCCGAACCTCACCTTCGACGTGGTCAGCGCGGAGGGCAAGGGGGCGGTTGCGCGCAAGCGGGCGGCGCTCATGCACGTGCTGGGCGGCCGATCGGAGATCGGGGCGCTGCCGGCGATCGTGTACTGCGGAACCCGCAGGGACACCGAGGACGTGGCGGGGAGGATCGCGGCGGAGGGGATCGCCTCGGTGGTCTACCACGCGGGCATGAGCCCGGATGCGCGCAGGGAGAGCCAGGCGGCGTTCATGGAGGGGCGGGCGGAGGTGGTGGTTGCAACGAACGCGTTCGGCATGGGGGTGGACAAGGCGGACGTGCGCACGGTTGCGCACTGGGCGCTGCCGACGAGCCTCGAGGCCTACTACCAGGAGGCGGGGAGGGGCGGGCGCGACGGCGCGCCTGCGCGGGCCCTGCTGCTTGCATCCAGGATGGATCTGGGGCGGCTGATCAGGTTCATCAAGGACCGCGAGACGACGGTGCAGGACGTGAAGAGCTACGTGGCAGGGTTGCGCCGAGGAGCCGAGGATGAGGTGCGCTCGATCGGGCATGGGGAGCTGGGCGAGCGCCAGCGAGTGCTGCTGTCGATCGCCGAGCGCGCCGGTGCGGTGGAGCTACATCCGGGCGGGCGGGACGGGCTGCTGGTGAGGCTGACCGGCAAGGGCAGCCCGCAGAGGGCGTACATGGCGATCAAGGCGGCGAGGGACCGTGGCTGGGAGTCATACCGCTCGATCGAGCGCTTCAGCACGGGCGCGGAGATCTGCCGCCGACGCCAGATCCTCGATCACTTCGGAGACGAGGAGGAGGGCCGCCCGACGGTCCGCTGCTGCGACGTGTGCGACCCGGATCGGGCGCTCGAAGAGGTCGTGCGAGCCACGCCGGTGACGAGTCCACGCAGGCGCGGGGGCGCGGGCGTTGGCTCATCAGCGGCTCACGCGCAGGAGGCGGGGCAGCCCGTGGGCGAGCGCGAGTTCGAAGAGCTGCGGGCATGGCGGAAGGACCGTGCGGAGGGCAAGCCCGCGTTCACAGTGGCGGCGGACACGGTTCTGCAAGAGGTGCTGAGACGGCGGCCACGGGCCGTGGGCGAGCTGATCGAGATAAAGGGGATCGGGCCGGCGTTCTGCGAGAAGCACGGAGAGTCGCTGCTGGAGGCGCTGGAGGCGCTGGAGGCGCTGGAGGACGGGCGTGGAGCCGGCGCGGGCGCAACGGTCGTCGCGAGTTAGGCGCCTGCGCGCCGCCGGCGCGCCGTCGTCAACGCCGCGCCGGCGCCCTCGAGGGACGCCCTGGACATCATCGGTAGCAGATCTGCTACCATCGGATTGTGGCGATCATTCCCCAGAAGGAGCTACGCAACAATGTCGGCGATGTGCTGCGTCGCGCCGAGACGGGCGAGCGGTTCACGATCACTGTGTCCGGTAGACCGGTAGCGGAGCTGGGCCCGGTCGCGAAGCGCCGCTGGGTGAGCGCCGCGGCTCTGAAGGGCGTCGTCCAGACCCCCGCCCCGAAGACGCTCGCCGAAGACCTCGAGCGCTTCCCCGGAGCACTCATCGATCCGTTCCAGTGAACCGGGTCCTGCTCGACACGTCGGTCCTGATCGCGACGGTCGCCCCGGAGGATGTCGAGGCTGCCATCAGCGCGGCGTCGCTCGCCGAGCTCCACTTCGGGGCGCTCGTGGCGAATGACCCCGACGAGCGCGCGCGTCGAGCGCAGCGGCTCGGCGTCGTGGAGGCGACGTTTGATCCCCTCGCGATCGACACCGCGGTGGCCCGCGAATGGGGTCGTCTGGCCGCCGCGGTCATTGCACGCGGTGGACAGCCGCGCCGCCGCGCGATCGACTTGGCGATTGCGGCCACAGCCAACGTTCACGGCGTCTCGCTCCTGACGGCCGACAGCGCCGACTTCGCGATCATCGATGACCTCGTCGACATCCGGCCGTTCGACGCACCCCAGCCCTGACGCCGCGGCCACGCCGCGAGCAAACGATCCCCCGACCCTGCGGACCCACCTCCCCGGGCCTACGGGCGCTCGGACCTCCCT
This sequence comes from Solirubrobacteraceae bacterium, assembly GCA_017882445.1. GTDB lineage: Bacteria > Actinomycetota > Thermoleophilia > Solirubrobacterales > Solirubrobacteraceae > Palsa-744. The sequence goes on from JADGPK010000054.1 coordinate 10,919, forward strand.
TCTAGCCGCTTATGCGTATAAACGACTATACTTGTATTCATGATCTTCCGGACTCCCATCGCTAGCAACGCACTCGCAGGTCAGCTCGGCGAACTCGACGAGCTGCGCAAGCGCCTCGGCGATCAGGCCGGTATTGCCGGCCCGTGGCTCGACAGCCTGCGCCGTCAGTGGCGCGCGTCCTCGGCGGCGAGCTCGATCGAGATCGAGGGCTTCCACGTCCCGGCAGACGAGACGATCGTGGTGGCCAGTGGTGACGAGCCGCTGGACCCCCAGGACGAAGATCGCATGGCGCTGTCGTGCTACGCCCGCGCTATGGACCACGTCGGGGTAATGTCCGATGACCCGGCCTTCCGTTGGGTCGACCGGGTCGTGCTCGACTTGCACTTCGACGCGTGCTACTTCCAGAAGGGCAAGGACCCGGGTCAGTATCGCCGGAGCGGCATCGAGGCGACCAGCCCGCGGGGCGGGCCGCCGGCCTATGTCGGACCGCCCTCTGACGAGGTGCCCAAGCTCATGAGCGAGGTCCTCAGATGGCTCGATCACGTTGACGTCGATGCGCACGTCGCCGTTCGCGCTGCGATGGCCCATCTGCATCTCGTCTCCGTGCATCCGTTCCGCGATGGCAACGGCCGGATCTCGCGCATCGTGCAGTCGCTCGTGCTTGCCCGCGAGGGCCTGCTCGCACCTGAGTTCGTCTCGATCGAGGAGTATCTCGGCCGCAACACCGACGCGCACTACGCGACCCTTCACGAGGTTCAGGGCGGTAGCTACCAGCCCGAGCGCGACGCCGCCCCCTGGGTGCGGTTCTGCGTCCAGGCCCATGTCGAGCAGGCCCGCCGCCGGCTGGACCAGATCGCCGAGGCGGGGAAACGCTGGTCCTTTCTCGAGGGGCTCGTCAAGCGGCGCAACTGGCCCGACCGGCTCGTCATCGCCCTCGAGCAGAGCCTCTTTCAGGGCGTCGACCGTGCCTCATACGCAGCTGAGGCCGACGTGTCGGCGCCGACAGCGAGCAATGACCTCAGGCGCCTTCTCGATGCGGGGCTCGTCGTCCAGCAGGGCAAGGGCCGCACCACGCGGTACGTCGCGAGCGAGAGCCTGCGCGGCGACCTTCGTTTCCATGCCGATGCGGGACGGCCGGTGCATGGAGCCGACTGAGGCGGGATGCTCTGTGCTTGGGCCGCGCCGTAAACAGTCACGGACGCGGCGTGTAGCTGGGAATGAGTCGCCGGCTTCCCGGGGCGGGTCAAACGTCGCTTCGCTGGAGCGTCAGCGTGCCAGGCCCGGTCAAGCGCGCGGTGACCTCGACGCCGGTGGCGATCAATGGGGCGCCCACCGCGGACTTCTGGATCGCCGCGCGCTGCCTGCAGGCTGGCATCTCGCTCGCCACGATTGCAGCCTGGTACCGAACCAGCATCCAAATGATCTCCCAGACCCACGGCCGCACGATCCGCAGGCATGAGGGCACGCCACCGCTTGGACTCGCCGAGCAGTACCAGATAGCTAAGGTTCAAGCCATGTCCGCTGCTCTCAGCCCAGCCTCCGACCCCCTCACCGGCGCAGGGTGGGCCCACAGATGGGCCCACAGCCCAAAAACTGCCGCTGGCGAAGAGGCGGAAAAGGGCCGATTAGCAGGGGATATGCCGACGTAGCTCAGCTGGTAGAGCACTTCACTCGTAATGAAGGGGTCCGGGGTTCGAGTCCCCGCGTCGGCTCTCGCAAACGGGCAGCAAACTGGGTGTCACCGTCGGTCAGAGAACGCAGTCGACGGGGTCCGCGCGTTGGCGATGGAAGCGTTATGGAAGCCTCTCGCCCTGGCTCTTGGTCGCCCAGGCGTGCATTGGGCTCATAATCGGTAGGTCCCTGGTTCGAGCCCAGGCGGGCCCATTGGTCATACCTTTACAGGGGTCGTGGCACCGTTTCGCGGGGGCGCTTCGGCGGGACCTTGGGTGACGCGCGCTTCGACGGGCAGGCAGGAGCGCGGATGCAGGACGCCGAGACGCTCGCTACTCGTCCCTTGCGAGAGCCCGAGCGGAGGGAACTGGCACGCCCGCTCGGCCAGCGAAGCAGGAGTGATCGCGCAATTATCCTCTAGCCGCGCAGCGCTAGCGATGCGGTGGGCTGGCGCTCGCAGCAGCCTTGGCCGACCCGACCGTGGTAAGAGACCTTGGGCGGGGTCATTGAGAGCGGACGCAGGAGTCGGCCACTCGCCATGCGTCGAGGCGGCCTGTCGTCGGCTTAGGACGCGCGACCGCACGACCGATTCTGCGTCTTAGGCAGGGGGCGGCAGCGACCGCTGAAATGGCTTTTTCGATCAGAGGTGCAGGCGAGCGGCGGGGGCGGTCAGCGCTGGGCCGACGTCGGCTGCCTCGGTGGCGAGCAGGCAGAGCAGACCATCAGCTGTTTGGGCGGGAGGGGGAGCAGCCTCAAGGAGTGTGGGCTGATTGCCGACTTGTTAAGTTGAGATGGCAGTTCAACACCCACAGGCGGGCTTGGGAGAAGATAAGCCGCGAGCGCTGGCACTGTCGCCCGCTGCGATAGCGCGGCCCGGGGAGGATGTCCGTCGTCTCGGCGAGGCGCTGGAGGCGCGAACCGAGGACGTGGTCAACGGAACGCTCGCGCTGGCCATAGACGCCGGCGGGGTCCTCGTTGACGCCCTGGTTCAGTCCAGCTTCGACCGAATCTGCAGAATCTCAACGGTCGCGCTGGCTAAGTGGATGGCCGGGGGGAGTCCCGAGGGCGGCCGGGAGGCCGGCCAGGAGGCCTTCCAACATCAGGGCCATATGGCCGCCCAGCGCGTCGTGTCGCTGAAGGAGATGACTAAGCGCTGCCTGCGCTGGCGCGACGCGGTGGATGAGGTGCTGTGCGACAGCGCCACGCACCTGGGCGTCTCGCCGAAGGCGCTCTCCCGGGCCCTGGCCATGGTGCAGCTCACCCTCGACGTCACCCTCGTGCGAATGTCCGAGGTCTTTGAAACTGAGCGCCGGCGAACAGACGATGAGCTCGCTCGGCGTCAGGAGGAGCTGGTACGGCGTCAGGAGGAGCTCGCGTTCATGGCCACCCACGACGCGTTGACCGGACTACCGAACCGAACGTTGATCTCCGACCGCACCGGGCAGATGCTGGTGCGCGCGCGTCGCCACCAGACCCCGGTGGCGGCGCTGTACATCGATCTCGATAACTTCAAGAGCGTCAACGACACGCTCAGCCACGCCACCGGCGATGAGCTCCTGCGAGCGGTCGCCGAGAGGCTCGATGGCGTTGTACGCGACACCGATGCGCTTGGGCGCGTCGGCGGGGACGAGTTCGTCGTGATCGCCGAGGAGCTCTCGCTGGCAGCGGGGCCAGAGCTGATCGCCGAGCGTCTGCAGGAAGCCCTCAAGGAGCCATTCACGCTCGCAGGAGAGCAGGAGACTCACCTGACCGTGACCGCGAGCATCGGGATTGCGACAGCCGCGCGAGCGTCGGCCGAGGAATTCCTGCGCGACGCGGACCTCGCGATGTACCAAGCCAAGTGGGAGGGCAAGAACCGCTACGTCGTGTTCGAGTCCGGGATGCGAGACGCAGTCCAAAGCCGCATGGAACTCGAGATGAACCTGCGCGATGCCCTCCCGAACGACGAGTTCTTCTTGGTCTATCAGCCCACGTTCGATCTGCTCGACATGAGCCCCACCGGAGTGGAGGCCCTGATCCGATGGAAGCACCCGACGCGAGACATCGTCCAACCTAATGACTTCATCCCCATCCTGGAGGAGACCGGGCTGATCGTCGAGGTCGGAAAGTGGGTCCTGGACGAGGCCTGCCGTCAGGGTGCGAAATGGCGCGAGGCCGGATATTCGATCGGGATGGCCGTCAACGTCTCTGGACGCCAGCTCGACACCGACGAGTTCGTCACCAACGTGCGTGACGCCCTCTCAGATAGCGGACTGGATGCAGAGGCGCTGACCCTCGAGATCACCGAGACGACCCTCATGCGCAACACCGAGGAAAGCGCTCGCCGGCTGACTGCCATCAAGGAGCTAGGCGTACGGATAGCAATCGACGACTTCGGAACCGGGTACTCCTCCCTCGCTCATCTCCAGCAGTTCCCTGTGGACGCACTGAAGATCGACCGGTCGTTCATCTCCCAGCTAACGCAGAACCCCGAGGGGGCGACCCTCATACACACGCTCGTACAACTCGGCAAAGCCCTCTCGATCGAGACGCTCGCCGAGGGCATCGAGCAACCACAAGAGCTATCCCTCCTGCAAGCCGAGCACTGCGACAGCGGCCAGGGCTTCCTCTTCGCCCGCCCCCTAGACATAGACGCCGCCGAGGCCTTCCTTGAGAACTCGGCCAAAAATAGCGCTCCAGCTAACAATGGTGCTCCAGCCTCGGCTCGCCGGACACACCGCAGCGCATCCACCCCAACCAGCACCCGCCACTAGCTCGCTCGCGACCCTGGCAGATCGCCCGCACTTTTCGGCCAAGGGGTCGGATCGTGCCAACTGCTCATCGAGCGGAGGGGCATGACCGCTCGACGCCCTCGCCCCCGACGCTCTCCCGGACCTCGACCAAGCCCGCCCGGTGCTGAAGTGAGCCACGACCCACAGGCCGGACATCAGCACACTCCCGCTCTGCGCAAGATTGGCAACACCCCCATCCGGTCGGGCTACGCCACAATCCGTGCGGCCGAGGAGGGGTGAGCAACCTGTCCTATCGTCGCGTGGTGGAGCCGCGATCGATTAGCTCACTGCAGGTCGTCGACGAGGGCGCCAGGCTCGATCCAGGCCTCGCGCAGCCGTTCACGCGTGGCAGGTGCGGCCGGCCATGCGCAGACCCGCGAGCGGATAGATGGCGAAGCCGCCGCTTCGCTGCGGGCGGATGTGCAGAGGCGCGAGTGTGAGCCCCCAGTACCCTG
>JADGPK010000132.1 GCA_017882445.1 Solirubrobacteraceae bacterium
GGCGGCAAACGAGGAGGCGTCGCTCCTTCGGGCTCCGTACAAGACGAGGATGCTCACCGCACCAAGGTCTGCTTCGCGTTGATCGCGCTCGCCAAGTGCTCGGGCGCCTCTGGGACTAGCGCAGAAGGTGGACCGATGAATGGGGTCCGGTCACGGTGTTGCCGTAGTGACATGGCCGCCGCACGCTCCGCTCTCACCTGACCTTGATGGCGGTGCTCGTCGCCTTCGACGTGCCGAGCATCACCGGCGCGATCGGCCACTGACGGCCGCCGGCGGGCCAGGAGTGGGAGGATGGCAGATCTCATGGAGCCTCGACCTAAGGAGCCTCCAGGTATCGAGGCCAGTAGGCGATCCGGGTAGGGCGCCCGAGGCCGGCCGAACGATCAGGCGCCTCCGCCGTTCGGCCGCATCGTATGGCGATCGCGTTTGACAGGGCTGCGCTTCGCGACCACGATAGTCGGCAGAATCTTCCGCGGCTACTCAAGGGAGCAATCAGCATGGGTGCCATCGAACCGATCCACATCCTGATCGTCCTCATCGTGGTCTTTCTGCTCTTCGGAGCCAAGCGTCTTCCGGAACTCGGCAGGTCACTGGGCAGCGGGATCCACGAGTTCAAGAAGAGCACACAGGAGCTCCATTCTCCCCTCGCGACGAGCGTTGATGAGGCACCCCCTGCGCAGCCCCGCGTCGTCGCCTCACCGACTCAGCCGGGGCTGGGTTCCGGGGAAGCTGCCGCCGGCGCTTCCGCCGCGGCGCAAGACTGACTCATCTCTCTGCGCGTGCGGGGCTGCTCTCGGCCTGTCGTCGTCTCATCGCCCTCGCAAGGGGCCGCCGCCGATGGCCCGGGCGAAGCTCCGGGATGTCCTGCGATGCTCCCATGGACTATCGAGTCGCTGCGGATCTGGCGCACCGGCACGCGGCGTGCGGAACACTGCGCGCTACGAAGCGCCTTGAGCAGAGTGGATGGGTCCCGTCTTCGAAAGGCCTTCCCATTCTCGTGCGCGACCTGGTGGCACGTCCTCAAGGGTTGACCGGCTGACACGACTCGGCCAAGGCCATCATGAGATCGTTGGCGAGGACGTTGTCCAGCGTGTTGATCACCCAGTAGCTGGCGCCGTTCTCCTGCCAGGCGACCATGTGCAGACTCCTGTCCTGGTAGAACAGCAGGTACGTGCGTCCGCCGATCGTGCGCGTCGAGTTGGGGTTGGCGAGGGCGGGCGGATCCGTCCACTTGAGGGCCTGCACGCCCCAGTACTCCGTCGCCCCCCGGCCAGTGGCTACCACCGTGCCGACCGCGATCGCCGCCTTCACCTGCCGCTTGTCCGGAGTCTCCACCGAGTAGGGGCGGAAGGGCACGCCCGCGGTGTCGTAGCCGAGAGAGGGATCCCATGTGGTGGGCGCCTCGAGCGTCAGCGACGTGCTCTGCGCGAGCGCCCGCCATGCGCTCCAATCGTACCGTTGCCGCGGAGCGGCTGCGGCACTTGGTGGGGGACTCACCGCCGGCGTGGCGGAAGCCGTCGCAGACGACGTCGCCGAGGGGCTCGCGGAGGGACTGGCGACGGGAGAGGCCCTGCCGCTGCGCGCGCGCGGTGCCGGCGGATTCTCAAACTCGTGCACCGCGGCGGCGATCTGGCTCGGCGTGTCCACGACGTACGAGACGCCGCCGATGGTCGGCGTGCTGCCCTCGACGTGCGTCTGGTAGATGTGCGACGTGTTGAGCGTGAGCGCGAGGTTCACCACCGGCAGGATCTGGGAGAGCGAGTCGAGGTCGGTCGTCGACTGCTTCATGATCGCGCGCGTCATGCCGAGCACTCGCTGCCAGTTCCCTCTCCAACGCATCGCCTGACGCTGCACCTCGCGGAGGAACATCTGCTGGCGCACCATGCGCGTGAAGTCGCTCTTCTGGTCGTGCCGGAAGCGCACGAAATTGAGCGCCTGCTTCGCCTTGACGAGCTGGTAGCCGGGCTGCAGGTCGATCGGCTGGAAGCCTGTCCCCTCGGGGCTGTAGTAGCGGTGGTCGATAGGCAGGTAGACGCCGCCGAGAACGTCGATGACCTGCCAGAAGCCACTGAAATCGATGCGGACGAAGTGGTTGATGGGCAGACCCGTGATGTCGGAGAAGGTCTTCACGGCCAGCTTGACGCCGCCGTAGCTGTAGGCGGCGTTCAGCTTGTTGTAGCCGACGCCGGGGATGTCCGAGTACAGATCGCGCGGCAGGGAGAGCATGGAGATCGTCTTGGCCTGCGGGTCGAGTCGCACGAGGATCTGCGAGTCCGAGCGCCCCGGGTCGCCGGGTCCAGCATGGTCGATGCCGAGGAGGAGGATGTTCATGGGCCTGTCGGGAAGCGCGCGCTGCAACGCCGCCTGCGCGCTCGTGACCGCGGCGCGCTGCTCGGCGGTCCCGCCGCTGCCCATGCTGCTCAGATTGCGGTTCACGTAGCCGAGCGCGAAGCCCGGGGTCGCCAGCGCCGCCACCAGCACTGCGAGAGCGATGGCCTTGAGCACGACGTGGCGGCCGAAGGCCACATAGTAGCTGACCAGGGCGAAGGCAAGGATGGCTGCGACGGGGATCGCGTAGTGGGTCCAGTGAGGCAGCCGGCGCAGATGGCCGGCCAGGCCGGCCACTCCCGTGACATCGCCCCAGACCTCGCGTCCGTAGAGCAGATCGAGCGCGGCCGCGGCGGCGGCGAGCGCAATGACGACAACCAGCCGAGCGAAGCGCGCTGAGCCGCGCAGAGGTGCCTCGGCGGCGCGCACGGGCCGCCGAGGGCTGCTGCGGCCGACGACCCTGACCGGTTCGTCCTCGCCCGATCTGTAGACTGTGTAGTGGGTCATGGGGATAGCGCTGTGCGCCGCACCGGATGGTACCACGGGCTGCGGCTGCGCCGACCCTGCCGGAGGCAGTGAGACTGCCGACAACCTGCCGCCATGTTGCCGACAAGACGCCTCACCACGGCCCAACACATTCGAGCACAACCCAACATCAAGCCCGCGCAGAACCTGTAACCGTTCAGTTGGTCCACCCAGGGCCACTGAGGAGGAGATCGCCGAGGGGGTATAGGCAGGCCCTCACCCCTACGCCGCGAAGCCCTTGGGCATGGAGCGCGCCGAGGCTGAGGCGATCTATGAGCAGGGACGTGAAACGGTCGTCGCTGTGCTCCTCGAACTCTCCTCCCAGAACGCTCTGCTCAGGCGTCAGGTCGCCGAGCTGAGCGAGCGCCTCGCCAAGCAGGAGGAGCGCATCGCCGAGCTTGAGCGGCGCCTGAACCGCAACTCGCGCAACTCCTCTCTGCCCCCCAGCCAGGATCCGCCGGCCGCGCCTGAGCGCCGGCAAGCTGCTCCCTCGGGGCGCGGGCGCGGCGCCCAGCCGGGCCATCCGGGACGCGGTCGTCATCTGGCGCCGATCGAGGCGCTCGACGAGCTCGTCGACCACTGGCCCTCTCGCTGCCGCTGCGGCCACGTCTTCCGCGCGGCGGAGCGCGCGGCGCTCGGGGCGCCCGCGCGCCATCAGGTCGCGGAGCTGCCGCCGACGGCGGTCATCCTCAGCGAGCATCGCCTGCAGCGCCTGCGCTGCCCGGAGTGCGGCGCCGTGACGCGCGCCGAGCTGCCCGCCGGAGTGCCGCCGGGAGCCTTCGGCCCGCGCCTGCAGGCGGCCGTCGCCACCCTCGCGGTGCGACACCACAGAGCTTCTGCGGGAACTCTTCGGCGCCGAGCTCTCGACCGGCTCGATCGACGCCATCGTGCAGCGCGTGGCCCGGGCCCTCGATGAGCCCTACGAGGACCTCCTCGGGCACGTCCGCGCCGCCTCGGCGCTCAACGTCGACGAGACCGGCTGGCGCCTGCGCGGCGGCAAGCGCACGCTCTGGGGGGCGCTCACCGGCCGCGCCGCGGTCTTTCGCATCGCCGAGGGTCGTCACCGCCGCGAGGCCCAGGCGCTGCTCGGCGAGGAGTTCTCCGGCGTGGCCTGCTCGGACCGCTGGTGGGCCTACGACTACCTCGACCCGCAGCGACGCCAGTTCTGCTGGGCGCACCTGGCGCGCGACTTCACCGCCCACAGCGAGGGGCTCGGCGCCCAAAAGCAGTTCGGCGCGGCCGGGCTTCGGGTCGCGGAGCGGTTGTTCGCCGCCTGGGGAGAGTTCCGCGGGGACGCTGACCGCAACCGCCTGCTTGAGCGCATCGGCCCGCTCCAGGAGGAGCTCCGGGCGCTGCTCGAGGCAGTTAGTATCTGAATTCGCCCCACCTAACAAGCGCATCTTGGTGTCGCGCAGCAAGGTTGTCGTACTCTGAGAGCTCATGGC
>JADGPK010000133.1 GCA_017882445.1 Solirubrobacteraceae bacterium
ATGAGCGACTATTCAGCCGCAAGTCCGACGAAGTGCGCTGCACCGCGGTCACGGCGCCCGTCTTGCCGCCTGGCGCTCCGCGCTCGGCGTAGAACCTGTGGACGCTCTCGACGAAGATGCGCGTCAGGGCGCCGAGCAGGGCGCCGTCCTGCGCGAGCCTCCTCCGCCATTGAAATGGGAACGTCAACACCCACTGGCGCAGCGCGGCCTCGGGCGGGAGCACGTGCTCGATGAGGTTCGCGGCCGTCGCGCACATGCGCCGGCCGAGGCACGACGGGCAGAATCCGCGGCCTTTGCAGCTAAAGCTGACAAGCCGGCTCTCGGCGCACGACTCGCATTTGAGCCGCGCGAAGCCTCGGCAAAGCAGGCCGCAGTCGAGGTACGCCTCGAGCTCCTTCTTTGCATGCTTCGGGATCTTGACGGCGAGCGCGCCGTCGTCGATTGCGCCGTAGAGCGTCTCTATGTTGTCGCGGACCAGCTCATAGAGCGTCGTCCTCTCGGGTCGGTGGCGCTCGTAGCTCGGGTGGGCGGGAGAGCGCGTCGTGGCGTGAAGGGCGCCCACGCGACGCGGCCATGGCGAAGGGCGTGCCCGCGCTGAGGCCCGGGGATTTGCTGTAGACGGGCGGCGTGAAGCGCGGAATTCGGGGGAGCCCGGGTCGGTGGTGTGTGGTCGTTGGTCCGGCGTTGCGCGCGCGCCGGTCTGACGGCTTAGCGGGCTGCGTCGCCGTGCCGCCGTGGCTGCGGCGTAGTTGGCCGTCGTGCGCGCCGGTGGCCACGATCCCCGTCCTCCAAAGGAAAAGGGCCCGGAGATTCGCCTCTCCGAGCCCTCAGGTCGCCGAACGTGGACGCGTTCGACAAAGACGTTTTCGCACACGCCAGCGCCGCCGGGCCACTTCTCGTCGGCCGGGACGATCTGCGGCTCGTTCAGTGTGCGCGCGACGCGTGCCGCGCCATCGTGTTCTTCTGTCGCGACTGCGATTTTGCCCAGATCTACTGCAGGTCGGCGTGCGGCGAGGCCCAGCGCAGCGTGATGCGGCCAGCGTCAAAGAAGCGATACTGGCGGAGCAAGAAGGGGAGGACCAAGACCGCGGCCCGAATGACCCGATCTCGGGCCGCGCGGAAAATAGTGACGGACAAGGGTAGCGGGGAAGTTGCCAGTTTCGAGACCGTCTCCACGCCCGCGGCGCCGATCACCACGACGGTGACGACGCCCGCGGCGACGGAGACGACCGATGAACGACATCTGGATGGCGATAGCGCCCGAGCAGCACTCGGCCCGAGTGATCGCGATGGCGGGCCCGAGCGAAACGATCTTGAAGGCGCGACTCCTGCGGTCGCCCGCGCACCCGCGTGCGATGGCGACGCTGCTCGAGGCTGTGGCGATGTGGCAGGGGACACACGTCCGCGCTGTTCTGTGTGCGGCCGACCGGGACGGGGAATCCGACTCGGCCATCTATCGGGAGGCGTTCGCCGATGTGGGCGGCCCCCTCTACACACTCGACTGGGTCCCCGCCTGCCGCGAGCGCCGCCGTCATCGTGATCTCGGCGGCATCAGCGGATTCGGCGATCTGCGACAGCTGGTGCTCTTCGAGGTGGCACGATGATCACGCCCGACGTGCGCTCGCGCATTCGCCGCCTGTATTTCGGCGAGCACTGGAAGATGGGCACCATAGCCGCGGAGCTCGGCGTCCACCACGACACCGTCGCCCTCGCCATCGAAGCGGACCGCTTCGTCAACGTCCCCTATCGCGCGACCGCGTCGATGGTGGATCCGTACAAGGACTTCGTCCGCGCGACGCTCGAAGAGCACCCTCGCCTGTGCGCGACGCGGATCCTCGAGATGATCACGCAGCGCGGCTACGGCGGGACCATCTGGCCGCTCCGCAAATACGTCCGCGTCGTGCGCCCCGTCTCGCGCAACGAGGCGTTCTTCCGACTCACGATGCTCCCCGGCGAGCAGGCGCAGGTCGACTGGGCGCACTTCGGTTCCATTGAGATCGGGGCGACGCGCCGGTCGCTCTCGTGCTTCGTCATGGTGCTCTCGTACTCGCGCGCCATCTACGCCTGCTTCGCGCTCGATCAGACGTTGGAGAGCTTCCTGCGGTGCCACGTCGCCGCCTTCGAGGCGTTCCGCGGCGTTCCGAGAGTCCTGCTGTACGACAACCTCAAGGCCGCCGTCCTCGAGCGCATCGGCGACGTGATCCGATTCAACCCGCGCCTCCTCGACCTCGCCGGGTACTACCACTTCGCGCCAACGCCGGTCGCACGCGCGCGCGGCAACGAGAAGGGTCGCGTAGAGCGCGCGATTCGGTACCTCCGCGAATCCTTTTTCGCCGCGCGGACCTTCCACTCCATCGAGCACCTCAATCGGCTCCTCGAGACCTGGATCGCCGACATCGCAAACGCGCGGCTCGTGCCGGGCGACGTGCAGAAGCGCACCGTCGCCGAAGCCCTCGTGCAGGATCGCGAGCGGCTCCTCGCGCTGCCGAATCACGGCTTCACGTGCGACCACGTCCGCGCCGTGGCTTCGGGCAAGACGCCGTACCTCCGCTTCGATGGAAACGATTACTCGATTCCCCACACCCTCGTGCGAAAGCCGCTCACCCTCGTTGCATCCGACGTCCGCGTCCGCATTCTCGACGGCAACACCGAGGTCGCCGTGCACGCTCGCTCTTGGGAGCGCAAGAAGCAGATCGAGGTCAAGGAACACCTCGACGATCTCGCAGATACCAAGCGAAAAGCGCGCGACCACCGCGGTCGCAACCGACTCTTCGCCGCGTGTGCGAACGCCCAGGCGTTCCTCGAGATGATCGCGACGCACGGCGGCCACCTCGGCGGTACGACCACGCGGCTGCTCCGTCTGCTCGATCAATACGGCGCCAGCGAGCTCGACGCCGCGATCACCGACGCCCACCACCGGGGCGCGTTTGCCGCGCAGTCCGTCGCTCACATTCTCGATCAGCGGCAACGCGCGCGGCATGTCCCCCCGCTCCTTCCTCCGGTCCTTCCCGACGATCCACGCGTCCGCGATCTGGTCGTGCCAGTCCGCTCCCTTGGCGACTACGACTCACTCGCAGCGAGCGGCGACGCGGAGGACCCGTCGTGAGCACCGCTCTCCGTGACCGTCTCCGCACGCTCGGCCTCGACGTCACCGCTGCCTCCTTCGACGACCTCGTCGCGGTCGCGACGAAGAAGCGATGGGGCGTCATCCAGATCTTCGAACACGTCGCCGACGTCGAGGAGAAGCATCGCACCCAGCGCGGCCTCGAGAGCCGAATGAAGCGTTGTCGCCTCGAACGCTTCAAGCCGATGGCCGACTTCGACTGGAATTGGCCCACGAAGATCGAGCGCCCCCTGGTCGAGTCGCTGCTCTTGCCGGACTTCGTCGAGGCGAAGCGCAACGTCGTCCTCGTCTCCCCGGGAGGGCTCGGGAAAACCATGATCGCGCAGAACATCGCCCACGCGGCCGTCCTCGCGGGTCACTCGGTCCTCTTCGTCTCCGCGGCCGATCTACTCCTCGATCTCGCCGGCCAGGAGTCCGCCAGGGCACTCGAAAGACGCCTTCACTACTACGCGAAGATCGGGCTTCTCGTCCTCGACGAGCTCGGGTTTCTCGCCTTCGACAACCGCAATGCCGACCTCCTCTTCCAGGTCGTCAGCCGTAGGTACGAGAAGAAGAGCATCGTCCTCACGACGAACCTCGCCTTCACCGACTGGCACACGATCTTCCCGACCGCGACGTGCGCGACCGCGTTGATCGAACGCATCGTCCATCACGCCGATGTCGTCAGCATCGAGGGCGAAAGCTACCGCCTCCGCGAGTCGCAGAACGACGCCAAGGAGCGACGCACGACGCGCAAGCCAAAGAAGTAGCCGAGCGTCGTCGGCTCGTCAGCCCGGGTGCGGCGTCATGCTGCGCTCGGGCTGCTCCAATTTCCGCGGATCAGCGTGCTCGTCAACACGCCGCGCAGGTTCAGCGCGGGTCGAAGCGTGACGCCATCCTGTACTCCGTCGGGCAGAACTTCGACCACGGGCTTCGTCGCAGCAACGCCGACAAGCGGGCTGCCGTCCTGATGCTCCTGACGGACCCTGAGTGGATCCGTTGGAGCGACCGCGAGATTGCCAACACCATCCTCGAGGCCGCGCGGCGCCGATCGGGATCGCGGGGCGTCGAGGAGAATCTGGAGGAGCTGTACTGGCAGTTCCTCGTACTGGCCGCCGTCCTGCTCTCGGTGGGTATCTGTTTCCTGCAGGAACGCGCGGAGCTGGTGCTGCAGCTGGCCGG
>JADGPK010000134.1 GCA_017882445.1 Solirubrobacteraceae bacterium
TCGCCTGGGCGGGGAACGACCAGCTCATCCGCCTCTGGCGGATCGACACCAAGACCGAGCTGCGGCCCATCGTCACCACCCAGGTCGCGGGCATCCTCGGGCTCGCCTTCCGGCGCGACGGCGCCATGATCGCTTCGTCGGGCCGCGACGACACCATCACGTTCTGGAACACGGCCACCGGCGCGCTCACCGGCACCATCCACTCCCTCCTTCCGCTCGCGAGCATGGTCTCGTTCGCGCTCTCGCCCGACGGCAAGACCGCGGCGATCCTCGAGGGCGTCAACGTGGTGCGCCTCTGGGACGTGGCCTCGCTTCAGCCCTTCGCCATCGAGGGGCTGATCGGCCGCGCGGTGAACGCGGTGGCGTTCTCGAGCGACGGCAAGCAGCTCGCGATCGCGAGCGACGCCCCGTCGGTCATCACCTTCGCCCTGGAGGAGGCGCGCGAATATGCCGGCGCGCAGGCGAGCAGCACGGGCCGGGCGAGCAGCCTGGTCTTCTCGCCCGACGGAAGCCTGGTCGCCTCCACGCACCCCGACGGGAAGATCCTGCTCTGGGACGCGAAGGGGGAGCGCGAGCTCTTCGCGATCGCGCAGCCCGGCGTGGCGTGGGCGGCGGCGTTCTCTCCTCAGGGCAAGCTGCTCGCCTCGGGCGGAACGAGCGGCCTCAGGCTCTGGGATCCGCTGGGCCGGCAAGAGGTCGCGCAGCTCTCCAAGGAACCCACCCGATCGCTCGCCTACGCGCCCGACGGCGGCCTGCTCGCAAGCGGCGGCTTCGACGGCACGGTGCGGCTCTGGGACCGCGCCGGCCAAGGGACCGCGGCGCTGCGGGGCCAGGCCGGCGAGATCCGCTCGCTGGCCTTCTCGCCCGACGGCGCGTTCCTCGCCGCGGGAAGCTCCGACGCATCGGTGGCCATCTGGCACGTCGCGAGCCGGCGGCGCGTGGCCACGCTGAGCGGCCACCGCAAGGCGATCACCGCGGTCGCCTTCTCGCCCGACGGAGACCGGCTGGTCACAGGCAGCGCCGATCGGACGCTGCGGCTCTGGGACGTGCCGTCGTTTGCCAGCCTCGGCCCGATCCAGACCACCTCGGAGGAGATCGCCAGCCTCTCGTTCTCTCCCGAGGGACCGCGCTCGCCCTTGCCCGGCGCGCTGGTGCTGGCGAAGGGCAGCCGCGAGGTGCCCATCTTCGATCTGCGGATGAACCGGCGGGTGGCGTCGATCCCGACCACCTGGAGGACGGTCGGCGCGGTCGCCTTCTCGCCCGACGGCCGGTCGATCGCCTCGATCTCGGACGTGGGCACGTTCAACCTCTTCCGGCTCGAGGGCAAGGCGGAAGGCTCGGCCGCGAAGCTGCTGGCGGAGACCCTCGCGTTCTACAAGCTGCGCGCCGACGGGCCCGACTACGCGCTCGATGAAGCGCAGATGAAGCCCGCGCCCTGAGAGCGCCTAGACAACATGGTTGGGCTCGCATTCACGCGAGCGTGGGTTACTCCACCGAGAGCGTGAACAACCAGTGGCGCAGAGCCACAGCGGGAAGCGAGTCCAACCATGAAAACGTTACGAAGCGTAGGTCTCGATGTCCACAAGGACAGCATCGCGATTGCAGTCGCGGAAGGAGAGGGAGGCGAGCCCTCGCTCGTCGGGACGATCCCCAACGACACGCGGCTGCTGCTCCAGAAGCTGAAGAAGCTGGGCGGGGGACGGAAGGTCAGGTGCTGCTACGAGGCAGGTCCGACGGGCTACGGACTGCATCGGGCTCTGAATGCGGCAGGAGTGTCCTGCATCGTGGTGGCGCCGTCGCTGGTGCCGAAGCAAGTCGGCTCGAGGGTGAAGACGGACCGGCGAGATGCGGTGAAGCTGGCGCGGTTTCTGCGGTCGGGAGACTTGACCGAGGTCGCGGTGCCAGACCGAGCGACCGAGGCGATGCGTGACCTGGAGCGTGCTCGCGATGATGCGAAGAACGTCGAGCGGAGCGCGCGGCACCAGCTCGGCAAGTTTCTCCTGCGGCATGGAAGGATCTACGAAGGGAAAACGGCGTGGTGCGGGAAGCATCTGGAGTGGATTCGGAAACAGCACTTCGAGCACGAAGCGCAGGAGTGAGTGCTGACTGACTATCTGCATACGGTCGAGCAGAGCGCAGAGCGCGTCGCCAAGCTCACCCAGGACATCGCCGAGCTCGTCGAACGGTGGAGCTTGGCGCCATTGGTGAGGTCGTTACAAGCCCTGCGCGGCGTGCAGCTCGTCACCGCGGTGATTATCGCAGCGGAACTGGGCGACCTGACCCGCTTCGACACGGCGCCGAAGCTCATGGCGTATCTCGGCCTGGTGCCGTCGGAGCACTCGAGCGGCGAGAGCAAGAAGCGCGGTCACATCACGCGGACGGGCAACGGTCATGTCAGACGTGTGCTTGTCGAGGCGGCCTGGGCGTACCGATTTCGCGCCTCGCTCAGCACGGCGATTCGCGAACGCAACGAAGGTGTGCCACGACCTATCCGGGAGATCGCTTGGAAAGCGCAGGAGCGACTCCACCGCCGTTACGCACGCATGTGCGGCCGCGGCATGTGCAAGCAGAAGACGGTGACGGCGATCGCCCGCGAACTGGCCGGCTTTGTCTGGGCCATCGGCCAGGCGCAGCAGAAACTCGCAGCCTGAAGAACAATCGAGCAGCGCAGCCAGCGGACGAACGAGAGCCGATGAAGGGGAACCCTCGACCTAGTTATGAGCACGGCCACCGCGAGGTGCCGCACGCTCGCGTCTAGACGGAGGCAGCCCCCGACGGATGAAGGTCATGCGGTAACCAACCCGCGAATCTCAGGCTGATCAACCGTCGCGCAAACTCCACGTCGTCCGCTGCCTCCGCTGCTTGAATCGAAATCGGCAGGATCCCACTTGCATCCAACCATCTCAGCTAGTGGGCGATGGGCAGTCGTTCAAGCGTCAAGGCTGACTGTACGGCGCCTCCTTGGTCGTTGTAGACTTACGCCGTGAAAACGGCAAAGCCTGCCGGATCGGCCGGCACCCGCTACAGCGCCTCCCTCTCGAGTCGCGAGGTTCGCCTTCTCGCCGGATGGGAGCGTGAACGGCGCTCGGTCGTCTCCCTCGACGACATCCGCCGCGCCGTCGGTTCCGACGCCGCCAGCGACGTTGCCCGTCGGCTGGTTCGCAAGACGGCGCTCGAGCGGGTCGGCCCGGGCCGCTTCGTGGTGCGCCCGTTGCGCGCGCTGACCCGCCCTGCCACCGCCTCCGCTGTCGTCCTGGCAGCGGCGGCGCTCCAGGGCAAGCGGTACTACCTCGGCGGCCTCTGGGCGCTGACCTTCCATCGACTCACCGGCCAGCAGTTTACGTCGGTCATAGACGCGTTCGTTACGCGTAGGGCTGCGGCCCGCGAGCTCGGACATGCACGGCTCGTCTTTCACCGCGTGAGCACCAGGCAGCTCGCTTATGGCGTCACCGCCGCCACCATCGAAGGGGTCAGTGTGCGGGTCAGCGATCCGGAGCGCACCTTGCTCGACCTGCTAGACCTCCCCTCGCTTGGCGGTGGTGCAGGGGGATCCCTCCGGCATGTTCAGCAAGCTCTGCCCCACGTGTCGAAGCCGAAGCTCATCGAACATGCTGTTCGCGGCTCTCGCAGCAGCACCTGCCAACGACTTGGATTGCTGCTGGATCGTGCGGGTGTGAGCCAGCGGCGGCTCGCGCCGCTGCGCCGCCGGATCCGCACTTCGAAGTCGATGCTGTCTCTGGTCTCCGGCGCACCGCGCGTGGGCCCCTTCAACCGGCGCTGGAACGTTGTGGAGAACGACGCGTGAGCGTCACGCTGCCTCGCCTCCCCGAGAGGGTGCTGCTCGCGGACCTCTGCAGGGAGGCGGCAGCCACCGAGCACCTCCAGCCCCAGCTGATCGAGAAGGATTTCTACCTGACGCGCCTGCTTTGGGCGCTCGGGCAGACGTTCGGCGACCAGCTGCTGCTAAAGGGCGGAACGCTGCTGAGCAAGGTTGACCTCGGCTTCGTGCGCATGTCCGAAGACGCCGACCTCGTCCTCCCCGGGGCGCCGGACAGCCGCAAGCTGCAGAACGTCCGCCGAATGCATGGCATCCGCGATGCGCTCAAGGAACTGGGGCCGTTGGTTGGTGTCACGGCACGCTTTCCAGCCGGCGAGCTGCTCGAGAAGGGGGCACACTGCATCTGGCTTCTGGACTACCCCTCGGACTTCGGGCCGCAGGGGCTGCGGCTCGAGGTTTCCATCCGGCCGCTGCTACGCCCGGCGCGCGAGGTGCGCCTTC
>JADGPK010000135.1 GCA_017882445.1 Solirubrobacteraceae bacterium
ACTCCCTCAGGCCAAGAGCGGACCGAGCAGCAGGACGACTGGCGCACGCCCTGACGAAGAAGACGCAGGCGTCGTGGATACCAACGACACAGACGCACTCATTTCTGCGGCAAAGACACGGCAATGAAAGCGGGAGAAGTCCGTTCGAACATTGGCATGACCGTCCTGAAGGGTACCAAAACGCCGATTCATCATGCTGCGACCGGATAGTACTCATGGATCAGGCCGCCGAGCAGTTCCCGCCGCTTGATCTTTGGCACGATCTCCACCGGCTCGAGGTGGTTGTGCTTCTCAGGTGCTCGAAGGTCAATGCCGCGGTGGGGTCGCTCGGCGTTGTAGTGCCTGGCGTAGCTCGCGAGAACGCGGTCCAGATGACGGCGACCGAGGATCAGGGTCCAGTCGAGAACCTCATGGCGGAGGGTCTTCACGACGCGCTCGGCAAAGGCATTGGCCTTGGGCGATCTCACGGGCGTGCGGATGACGCGGATGCCCTCAGTCCGAAACACCTCATCGAACGAGGTAGAGAACTTGGCGTCCCGATCGCGGATGAGGAAGCGCACTGGCTCACTGCGTTCGTCTAGTCTGAAGCAGAGATTGCGGGCCTGCTGGGTCACGAAGGTGCCATTCGGGTGAGGCGTTGCCGCCGTGACGTGCAGCCGCCGCGAACCGACCTCGATGAAGAACAGCACGTAGAGCGTTTTGAGGAATGCGGTCTCCACGGTGAAGAAGTCACAGGCCCAAATGCCCTCGGCCTGGCTACGCAAGAACTCGCCCCAGCTGGGCCCTCGCCGCGGGGCGGGGCCGAGGCCTTCGCGGCGCAGCAGCCGCTTGATCGAGCTCGCCCCGACACGAATGCCGAGCTTGCGCAGCTCGCCCTGAATCCTCATGTAGCCCCAGCGTGGGTTGTCCTTCGCCATGCGCACGATGAGCCGGCAGATCTCTCCGTCAAGCGGCGGACGCCCGGTCTTTCTGCGCCGGTAGGTCCACTTGTGCTTCACAAGCTCACGATGCCAACGCAGAAGCGTGGCCGGGGTGACGATGAACGACGACCAGCGCCCCCTGGGCAGCAGGTGTGTCGCGGCGGCGAGGAACAGCCGATCGCGGCGGCGGAGCTTGGGGCGGCCGACCTTGCGCTGCAAGACCTGCACTTGCTGGCGAAGGACGAGGATCTCGATCTCGCGGTCGCGCTGGCCGCCCGCGGGCGCCAAACGCAGGACAGCGCGCAGCACCATGTAGAGGAGTGAGAAGACCATGGCAGCATCCTAGAGAACCGCTGCTCAGATGGCGAATCGGGGTTCTCGCACCCCTCACGCCCGCTCGCAGCTCATGTGCGATCTGGATGCCGCCCCTACGACGACGCGCGGCGAGCTTCGGGGACCAACAAGCGCGTCAACCTGACAAGCCACGGCCCCGCGCTGCGCGGCAGGGAAAATGGACCGGTCTCCCTACCCACTCACATGAAACGGGACCGTCGTGACCACAACCCCGGGCAGCGGCCGCAGCGCGCGGCGCAGGCGACGGGCGACCTGGTTGTGCAGGGCCTGCGTCCACAGAGGTCGTGACACGATCTCAGACACTACGACCGTGAGCGTCACCTCCGCGGGATGGGCATGCAGCGCCTCGAGGTAGTGGACGAGCGGCGCCACGATCGCCCGGTAGGGCGAGTCGACGATCTCCAGGGGAAGCGGGTCGCCAAAGCGCTGCCACTGCCGCCGGAAGTCCGTCGCTTCGTCTTCGTCGGGGCTGATGTGGACAGCCAGCACGGGCTGCCCGAGCGAGGCTGCGTAGGCTAGGGCGTGCAGGCTGGCAAGGTCCATCCGCGCGATGGGCACGATGGCCAGATGATCGATCTCCTCGGGGCTCTCCTCCTGCTCCTGTCCGACGGCCGGCCGCTTGGCCTGCGGCGGGCGGCGCCATGCCTCAGGTGCGGGCACGAATCGCCTGCCGCGTGCTGTCGGCGGCAGCGCATGCAGGGCGAGTGCGCGACCGACGACATCGTAGTGGCGACGGATGCGCAGGCAGACGAGGACGGCGAGCGGTATGCCGAACACCACGATCCAGGCGCCCTCGGTGAACTTCGTCACCCCGGCCGCCACGGCCACGACGGCCGACAGCGTGGCCCCGAGGCCGTTGATCGCCATGCTTCTGCGCCAGCCCCGCGTGCGCCGGCGCCACCAATGCACGACCATGCCCGCCTGCGAGAGCGTGAAGGCGAGAAAGACGCCGACCGCGTAGAGCGGGATGAGCGCCTCGGTCCGCCCGCCGAGCACGGCGAAGATGGTCGCCGCAGCGACGGCGAGCACGATGATGCCGTTACTGAACCCGAGGCGGTCGCCCATACGCAGAAAGGCGCGCGGCGCGTAGTAGTCGCGCGCCATGAAGAACAGCAGGCGCGGGAAGTCGTTGAACGCGGTGTTGGCCGCGAGGAGCAGGATCAGGGCAGTGGTGATCTGGACGTAGGCGTAGAGCGATCCTCCGCCGAACGTGCGGTGCGCGAGCTGCGAGAGCATCGTCTCGTTGGCCTGCGGCACGATGCCGCCGAGGTGGAAGAGAATCATGAGTCCCGCGAACAGGAAGATCAGCAGGCCGACCATCACCGTCAGCACGGTGCGGCCGTTGCGCCACTCGACCGGGCGCATCACCGGCAGAGCGTTCGACACGGCCTCGATGCCGGTCATCGAGGTGGCTCCCGATGCGAACGCACGCACGATCAGAAACAGGGTGACCGCCTCCGTCGCCATTTGGGCTGGAGGCGGCGTGACGGCAAAGCCGTGCACGCCGCTGCGGGCAAGGCCGACGCCGATGAGCGCGAGCATCGCGACCAGGAACGCATAGGTCGGCGCCGCGAACAGATAGCCGGCCTGGCGCACGCCACGGAGGTTGCCGGCGAGGAGGATCGCGATGGCGATGAGGCCGAGCTCCACCGTGTAGGGTGTCAGGCTCGGGATCGCGGAGGTGATCGCCTGGATGCCGGCGGCGATCGAGACCGACACCGTGAGGACGTAGTCGGTCAGCAAGCCGGCTCCGGCCGCCAGCCCCGCCCGAGGGCCAAGGTTGTCACTGGCGACGAGGTAGGAGCCCGCGCCTGAGGGATAAGCCCGTATGGTCTGCCGGTACGACGTGCCGACCGCCACCATGAGGACGATCAGGGCGACGGAGATGGGCAGCGCGAGTGCGAGCGCAGCCGTCCCGGCGAGCATGAGGACCATCAGCATCGCCTGCGGGCCATAGGCGACCGACGACAGGAGGTCCGACGCCAGGACAGGAAGCGCGACGAGCTTGCGCATGCGTTCTTCCATGACCGCTGAGCTGCGCAGCGGAGGTCCGGTCATGAGTCGTCGCATGGAATGCAGCACGCCGCCCGGGCGAGATCGCGGCGAGCCCGCCTGCTCCGTCTCGACGACTTCGTCCGGAGCCCCCTGCGTGAACATCCGAACCCGGGCGATCCTCCCAAAGCGAGTCGGCGAAGCCGCCTCCGCGTAGCGTCGCAGGCTGGGGTCGACAGGCAGCGTGTGCGGCGACCCCCCGCGACCCCGCAGCACCTCGGCCCAGTGGCTCCCGATCTGCTCGAGCACGTCCAGCTCGCCCTCGCTGAGCGGGCGGAGCTGCTCGGAGGGGCTCAGCACGACCGTGGGTGCCACTGGGTCAGGGGCCGACGTCGCACCCGCCGAGCCTGCCTTCAGCTTCATCGCCTGCACCCTCCGAGTGGACCGGCCCTGTCGGACTGTAGCGGCGATCGCGGCCGATGATGTTGGCGCGATTGCCGACCGAGACAGTGTATCGCCGTGGCTGCGCATCGCACTATCCGTCGTTGCCGTGCCCGAGGTCGGGTCGGTGAGCGCGGGGTGGCTCGTGGCGAGGCAGCGGCTTGCCCGGCGGAACATCCGGCCCTCCCGTCCGCCGCGGCCACTGGCTGGGTAGGCGCACGGGGTCGCTGCTCAGGCGCGTTGGAGTTGGAGTTGCCCCACCTCAGTGAGACAAGAAGATCCCGAGTGTCGCGACTACTTGGGGATAGGACAGGCAAGCATCCCCAGCCCGTCGTCGGCAGCAGCCCCGCGGAAGCCGAATCGCAGGGTGTGGGGGTCTCCCGACGGCGACGTGCGAAGTGACCGTGAGCGATCGGGTAGGCGACCGGGCATCAGCAATGGTTCATTTGCAGGAAGAAACGTTGTGCATTTGACAACGTTGGTGCCCCCGGAAGGATTCGAACCTTCGACCTCGCGCTCCGGAGGCGCGCGCTCTATCCCCTGAGCTACGAGGGCAACGGCTGCCGAGT
>JADGPK010000136.1 GCA_017882445.1 Solirubrobacteraceae bacterium
GGTTGAAGGTGTGCTGCACGCCCCCTGCAAGGAGCGCGGTGCCGACGCTCGAGAGGAAGAAGGTCCGTGATCTCGGGTGCGGGCACAGCTGGTCCCGGCGGGCGGCATAGGCGCGCAGCGCGGCGGTCGCGCTCGGGTGGAGCGGGACGAGCCGCGAACGGCCGAACTTCGCCTCCCGGATCGTGAGGACTCCCGCGCCAAGGTCGACGTCGTCGCGCTGCAGGCGGATCGCCTCGCCGAGGCGCATCCCCGACACCACCAGGAGCCCGAAGAATGCCGCATGGGTCGCGGCCCGCAAGGGTGGCCGGATCGCACGCGCCGCCTCCAGCAGCCGGCAGACCTCGGCCTCCGACCACAGGTACGGCGCGGGGCGCTGCTCGCGGGCCCCGAAGACGTCGCGCGGGGGAACCTCGGTCGTCGGGTCGATCGTCGCGAGGTACCTGGCGAACCCGCGCGCCGACCCGAGCCGGTGCGCCCACCGGATGGGCTGGACGTGCTGCGGGAGCCGCGCCCACGCGATCGCCAGGTCGGCGCTCAGTGTCGCGGCGCCGGCGGCCTCGAGATAGGCGACGAGCCCGGGGAGTTCGTGGCCCTCCCGCTCGAGCTTGAAGCCCAGCGCCCGGCGCAGGGCCAGGTAGTCCGCGAGGTGGAGGGCAAGCTCGTTCATGGGATGGGCCCGCCCGGCCAAGGCTGTGCCAGACGCCGGAGCGCTTCGATATCCACCCGCGCGTAGATGGCGGTGCTCGCGAGGCTGCGGTGGCGGAGCACCTGCCCGATCTCGGAGAGCGGCACACCCGAGCGGACCATCGCGCAGGCCATGGTGTGGCGCAGGCGGTGCGCCCCGACGGGCGCCACGCCGGCGCGCCGACAGGCCCGCCGCACGATCGACGACACCCCAACCCGCGACAGGGGCGCGATCGGCGCGATCGCGCTCAGGAACACCTCGCGCCTGGTCGTCTTCGGACGCCCCCGCCCGAGATACCCCGCGATCGCCTCGCCCACCTCGACGGGCAGGGGGAGCCGGTCCGCCCGGCGTCCTTTGCCGTGCACCACGATCTCGCCCGCCCGCCAGTCGATGTCATCGAGCGCGAGCGCCGTCACTTCGCTCGCGCGCAGGCCCAGGCGGAGCAGCGTGACGAGCACCCCGTAGTCCCGCCGCCCGAGCGCCCGACGCCGGTCACAGGCGCACAGCAACGCGCGAGCAGCCGCCGGGCTGATCCCCCGTGGCAACGGCGAGGTCCGCCGGCCGGTGACGGACAGCGCCGCGGCCGACAGGTCGACCCCCACCAACCCCTCCAGGTGGCAGAAGCGCAGGAACGCTCGCAGCGCGGCGACGAAGTACTGCGTCGCGCCGACCGAGCGTGTGGACGACTCGGCGCGCACCGCGGCGGTGACGTCGCGGGCCGTCAACGTGCGGAGCTCGCGCTCGGGCCCGCAGCCAGAGAGGAACCTGCCCGCGCGAGCCACATACGCTGCCGCGGTCGACGCATCCAGGCCCCGCTCGCTGCGCAGGTAGCGCCCGAACGAGGCGAGCACGACATCGGTCGGCGACCCGGGCGCCGTCGGCGGGTCCACCGGCAAGACGCAGCGCGCCGCGAGGAAGTCGAGCAGCGGCCGCAGCGCGCGACGCGTGCACAACTCGGTATGGCCGGCGCGGCGGGCGCGGAGGTACGCGTCGACCCGCTCGCCGGTCAGGTCAGCCACTGCCAGGTGGCCCTCCTCCAGCCAGCGGCTCAGGTGCGCGGTCAGCCGCAGCTGGGTGACCGCGCTCAATGGCGTGTACCCCGCGTCGTGCAGCGCGGACTTGAAGTCCGCAGCGAAGGGCGCCAGCGGCCCTGCTATTCGCACGTCGTTCACCGGGGTGGTTGGTCTGCCCATCGATCGCTCCTTCTCCGGGATCCGTCGAAGCAAGGATGGACAGCGCCGGTCCGGATTATGCCGACCCCTTCGGGGCGTTCACCCCCGTCGCGCCGCACGGATCGAGGCGGTCGTCACGCGGAGGTCGGCATAATCGACATAGAGCTCGGCGGGCAGCCCGCGCCGCAGGATCGCCGCGTGGAGCAGCTCCTGGCCCGCGCGAAGGGTCTCGTTGCCGATCCAGCGTCCGGCGACGAGGAGCCGGGAGTGGTCGTCGACGAGCACGAACAGGCGGGCCCGCACTCCCGGGCGTCCGCGGGCGCTCGATGCTCGTAAGCATCCCGCACATGCCGCGGCCGAGGTGCGCTCTGACGATCTCGCGGACCTCTGGCGCGGCCGCGTCAACATCCCGCTCGGTGACCATTGCTGAAGACCCGCCGAGGGCGGCAGCAATCCTCCCCTCCCCGGTCTCTATCAGATCGACCCGATCGCGAACCTCGAGCCCGACGCGCCGTTCTCACAGACGCCCTCCGTGGGATGTTTCTGCCAGGCGCGCGCCGGAGTCGTCGACCGGCTCCGCTTGGAGTTGGCGCCTCGGTCGATCCCTTGAATGCTTGCGCGACATAGCAGGTTGGTAGATGACGACAGAAGCGAGGAGGCCGGCGAGTCGAGGCTGTCTGTGGGTTGGGACCTACACGCTCCGTTCCGTCCGGCCGGAGCGTGCTGCGGCCGTGATCCGAGCGATGAGCCCTGTGACCGCGCTCGCGGCTTCGTTCACGTCCGTGATCGGAAACGAGGTCTGCCTCGCGAGCACGGCGTAGGGCTCCGGCCAGCCGGGGAACACTGTTACCGCCGGCGGCCACCGATGCTTTCCGCGCAGCCCAAACACCTCCTCGCATGCGGCGAGGACGTCGGGCCACCCGTCCTCGCCGACGAGTTCCTCGAGCAGCAGCACGTCGATGAGGTCACGGAAGCGGTCGTTTTCCTTGTGCGTCGTGACCTCGGTGCATGCGTGGAGCTTCTGGGCGATCTGGTAGCGCACCGAGAAGCACGGGACGTCGCCCTGCGCCTCCAGCCCGAAGACGGACAGATCGGGCGCAGGCTTGCGGTAGTCGATGTCCGCCGGATCGCCCGACTTGCCCTCGGCCGCAGACACCTCGAGAGCGACGGTGCCCCACGGATGGCGGCCGTAGTTGAGCCGCAGCATGATCTTGACCGCGCCCGTCGGCCCGATCGGCTCTGGCTTGGTGGCCGAGATCGTGAACTGGCCGACCTGGTGCTGGCGCGCCTGCTCGAGCACCTCCTCGAGCTTCGCGAGCTCGGATCGGAAGGCCGTGTCGTAGTCCTTCGATGCTCGAGCCCGGATCCCGAAGCGAAGCTCCATAGCGACGCCGCCCTTGAGGATGAACAGGGGGGTGACCCTCGTCGTCGATCAGGCGCGAGAGCACGGCCGCCACGACCATGAACGACAGTGCCCGGCGGGCGCGGTCGACGGCGATCCCGTCGCCCCGTGCCTTGTCGAGGATCCAGCGCTCAAGGGCCTTGTGAGTTGCCGGCGGCCGGTCCTTGGGGAAGCTCGGCATCACCCGGCCGCCGCGTCGAGCTGGTGGAGGCGCTGGGCGACGAGCGCGCGCTCGACGGCCTGCTCTTCACGGGTCGAAAGCAACCGGCGCTGCGCCGCGGCGCAGCGCGCCTCGTCGATGAATCGCTGACCTACGTTCGTCTCGATACCCTCGATGATCGCCCGGGCAGGGGTGACGATGGCGAGGCCCTGGTACGTCGTCAAATCGGCGTCGGCGAGGACCCCTCGATGGACCGTCAGCCAGCGCGGAACCTCGCTGCGGATCCGCAGACGGCCCGGGGCGGTGATGTGGATCGTGGCCGGGTTGATATCGCACAAGTCGTGCAGGTCGAGCGCGGTGTCGTGGCTGAGAACCGCGCCCGGGAACCGCAGCAATGCCTCCTGGTGCTGCTCGAGAGGATCACCGGCAAGTTCCGGTACGCGGTAGATCCCGCGCGCGACCCGCTCGAGCACGCCGCGACGCGTCATCTGGACGAGCAGGAGCCCGGTGCCACCGACCTCGGCCGCATCCGCCGGCGTGACGAGGCCGTGCTGGTCGGTGGCGCGAGGGAGGAGAGCACGGTAGAGGGTCATGGCTAAACTATAGCAGCACGCTATAGTTGTGGCAATGACCTGCTAGTAGTGCGCCACAAATATAGCAAAATGACATAGTTCAGCGGACGAGCCAGTGGCGGCGGCCCAAGGCCCGGCCGTCCCAAGGTGGCCGTTAGGAGCGATCCTGGACACCGTCGGGTACGAAAACTCGATCATGCCGCCCTCCTGTACTCGTGGACGAGCCCTCCGAGGAGATCTCGCCGTTCGATGTCGGGCACACGGTCGGCCTC
>JADGPK010000019.1 GCA_017882445.1 Solirubrobacteraceae bacterium
GGCAGCGGCCCGACGACGCTCAGCGGTTCGCTCCTTGCGCCCGTCACCTCGGGCAAGATGGTGAAAAGCACGACACTGAAGTTCACGGCCACGGCGGGCAAACAGAAACCTGAACAGTTCTTGGGCGGCGACCCGGAGTTCCTCACGAACTCGCTCTTCGAAGCGGTCGGAGTCACCGTCGCCTCGACACAGACCAACGAAGAAGCCGTGGAGATCAACACGGTCGTGTAGGACGACGGGTGCCCGGCGGCCACGCGTCGGGAACGCCGGGGAGGGCCCGATGTCGCCTGCGAGCAGGAGCATGGCGGCGACCGGTCGACAGACATGGGGTCGACAGACGTGATGTGATGTGCCCCAGCCCTCGAAAAGGAGCGCACCATGACGGACCGCAGCGCCAAGCAGCGCGCACTCGAGAAGTTCGCCACCTTCGTCAACCCGCAGAAGGTCCGGGTCCTGAAGGCCGCCGGGCTTGACATCATCGAGGCCGAGCGGTCGGGTCCCTGGGTGTGGGATCTCGACGGGGCCAGGTTCCTCGACTGCTTCACCTCGGCCGGGTCGTTCAACGTCGGACGCAGGAACCCCCGGGTGGTGGCCGCGGCCCACGCGGCCATCGACCACCTGGACAACGGGAACTTCCTGCTCTGCTCGCAGGCCAAGGCCGAGCTCGCCGCCAAGCTGGCGGAGATCACGCCCGGGGACCTCTCCTGCACGATGTTCGCCACCGGCGGCGGAGAGGCCATCGACTTCGCCATCAAGCTGGCCCGGGGCTCCACCGGGCGCCCCCGGATCCTCTCCAGCGTGAACGGCTATCACGGTCACACCGGGTTCGCCCTGTCCGCCGCCGGCCGGGCCTCGTTCCGCCAGCCGTTCGAGCCGCTCATGCCGGAGTTCGTCCAGGTGCCCTTCGGCGACCTCGACGCGCTGTCGGAAGCCATCGACGAGCACACCGCCGCTGTGCTGCTGGAGCCGATCCAGGGAGAGGGCGGCGTCGTCGTGGCACCCCCCGGATACCTGGCCGGCGTCCGCGCCGCGTGCGACCGGGTCGGGGCACTGCTGATCCTCGACGAGATCCAGACCGGGCTGGGCCGGACCGGCAGGTGGTGGGCGAGCGAGCACGACGGCGTGGTGCCGGACATCATGACCACCGCCAAGTCGCTCGGCGGCTCGCTGGTGGGAATCTCGGCGACCGTCTTCACCGAGGAGCTCCGGGAGTTCCTCATCCCCAACCCGTTCATCCACCTCTCCACCTTCGGCGGCTCGGACGTGGCGTGCGCCGTTGCTCTGGAGGTCATCGCCGTCATCGAGGAGACCGGTCTGGTGGAGCACGCCGCGGCCATGGGGGAACGGCTCTTCGCCGGGCTGCACGCCATCGCCGAGACCCGTCCAGAGGTGATCACCGAGGTGCGCGGTCGCGGCCTGATGGCGGGCGTCCAGTACGCCGAGGACTCCTTCGGGCCGCGGATGTCCTACCACCTGGCCCGCCACGGGGTCCTGGCCATCTACAGCGGCAACGAGCCCTCGGTGGTGCGCCTGATGCCCTCCCTGGTCATCGAGGCTGAGGAGGTCGACTTCCTGCTGCACGCGCTCGAGCAGGCGATCGAGGACCTGGTGTCGGGCGCGGGGCCCGAGCAGGACGCGCCCGCCCGCCCGAGGCGCCGACCGGTCCGGGCGGCAGGCGCGGCGGCGAGCTGAAGGGGCGATCATGGCTGACTGGGACGAGCTGGCCGAGGCGCTCGCCGACTACACGATCAGCTGCAACAGCAACGAACGGCTGCGCAAGATGCAGCGGGACTGGTCGCGGACCCTGCACTTCGCCTGCTCGGACAACGAGACGACGTTCTCCATGGAGGTCGACCGCGGCGAGATCCTCTCCACCCCCGAGGGCCTCCTCGGCATCCCGGACATCGTGGTGAGGACGCACTCCGAGACGTTCTGCGACATGTTCTGGGGTGATTTGAACCCGGTGCAGAAGTATCTACGCGGCGAGATCACGGTGCAGGGGTCCCAGGAGGACGTCATGCGCCTGGATGTCATCAGCTCCGTGATCTGGCCCGACGCTTGATGGCGGCCGCCGAGGGGGCGCCCCCGGCGGCGGTCGCCCTCCGCCGCTCGGTGGGTCTCGCCACCGCCACCGCCACCTCGGCCGGCCTCGCCTTCGCCGCAATCGACTACCTGGGGGTGGTGTCGGTGATGGCCTACGCGCCCGGGGCCACAGCGGCCCTGGCCATCCTCATCGGCGGCGTGCTCGTGCTCCTGGTGGCGGGGATCTTCTCCGAGCTGAACGGCCTCTACCCGACGGCCGCCGGCATCCGGCTCTATCTCGCCCGCGCCGTGGGATACCGCACGGCGCTGTCTGTGACCTTCACCTACATGACCACCGTCGTGCTGGTGATCGCGGCCGACGCCTTCCTGATCGGTGCGGCCGTCCGGCACATCCTGCACCAGCCGTCGGCCCTGGCCTACGTCTGGATCGTCGTCCTGTTGGGTCTGGCGCTGACCGCCAACCTGCGCGGGGTGCGTCTGGCCGGTTGGGTGCAGACGCTGGTCACCTACACGGTGCTGAGCGGGACCGCCGTCCTGTCGGTTCTCGCCCTGTTCCACGTTGGTGGAGCCTTCCATCGCCCCTTCGACCTGTTCGGCAAGGGCTCCTTCTCGGGGATCCAGGCGCTGGCCTTCGCGCTGTTCCTGTATGCCGCGTTCGAGTGGGTCACCACCACCGCCGAGGAGGCCCGGACGCCTCGCGTGATCACCGGGGCCCTGTTCATAGCGCCCTTTCTGATCTGGATCGTCGCGAGCCTGTTCGCACTGGCCCTGGCGCACCTGCTGCCGTTCTCCGCGCTGCACCACAGCGCCTATCCCCAGCTCCTGTTGGGCAAGGCCGCTCTGGGCACGGTCGGAGAGCTGTGGATGCTGGCGCTGACGGTGCTCACCGCGCTGAACACCTTCAACGGAGGTTTCCTCGTGGCGTCTCGCTTCATCTACGCGGCCGCCCGCGAGGGCAGCCTGCCCCGGCAGTTCGCCATGCTGAACCTCAACGCCGTGCCCTGGCTGGCGGTCGTCACGCTGGCCTGCGTGTCCGCGGTGGTGGCCGCCGTGGTCTTCGCCACCGGGGAGTGGCTGCTGCTCGTCGCCGTCGGCGCTGCCATCGAGGCGGGCATCTACGCTCTCGGGTCTCTGAGTCTGCTCATCCTGCGGCGACGCGAGACGCGCGAGCGCCCGTTCCGCCTGGTGGCCGGCCGCCCCCTGGCCGCTTTCGGGGTCGTGCTCTTCACCGCGCTGTTCCTTGCCACCGGGTTCTCCGACCCGAAGGACGCGAGCCACTTCTCGGTCGCCCCGATCGCCGTGATCGCCGTGCTGGGCGCGCTGTCGACCGGCTACGTGCTGGTCTTCGTGCCGCGGCTGCAGGCCGCGGCCGCCGCGCGTGCGGCGGCCAACCGGCCGCGGCGGCGCCCTCAGAGGCCGCCCGCGGGCGTCACGGAGCCTGCTGCGGGGATGGGCACACCGTCGGTCGATGCCTGAGCGCACGCCCCGCCCATCGCCTAGTGTCCTGACTCAGGACACTAGGCAAGCGCGCCCGAGACCTCGTCTTTGAGCGCCTGACGGATCTGCTCGCGCAGCTCAGGCGTGTCCTCGTGCTTGTGCGCTGTCACCGCGTGAATGACCGCCGCGTCCAGCACGTGCTCTTCGCTGCCCGCCATTGCCACATCGCAGTTGCTTTCGCTCGGCATCTCTCTGCAGTCGACGTACTTGCGAGCCATGGTCCCCTCCGATCTCGTTTGGATCACAGACGGATCTGATGCTACGCCCTCTGGAGCGGACCGTGCAGGCGCATCTGCGCCCCATCGACGGGTCGCATCCAGGAGAACCTGTCAAGTGCAGCGCCGCTGCGGCCGATAGATAGCACGTGCGGGCGCCAGCAGAGCGAACCTTCCAAGTCGACGGCCTGATCGCTCCCGCCGACTACGCCGCGGTGGCCGCGCTGCGCGAGCTGCCCGAGGCGCTCGTCCTGTTGTTCGACGGGGATCTGCGCTTCGTGGTGACCGCCGGGCAGGCGATCGATCGTCTCGGCGAGCGCAGCGCGCTCCGTGAGGGAGAGCCGGTGCAGGCGGCATTCCCGGACGGTGTGTGGAAGCTGATCGAGCCCCTGTTCCGCTCTGCGCTCGACGGCGAGACGCGCTCCCGCGAGGTCTGGACCGCCGGGCGGCGACGCTGCCTGATGGTCGACGTCGGTCCGCTGAGCACGAGCGGCTCAGGCGGCGAAGACGGGGGCGGCGCATCCGCCGGCGGTATGGCGGTGATCCTGGACATCACCGAGCGCAGGCAGGCCGATCTGCTCTCGCGCGAGCCGCTCGGCGGTTTCGAGGAGGTCTTCGAGCAGGCTCCGATCGGCACGGGACTGCTCGACCGTGACGGTCGCTGGCTGCTGGTCAACCGCGCGTTGTGCGAGATCACCGGCTACACCAACGACGAGCTGATCGGCAAGCGCTTCGACGGGATCATGCATCCCGACGACGCCTCCAACGACGACGAGCAGCGCCAGCAGCTGCTCGCCGGGCAGATCCCCGCCTTTCAGGTCGAGAAGCGCTACTTCGACGCTTCCGGGGAAACCGTCTCGGCGATCGTGGCGATGTCGCTCGTACGCAACCACGACGGAGCGCCGCTCCACTTCATCGCGCAACTCCAGGACATCTCCGAGCGCAAGCAGCTCGAGGAGCACCTGCGCCGTCTCGCCGACCACGACCCGCGCACGGGCCTTCGCAACCGTAGGCTGTTCGAGCACGATCTGAAGCTGCAGGTCGCCCGCTCGCAGCGCTACGGCGAGGTGGCGGGCCTGATGGTGATCGACGTGGACGCCTTCGAGGACACCATCCACTCCCACGGCCACGAGGTCGGCGAAGAGACGCTCAAGGCGGTCGCCAGAGCGCTCGTGCGCAGGCTCAGGCAGACGGATCTCGTCGCTCGCCTGAGCGGAGGCGAGTTCGCGGTGCTGCTGCCCCACATCGACGAGGAGGGCGTCGCCGTCGTCGCCGAGGGCCTCGGCCGCGTCGTCCAGGCCTGCAGCATCGACGTCGGGGAGGGCGTGCTGCATCCCCGCGCGAGCATCGGATACGTCCTCATCACCGAGGGAACCGAGAGCGCCGAAAAGGCGCTCACCGACGCCGAGCGCGCCACGCCCGGCATGCTCAGCTGACGCGACTGTCGTGGGTCGACACGGCCCGCGGAACCCGCCGGAGCGGCCAATACGCTCACTGCATGCAGCCAAACGAGCGGCTCGCGGTGATCGATCTCGGATCCAACTCCTTCCGCCTTGTCGTCTTCATGGCGGGCGAGGGCTGGTGGAGGCGCACCGACGAGATCCACGAGCCCGTGCGCATCGGCGAGGGGCTGCTGGGGACCGGCAGGCTGGGGGAGAAGGCGATGGAGCGCGCGCTGGCGACGCTCGAGGTGTTCGCGCACTTCTGCCGCGCGAGCGGCCTGGACGCCGCCTCGGTGGATGCCGTGGCGACGAGCGCGATTCGCGACGCCACGAACGCGGAGAGCTTCCTGGCACGGGCTCACGAGTGCTTCGGCCTGCCGATCCGGGTCCTCAGTCGCGAGGCCGAGGCGCACGACGGCTACCTGGCGGCTGTCAACTCGACGACGCTAAAGGACGGCTGTGTCCTTGACCTCGGAGGCGGGTCGCTGCAGCTGGTGCAGGTGGCCGACCGGCTGGCCGTCCGGTCGGGCTCCTGGCGCGTCGGCACCGTGCTGATGAGCGAGCGCTTCCTCCCGCCCAATGGGCCTGCCAAGCGCAGGCAGCTCGAGGAGCTGCGCGAGCACGTCGCCGCCGAGCTCGCGCACGCCGCCTGGCTCGAGGATGCGAAGGCGAGCGGCGGTGGCGGGCGCCTGGTGGGGATGGGGGGAACCGTGCGCAACCTCGCCGCCGCCGCGCAGCGGGCCGCCGGTCTGCCTTCCAACGGCGTTCAGGGCATGGTGATCGAGCTGGAGGTGCTCGACGAGCTGGTGGC
This sequence comes from Solirubrobacteraceae bacterium, assembly GCA_017882445.1. GTDB lineage: Bacteria > Actinomycetota > Thermoleophilia > Solirubrobacterales > Solirubrobacteraceae > Palsa-744. The sequence goes on from JADGPK010000019.1 coordinate 6,009, forward strand.
GCGCCTGGCTTCGCTGCCCGCCTCCGAGCGCTCGAGCGTGCCGGGCATCAAGCCGGCGCGGGCCGATCTGATCCTCGCGGGAGCGCTGGTCGTGCAGGGCGTGCTGCGTGCCGGCGGCTTCGACGGCCTGGAGACGACAGAGGCGGGCCTGCGCGAGGGCGTGTTCTTCGAGCGGCTGTTCGCCGGCAGCGACCCGCCGCTGTTCGAGGATGTTCGGCGCGCGAGTGTCCTGAACATGTCGGCCCAGTACCGGGTGGACGCCGAACACACCCAGCATGTCGCCATGCTCGCCCTGGGGATGTTCGACGATCTCGCCCGGCTCGAGCTGCACGACGGCGACCCGCGCGAGCGCGAACTGCTGTGGGCTGCGTGCATGCTGCACGACATCGGCATGTCGATCGACTATGACGACCACCACAAGCACTCCCGCTACCTGATTCTCAACGGCGCCCTGCCCGGGTTCACCCCGGCTGAGACCGCGATAATCGCGCAGTCCGCGCGCTACCACCGCAAGGGCATGCCCACGCCGGGGCCGATGGCGGCGCTGTTCGGCGACGGTGACGCGGCCCGCCTGGACCGCTGTGCCGCCCTGCTGCGCCTGGCAGAGGATCTGGAGCGCTCGCGAGACCAGCTCGTGCGCAGTACGAGCATCGCGCTGCACAACGATGCGGTCGAGCTGTGTCTGATCGCCGACGGGGAGGCCGCGGTGCCGCGCTGGGCGGCCGGCCGTGAGCGCGAGCTGTTCGCGCGCGCGTTTCACCGTGAGCTGTCCGTCGCCGCGTGATCGTCGCGCGCCGCCGGTTCCGCCGAGGACGCGGTTCCATGCAGGCGGCCGGCATCGCCGCTTGATCTCCGGTCAGGAGGACGACAGCGCGCGTTCGTCGCCGGCGCAGTCGAACAGCGTCAGGCCGAAGGGGTAGTCGACCGGGCTGTGCCAGACCGACGGCGCGAGCTGCCTGCAGGAGCGCAGGACCGCAGCGGTGGCGCGGTTGCCTCCGCGCAGTGAGTACTCGCCGCCGAGCAGCACGTAGCGTGCCTCCCGGCGGGCGACGAGTCGCCCGAGCCCCGGGCCGTCGAGCGTCGGGTCGGTGCCCGAGTAGCCGCCGAGCGCGCCCGCGTCCACGCCGAGGAGCATGATCGGCGCGGCCGTGTCCGAGGCGACGGTGAGCAGCGCCCAGCGCGAGCCGGGGCGGTGGGCGCTCACGTAATCGGCCAGCGCGCGGTCGATCGCGAGGTCCCGCTGGTTGACCCCGTAGCCACCGTGACCGGCCGCCTGTTTGGGTCCGGCGGCCGGGAACGTGCCCTCGACGGGCGCAAGCCACGTGGAGGCGGCGTATGCGGTCGGTGTGACCAGCAGCACGATGAAGATGAGCGCGAGCGCGGGACCGGCCAGCCTTCGCAGCGCGACGAGTGCGCCGACACCCACGATCGCTCCACAGACGAGCACCGGCTCGAACCACACCATGTAGTCCTCGCGATGCATCAGCACGAGCTGCGCGGCCACCGTCGCGGCCACCGCGCAGGGCACGAGCGCCAGCGCCCACGGCCTGCGCTCCCCGCGCGCCAGCTCGAGGAACGCGACTGCCCCCGCGCCGGCCATCGCGCCGGTCGGAGGCGCGAGCGCGGAGACGTAGTACGGGTGAACGATCCCCTTGGAGGCGCTCAGGACGACGGCCTCCACGAGGAACCAGCCACCGAGCACGAGCGCCGTGGCCAGGCGCGGGTCGCGTCGGCCAGGTCCGGGCGTCGGCTCCTGCACGGGTCCGGGCGTGGGCTCCTTGGAGGGTTCGCGCGGGCGTCGGTCGGCGAGCGCGAGCAGCGCGACGCCGAGCAGCCCGAAGAACGCGAAGGGGAGCATCCACCCGCCCTGATCGCCGAGGCCGACCCCGAACAGGCGCAGCGCGCGGGGTGGTCCGCCGAACGGGATCGGGTACTTGTTCCGGCCACTGGACCCGCCCGCGGACCCGCCCGCGGACGGCTTGGGCTGTGGGACGCTCGCTGCGGGCGCGGGCGCGGGCGCGGGCGCGGACGGGTGGCGGGGTGCGGCGGTGCGCTGAGTGGGTGTGCTGCGCCTCGCTGCGGGAACGCGCGCGCCCGGGAGCACGACTGTGGTGTTGGGGCCTCCGGCCTGGCCGCCGACGCGCCCGAAGCCGTTGTATTCGAACGTCAGCCCGAGCTCGGAGTTGTTGGTCGAGCCGCCCACGTAGGGGCGCTTGGATGCGGGTGTGAGATCGACGAAGCTGATCCACGCGAAGGAGACGGCGAGCATCACGAGACCGGCGACGGCCAGCTGCAGGGCTCGGCGCATGATCGTTGCGGGCGCGCACAGGAGATACGCCAGGGCGATCCCGGGGACGACGAGATAGGCGGCGAGGGTCTTGGTGTTGAAGGCGAGCCCCACGAGCGCGCCGCACCACAGCAGCGTGCGCCAGCGTCCCGTTTCGGCGGCGCGCAGGCCCGCGCCGCACGCCAGGACCATCAGCAGGATGAGAAGCGAGTCCACGCTGTTCTCGCGCGAGACAGCGACGAATGACGGGAAGACGGCCATTGCGAGCGCTCCCGCGAACGCCGCGAGCGCGCCCAGGCGGCGGGCCAGCAGGATGTACAGGAGGGCGACCGCCAGCACGCCGGCGATCGCCTCGGGGAGCAGCAGGCTGAGCGGCGAGAAGCCGAACAGCTTGGCGCTGGCCACCTGCAACCACAGGGCCAGCGGCGGCTTGTCCACCGCCACGAGTCCGCCCGGGTCGAAGGACACGAACAGGAAGTTGTGCAGCGAGCGCAGCATCGAGGAGTCGCCCGCCGAGTAGAAGAGGTTGGCGTAGCCGTTCTGGGAGAGCCTGTTGGTGTTCAGCACGGCCGAGAGCGCCACTGCGACCACGAACCCGAGGTGGCGCGTGTGGGCCGAGACGCCCGTCAGCCGCTCGCGCCAGCCGCCCTGCGGTGCGAGCGCCTGCTCGGCGCCCGCCGGTGCGGAGGCGGTCATCGAAAGAGCGTCCCCAGCAGGCGATCGAGGTCGTCTTCGTCGTTCCAGGCCCCGACCGACGCTCTCAGCCAGGGCCGCCCGGGAATCGTACGCAGGACCACTCCGTTCTCCACCAGCCGCGCGTGCTCGCCGGGCGGGTCTGAGCTCGGGAAGGAGACGAGCGTGCTCGGCCCGCGCGGCGCAGGCTCACGGCCGCGCTCGGCCAGCAGCTCGGCGAGGCGCGCGGCGAGCGAAACGGCGCGCTCGTGCACGGCGGGCCAGCCGGCCGAGGCGAGCACGCCGATGCCGGAGAGCGCTCCCGCCACGGTCTCGGCGTTCAGGGCAGGGGTGTCGAAGCGCCGAGCGTCGTCGTGCACGCGGGCGTCCAGCCCGGCTTGCGGGTCGGCCAGGTTGCCATAGCCGCGCCTCCACACGGCCAGCCGTTCGCGCAATGCGGGGCTGACGTAGAGCATGCCCGTGCCGTCGGGCCCGCACAGCCACTTCTGGCCAGCACCCGCGTATGCGTCACATCCGAGCGCGTGAACGTCGAGGTCGATCGCGCCGACGCCCTGGGCGCCGTCGAGCAGCACGGGGACGTCGATCTCGGCGAGCTCGGCCGGCGCGAGCGATCCGCTCATCCAGCCGACATGCGAGCAGGCCACGAGGCTCGTCTTTGGGCCCACCGCGTCGGCGAGATCGGCGAGCGGGGCTTCGCGGATCTCCACGCCGCGCAGCGAGCGCACCGCCGCCAGGGCGCCGAGCAGGCCGGGATGCTCCTCGTCGCTGGTCAGGATCTCGGTTCCCGGGGCGAGCTCCAGGCCGCCGATCGTCTGGGCGATCCCCTCGGTGGTGCAGGTGGTGAGCGCCACATCGCTCGGGTCGCACCCGAGCGCGTCCGCGTAGGCCGAGCGCAGACCGTCCGTCAGCTCGGCCCGGCGCTCGAAGTGCGCCTGTGAGCGCCCGTCGTGCAGCTCGCGCTCGAGCTCCTGCGCGGCGGCGTCGCGTGCGGCGGACGCCAGCGGGCCGTCGGTGCCGGCGTTCAGGTACGCCAGTCGAGCCAGGACGGGGAAGTGGGCGCGCAATCCGGTGACATCCACGACCGGCGAGAATATCTGTCGCACGAGCGCTGTCACGGTCTTCGCGCATGAGAAAACGGATATAAGACCGAAGCGATGTCGAGCACCGATCAGCAGCAGCCGCTGTGGAGCCCCTCGGCCGAGCAGCGCGAGCGCACGGAGCTCGCGCGCTTCATGCGCTTCGCCTCAGAGCGCCACGGCCGCACGTTCTCCGACTACGAGGAGCTGTGGAAGTGGTCGGTGGACGAGCTGGAGGACTTCTGGGCGGACATCTGGGAGTTCTGCGGCGTGCGCGCGTCGAAGCGCTACGAGCGGGTGCTGGGCTCGCACGAGATGCCGGGGACGAGATGGTTCCAGGGAGCGGAGCTCAACTACGCGGAGAACCTCCTGCTCGGAGACCGGCGGGCGAGCGCCGATCGGTCGGGAGAGGTGGCGGTGCTGCACAGCTCGGAGCTGCGCGAGCTCTCCGAGATCACGTGGGGCGAGCTCACCGCGCAGGTGGCCGCAGCGGCCGGCGGGCTGCGCGCCCTGGGGGTCTGCCGCGGCGATCGCGTGGTCGCGTACATGCCGAACATCCCCGAGACGCTCATCGCGTTCCTGGCGGTGGCGAGCATCGGGGCGATCTGGTCGAGCGCAGCGCCGGAGTTCGGCGCGCGCAGCGTCATCGACCGCTTCGCCCAGATCGAGCCGAAGGTGCTGCTGAGCGTCGACGGCTACCGCCACGGGGGCAAGGACTTCGACCGCACGGCCGTGCTGCAGAGCATCCTCGCGGAGCTGCCCACCGTCGAGCACACGGTCGTGCTGCCCTACCTCTCGCCCGATCTCGAGCCCGCAGCGGGCGCTCGCGGCACGATCACCTGGAGCGAGCTCCTGGAGAGCGGCGAGGGCTCTGAGCTAACGGAGGACGGCCAGAGCTTCGAGCAGGTTCCCTTCGATCACCCGCTGTGGGTGCTCTACTCCTCGGGCACCACCGGCCTGCCGAAGGCGATCGTGCAGAGCCACGGCGGGATCCTGATCGAGCAGCTCAAGAAGAGCCGGCTGCACCTGGACCTGCGCCGCGGGGATCGCATGTTCTGGTTCACGACGACCGGCTGGATGATGTGGAACTTCCTCGTCGGCTGCCTGCACGGCGACGCAGCGATCGTCCTCTACGACGGCAGCCCCGCCCACCCCGACCTCGGCGTGCTGTGGGACCTGGCCGAGCGCGCGGGGATCACCTGCATGGGCGTGAGCGCGGGCCTGCTCGCGAGCACGGAGAAGGCGGGGGTGCATCCGGCGCGCGACTATGACCTCAGCCGCCTGCGGGCGATCGGCTCGACCGGCTCGCCGCTCGCGCCGGAGAGCTTTCGCTGGGTCTACGAGCAGGTCGGCTCGGACATATGGCTGTTCTCCACGAGCGGCGGCACGGACGTGTGCACCGCGTTCGTGGGCGGTTGCCCGCTGCTGCCGGTCTACGAGGGCGAGCTTCAGTGCCGGGCGCTGGGCTGCGCCGTTGAGGCGTGGGATGAGCAGGGACGCAGCGTGACCGACGAGATGGGCGAGCTCGTGATCACGGAGCCGATGCCGTCGATGCCCCTGTTCTTCTGGGGAGACGAGAGCGGAGAGCGCCTGCTTGAGAGCTACTTCTCGATGTTTCCAGGCGTGTGGCGCCACGGCGACTGGATCCGCATCACGCCCCGCGGCGGCGCGGTCATCTACGGCCGCTCGGACTCCACGATCAACCGCCAGGGCGTGCGCATGGGCACCAGCGAGATCTACCGCGCGGCGAGCGCAGTGCCTCAGGTGCTGGACGCGCTCGTCGTCGACGTGCCGGGGCGGGCGGGCGCCGATCACCTGGAGGGCGAGCTGCGGATGATCCTGTTCGTCGTGCTCACGCCCGGCACGGTCCTCGACGAGGAGCTGACGGCTCAGATCAAGCGGAGGATCCGCGAGGACTGCTCGCCGCGCCACGTGCCCAACGAGGTCCTGCAGATCGAGCAGGTACCGCGCACGCTGTCGGGCAAGGTGCTCGAGGTGCCGGTCAAGCGGATCCTGATGGGCGCGGCGCCCGATCAGGCGGCGAGCGTCGACTCGCTGGCCGATCCCGCCTCGCTGGACTACTTCGTGGAGCTGGCGAAGACGATCTAGAGGCCCAGCGAGCGGCCGACGATCTCCTTCATGATCTCGTTGGCGCCGCCGTAGATCCTGGTCACGCGGGCATCGGCGAAGGCGCGCGCGATGGGGTACTCGAGCATGTAGCCGTAGCCGCCGAACAGCTGCAGGCAGCGGTCGACCACGCGCCCCTGCAGCTCGGTGCACCACCACTTGGCCATCGCGGCGTCCTCGGGTGTCAGCTCCCCCGAGTTCAGCGCCTGGGCGCAGCGGTCGATGTAGACGCGGGCGATCTCGACTTCGCTGTGGATCTCCGCGAGCGTGAAGCGCGAGTTCTGGAACGAGCCGATCGTCTGGCCGAACGCGGTGCGCTCGCGGACGTAGGCGAGCGTCCAGCCGAGCGCGGCCTCGGCGGCGGCGACGGCGGAGGCGGCGATCGAGAGGCGCTCCTGTGGGAGGTTGGAGACGAGGTAGACGAAGCCCTTGCCCTCGTGGCCGAGCAGGTTTGCGACCGGCACACGGGCGTCGGCGAAGGACAGCTCGGCGGTGTCCTGGGCGTGCTGACCGATCTTCTCGAGGTTGCGGCCGCGCTCGAATCCCTCGGTGCCGCGCTCGACGACGATCAGGCTGATCCCCCGGTGGCGCTCGGAGGCGTCGGTCTTGACGGCGACGATGATGAGGTCGGCGTTGATGCCGTTGGTGATGAACGTCTTGGAGCCGTTGACGACATAGTGCTCGCCGTCTCGGCGCGCGCTGGTGGCCATTGCGGCGAGGTCCGAGCCGATGGATGGCTCGGTCATGGCGACGGCCGTGATCAGCTCGCCGGTCGCGATGCCCGGAAGCCAGCGCTCACGCTGCTCGTCGGTGCAGTAGGTCAGGAAGTAGGGCAGGCAGATGTCGTTGTGCAGCGTGATGCCGAGGCCGAAGCTGCCGACGGCCGCGCGTTGGGTCTCCTCGCCGATGACGAGGTTGAAGCGAAAGTCCTCTGCGCCGGCGCCGCCATAGCGCTCGGGCACGGCCATGCCCGTGAAGCCCCCGCGACCGGCCAGCGCGAAGACCTCGCGGGGGACCAGGCCGCTGCGCTCCCACTCGCCGTAACGGCCCTCCTCGCCCAGGACCTCGCGCTCGAGGAACGTGCGGAAGCTGGCACGGAAGTCTTGGTGAACGTCCTCGAACAGGCTGCGCTTCATGCGCCAGCACCCTACCGTCGGGCGACTGCCCCGGGAGCCCGATCAGACGGATCGCATGCAGGCGGCGGCGTATCTGGCAGGAGAGCCGGGCGAAGACGTCGAACAGAAGCGCCGATGAAGCGTGCCGCTACCAACACTCCCGAGCGTCCCGCAGTGCCCGCAAACGGCACGAGCGAGCACCAGAGCCTCTCCAAGTACATCCAGGCCCGCTTCGAGGAGTGCTCGCGCTCCCAGAAGGACGTGGCCCAGTACATCGTCGATCACCTCGACGAGGCGGCCTTCCAGACCGCCGAGGAGCTGGCGCGCCGCGCGAACACGTCGAGCTCGACGGTCGTGCGCTTCTCCCAGGCGCTCGGCTTCGAGGGCTTTCCCGAGCTGCAGGCAGCAGCGCGCGAGGAATACCGCCGCGTCAACGCAAAGGCCGCCAAGGCGGGCGCGCCGGCGGGGGGCTCCACGCCGCTGTTCTCACTCGATCAGAACGAGTTCGAGGCTGCGCTGGCAGCCGATCACCTGAACGTCGAGGAGACCGCGCGCAAGGTCTCGAGAAGCTCGGTGGAGGCGCTGATCGAGGCGATCGTGAGCGCCGAGAAGGTGCTCGTGGCGGGCACCGACCAGATGGCCTTCTTCGCGAGCTACCTGCGTCACCTGCTGATGCTGCTCGACCTCCGCGTGGACGTAGTGGCCAGTCCGTCCCAGGAGGCGCTCAGTCGTCTCGGTCGCATCGATCCCGCGACGCTCGTAATCGGGCTCTCCGCCGGACGTCCGCATCCGCTGGTCGTGCGCGCGATGAAGCTCGCGCGCCATCGTCAGGCGCGCACCGCCGCGATCACCGACGCGACGCTCTCCGAGGTCGCCAAGCTCGCCCAGATCAAGCTCTACTACTCCTCCAACAGCCCCGCATACGTGCGCTCGCACGCCGCGCTGCTGAGCATCATCCAGGCGCTCGCCTACGGCGTCTACGCGCGGGACACCGCGCAGTACGACGATCGCATCAAGGCCTTCCGGCTGAAGTAGACCGGGCCGCATGCGGCCCGGTCTCGGGTCCGTGCATGCACGGACCCGCCGGCCGGTACATGTACCGGCCGGAACAGCATCCGGGAAGAGCGCATGCGCGACCGGCACAGCTTCGAGGAGTTGCTGTTTGACCATGGTTATACGGCCGGCGCGATGGGTCATACACACTTGATGCCGGGTGTATAACGATGGTTATACGGCTGGCGCGAGGGGTCATACACACTTGAGGCCAGGTGTATAACGATGGTGATACGGCGCGCGTGAAAGGTGAATGCCGACCTTGCCCGCCGTCGTCGGCGGCCGCCTGTCAAACTAGTCGTATGCGCGACGAGGCGACATTCCGGGTCAAGGCGGGGCTGGCCGAGATGCTCAAGGGCGGGGTGATCATGGACGTGGTGACCCCCGAGCAGGCGAAGGTCGCCGAGGACTCGGGCGCGGCCGCGGTGATGGCGCTGGAGCGCGTCCCGGCGGACATACGCAGGGACGGCGGCGTGGCGCGCATGTCGGATCCCGAGATGATCGCGGGCATCCAACAGGCGGTCAGCATCCCGGTCATGGCCAAGGCGCGGATCGGGCACTTCATGGAGGCGCGCGTCCTGGCGGCGCTCGAGGTCGACTACGTGGACGAGTCCGAGGTGCTCACGCCGGCGGACGAGGCCAACCACATCGACAAGTGGGACTTCAAGGTGCCGTTCGTCTGCGGAGCCACCAACCTCGGCGAGGCGTTGCGTCGGATCGGCGAGGGCGCGGCGATGATCCGCTCCAAGGGCGAGGCCGGCACGGGTGACATCGTCGAGGCTGTGCGCCACATGCGCCAGATCACAGGCGAAATCAGGCGTCTGGCGACGCTGGGCGCCGACGAGGCCGCGTCCGCCGCCAAGGAGCTCAGAGCTCCGCTGGATCTCGTTCGCGACGTGGCCCGCGAGGGGCGGCTGCCGGTCGTGCTGTTCTGTGCGGGGGGCATAGCCACGCCGGCCGACGCCGCGCTGATGATGGCGCTGGGCGCCGAAGGCGTGTTCGTCGGCTCGGGGATCTTCAAGGCAGAGGACCCTCCGACGCGAGCCCGGGCGATCGTGGAGGCCACCACGCACTGGCAGGACCCCGAGCGCGTGGCGAAGGCCTCGCGTGGCCTGGGGCCGGCGATGGTCAGCATCGAGAGCTCAAAGCTCGAGTCCGATCAGCTGCTCGCCCAACGCGGCTGGTAGCGCCCTGATGACCGATGCAGCGCCGGAGAAGCCGGTGGTGGGTGTGCTCGCGCTGCAGGGCGGCTTTGAGGCGCACGAGCGCATGCTGCGATCGCTGGGCGCAACCACGCGCCAGGTGCGCGTGCCCGCCGACCTCGAGGGCCTCGACGGTCTCGTGCTGCCCGGCGGGGAGTCAACGACGATGACGCTCGGCGTCGAGCGCGAGAGCCTGGCCGAGCCGCTGCGCGCGCTGGCGGCGCGCGGCACGCCGATCCTCGGCTCCTGCGCCGGGTTGATCATGCTCGACACAGATCATCTCGGCCTGATGGACTTCCGCGCCGAGCGCAACGCGTTCGGCCGTCAGATCAGGAGCTTTGAGAGCGACGTCGACGTACGCGGGCTCGAGGGCGGGCCGGTGCGCGGGATCTTCATCCGCGCGCCCTGGATCACCGAGCACGGTCCCGGCGTGGAGATCCTCGGCGAGGTCGACGGCCACGCCGTCGCAGCGCGCCAGGCAGACATGTTCGCCGTCGCGTTCCACGCGGAGCTGGGACACGACGATCGCATTCATCGGCTGTTCCTGAGCCGCGTCGCAGCCGTCGCCGCTTGACGGTCGCTTCACTGCTGTTTGACCGGCGGGTCCGCGACGCGGCCTCCTCGCCCGGCGGCTGGACCCGCGGACTGGTCGCACTGGCGGAGTGGCTGAAGCCCTGAGCGGTCTCGGCGATACTCCCGGCCATGCAGATATCGCTCGCCGCCGATGAGCTCAAGGGCATCGCCGGGGGACTCGTGCGCGCGCTGCGAGGCCGCGGGCACGACGTGCTCGCCCACGGCGTGCTCGGCGAGGGCGAGCGCGCTGACTGGGCGTGGGCGTCGGAGGCGGTCGCCCGCGACGTCGCCGAGGGCCGTGCAGAGCAGGGCGTCGTCTGCTGCTGGACCGGCACCGGCGCCTCGATCGCGGCGAACAAGGTCGCGGGCGTGCGCGCCGCCCTGTGCCTCGACGCGGACACAGCAGCCGGTGCGCGCCGCTGGAACGACGCGAACGTGCTCGCGCTCAGCCTGCGCGCTACCTCCCAGGCCCAGCTCGAGGAGATTCTCGACGCGTGGTTCTCTGCCGAGCCGAGCGCCGAGCGCGAGGACCGCGCGAACGTCGAGCACCTCAGCGAGATCGAGCGCTTTGCCTAGGTCGCACGGAACCTGACCACGCCGACGCGCTCCTCCTCGACGACGAGGCCGTCGCGCAGCAGCAGGTCGACGTGCCCGAGCACCTCCGACAGCGTCAGGTAGGCCTGCGTCACCGCCACGTTCCCCCACAGCTCCTGGGCGATCTCATGCGCGCTGCGGGGCTGGGAGGCGATCAGGTGGTGCATCTTCTCGGCCCGCCTGGCGTGCATGCGGAAGCGCTGGTCGATCAGCGAGACATGATCGGAGATGGGCGGGCCGTGCCCGGGAAGAACCAGGGAGAGCTCCGTCGCCCGGGTCTCTTCCAACGAGGCCATGTAGGTGATCAGCGCCTGCGGGCGAGGTCCCGTGTAGTCGCCCTCGGCCTCCAGCGGACGGGTGAGCAGCGGGTTGGAGGATATGTGCGCGATCAGGTGGTCGGCGGCGAGCAGGATCGAGGGCTCACCGATGTCCGATCGGTCGTCGAGGAAGACGGTGTCCGACGGGCTGTGGCCGGGCCGGTGCAGCACCCGCAGCGTGCGGTCTCGCAACTCGAGCTCGCTCCCGTGGGCGAGCGTACGGGTGACCTGCACGGGGGAGCCCCACGCGCGGAAGCCCGCCGAGACGGCTCTCAGCGCGGTGACGACTTCCGGCGGGATCCCGTGGCGGAGCATCAGCTGCTCGGCGAAGCTGTCGTCGTGGTCGCTCGCTTCGCGGTAGTTGGCGAGGAAGGGCGCGAGGAGGTCGAGCGCTGCCACCTCGGCGCCCGAGCGCCGGGCGAGGATCGACGCCAGCCCGAAGTGGTCCATGTGCTGGTGGCTGACGACCAGCAGCTCGATGTCCTCGACGGCATGGCCGCGTGCGGCCAGCGCCTGTTCGAGCTCATCCATGGCCTTGGCCGAGTTGGGGCCAGAGTCGACGAGGGTCAGCGGGGAGTCCTCGATCAGGTACGCGTTGACGCGGCCGACCATGAACGGGGTGGGGATCGCCAGCCGGTGGATTCCCGCCTCGCGAGCGACCGCGAGATCGCGCTGCTCCTGCTCGCGCTCCTGCTCGCGCTCCTGCTCGCGTTGCTCCTCGCTGCTCACGACCCGGTCGGGCCGCGCCGGCCGGGTCGCGAGGCCGAGCGGATCAGCGCGAGGACCTCGTCGCGGCGGCGTTCCATGTCCTCGGGCGAGACGAGCGACTCGAGGCACAGGCGCAGCAGCGGCTCGGTGTTGGACGGCCGCACGTTGAAATGCCAGTCGTCGTAGTCGATCGAGATTCCATCGAGGCGATCCTGGCGGGCATCGGAGTAGCGCGCTGCGATCTCCCGCATCTTTGCGGCCGGGTCTGAGACCTCGGAGTTGATCTCTCCGGATATGAAGTAGCGGGAGTGGTAGGGGGCGAGTAGCTCCGACATGCGCCTGCCCTCGCTGGATAGCAGCTCGAGCACCAGCAGCGCGGGGATCGCGCCGGAATCGGCGCAGTAGAAGTCGCGGAAGTAGTAGTGCCCGGAGACCTCGCCGCCGAACAGCGAGCCCTCCTTGCGCATGCGCGTCTTGAAGAACGCATGCCCGACGCGGTTGACGTGCGCGGTGCCGCCGGCGGCCCTGACCGTGTCGGCGACCGCCCGCGAGGCGCGCACGTCGTAGAGGATCGCCTCGCCGGGGTGCTTTCCAAGCAGCGACGAGGCGAGCAGCGCGGTGAGGAAGTCGCCGTCCACGAACGAGCCTGTGTCGTCGATGAAGAAGCAGCGGTCGGCGTCGCCGTCCCAGGCGATGCCGAGGTCCGCACCGCTCGAGCGGACCTGCTCGATGATCAGCCGCCGGTTCTCGGGCAGCAGGGGGTTGGGCCCGTGGTCGGGGAAGTTGCCGTCGGGCGTCCAGTAGGTCTTGATGAGATCCAGATCGAGCCGGTCGAGCAGCGGACCCACCATCGGGCCGGCCATCCCGTGGCCTGCATCGAGGACGACCTTGAGCGGCCGCCCGTCGGTCGGACGGACGGCATCGGGATCGATGAAGCGCAGCGCGGCCGCCTGAAACTCCTCGTAGAGGTCGACCTCCTCGACCGTCCCCGGGATGTCGCCCTCGCCACGCAACGGCGCGGCGTCTGCGAGTTCGGCCTCGACCTCGCGGCGGATGTCCTGGATGCCCTCCTCGCCGGACAGCGCGATGGCTCCGTCTCGTACGAGCTTCGCGCCGGTGTAGGCCTTGGGGTTGTGCGAGGCGGTGCACATCAGCCCGCCGTCCAGCTCGCGTGAGCCGACGAGGAAGTAGAGCATCTCGCTTCCCACCTGGCCGGCGTCGAGCACGTGGACGCCTTCCTGCACGAGGCCGCAGCGGTAGCGCGCCGAGAGCTCGGGGGCGCTCAGGCGCATGTCGCGTCCCAGCCCCACGCGCAGCTCGGCGACGGGCTTGCCGGCCAGGCGCGAGAGAACGCGCGCGAACGCGCGGCCGATCCGCTCGGCGATCTCGCCGTCGATCTGCTCGCCGTAGAGGCCGCGGATGTCGTACGCCTTGAAGATGTCGGGGGACAGCGCTGGGGCCATGCGGGGGCATCCTACGTGCCCGGAGATCTCTGCCGCGCGGCGGATTCGTAGACTTGCGTGTATGTCCGGGCACTCCAAGTGGGCCAGCATCAAGCACAAGAAGGCGATCGTGGACTCGCGCAGGGGCGCGCAGTTCTCCAAGCTCACGCGCGCGATCACGGTCGCCGCGCGCGACGGCGGCGGCGATCCCGACGCCAACGCGACCCTGGAGAACGCCGTCCGCAAGGCCAAGGAAGCGTCGATGCCGAAGGAGAACATCGAACGCGCGATCGCCAAGGGCACCGGCGCGGGCGGAGAGGCCGACGCGATCGAGAGCGTGCTGTACGAGGGCTATGGCCCCGGCGGCGTGGCGGTGCTCGTCGAGGCCTTCACCGAGAACCGCAACCGCACCGGCGCCGACGTCAGGCACACCTTCGCCAAGAGCGGCGGCAACCTCGGTGAGCCGGGCTCGGTGGCGTACCTGTTCGAAAAGAAGGGCACGATCGTGATCGACTCCGAGCGCCACTCCGAAGACGAGCTGATGGTCGCCGTCGAGGCTGGCGCCGAGGATGTCCTGACCGACGAGGGCGTCTTCGAGGTGATCACCGCGCCGAGCGACTTCACGGCCGTTCGCAGGGCCCTGGAGGAGGGCGGCGTGGAGATGGACAGCGCCGAGATGTCCTACCGGCCGTCGAGCGTCGTGCCGATCGACGAGGCCCAGGCGGGCAAGCTGATGCGGCTGATCGAGGCGCTCGAGGACAACGACGACGTCAGCGCCGTGCACGCCAACTTCGACGTGTCCGCGGACGTGCTCGAGCGGGTCGCGGGCTAGGCCTTGCAGCGCCCGCCCGTCGTGATCCTGTGCGGAGGGCGCGGGACCCGTCTGCAGGAGCACACGCAGGAGATCCCCAAGCCGCTGGTCGAGATCGGCGGCATGCCGATCGTGTGGCATGTCGTCCAGCTGTACGCGGTGCAGGGCTTTAGCCGCTTCCTGCTGGCGACGGGCTACAAGGGCGAGCTGATCGAGCGCTTCGTCGAGACGCACGAGTGGCCCACTGGTGTGGCGGTCGAGTGCGTCGACACGGGTCTGGAGACCCAGACGGGCGGGCGCATCAGCAGGCTCGCGCCGCGGCTGGCCGGCGAGCCACTCTTCTGCGCGACCTACTCCGACGGCGTCGCCGACATCGACCTGCAGGCGCTGCTCGACTTTCACGACGCGCACGGCGCAGCGGCGACGATGACGGTCGTCCGTCCCGAGCTGCAGTTCGGCGTGACAGAGCTGGACGAGCAGGGGCGGGTGACGGGGTTCCGCGAGAAGCCCCGCTCGGAGCACTGGATCAACGGCGGCTTCTTCTGCTTCGCTGCCCGCGCGCTGGACTACATCGAGCCCGACAGCGTGCTCGAGCGCGCTCCGCTGGAGCGCCTGGCCGGCGCCGGCGAGCTGCGCGCGCACCGGCATGACGGCTTCTGGGAGTGCATGGACACCTACAAGGACGCCGTCGCACTCAACGACATGTGGGCCTCCGGCGAGGCGCCGTGGCGGCTTTGGGGTGGCGCAGGCGAGTCACGGCCGCCCGTCGGGTCCGCCTCTCCGCTCTAGCGGTCGCCGTCTCCGCCGTCGCCCGGGATGCGCGGGCGCGCCCGATAGAGCGCGACGGGCTCGCGAATGCCGCGCAGGCGCCGCTCGCCCGCGAACGACCAGCGGTGGGAATCACGCGCCGACTCGCGCACCTCGCGCTCGGCCAGCAGGCTCCCGGGCCAGGCGACCGAGGTGATGCGGCTGGCGAGGTTCACCGGCCGCCCGAACCAGTCACCGGAGCGGCTGAGGGCCGCTCCGGCGGCCATGCCCACCCGCATCTGCGGGAAGTCCTCGCCCTCGGCGTCCGCCGCAGCGAGCAGCGCGAGGCCCGAGTCGAGCAGCGGCTTGGGCTCGACTGAGGCGAGCATGACTGCGTCTCCGATCGTCTTCACCAGCCGCACAGGCGGCTCGATGACGTAGCTCGTCAGCGCCTCCAGGCGCACCGCAAGATGGCTGAGCTCCTCGGGGGGCACCTCCTCGCCGAGGCGCGTGAAGCCGACCATATCGGCGAAGCAGACGGCGATCTCGCGAGAGCCCGGCAGGCGTCCGCCGCTGCGCTCGGCCGAGTTGATCGCCTCGCTCTGGGCCATCTGACGGAGGTGGAGGTTGAGCAGGCCGCTGACCAGCGGAGCCAGCATGGGAGCGAGCTGGGAGACCGTCGAGGCGTAGCGCTGGGCGAGCGCATGCTCGCTCATCCCCGGCTCGAGCACGAGGCGCAGCGGCAGCGTGCGCATCGTCTCGGCCGCCTGCGAGAGGCCGCGGCCGAGGGCGCGGAGCATGTCGAGTACGTCCTCGTCAGTGATGCCCACGGCGCGAGCCACGTTCGTCATGCGCACGATCTCGAGGTCCGAGTCGGTGTAGAACGCGTCCTCGGGAGCTGCGATCGCGAGGCCCATGGCGCGAGAGAGCGCCAGCAGGTGCGCTTCATCGATCCCGCTGAGCTCGGCGATCTCCGCTCTCGTGTAGCGCGCACGACCGCCGATCACCCGCTCGGCCGGCAGGAACATCAGCGTTCCCGACGCCGTCGCGCGCCGCAGCTCGGCCAGGGTGACGCCGTCCGCGGTGAGATATTCGAGCAGCGCGAGGCGCTCCGCGCGGCTCTCACCCGCCAACCCGTCGAGCAGCCCCTCCGCCACGAAGTCGATCTCGTCGTCGGCCATCGCTCGCCAGCGTAGGGCAGGCAGGCGTCCGATGACAGGCGCAGAATCACAGATCGTGATCGTCCTCGGCATAGACCCGGGCCTGGCCAACACGGGCTACGGCGTCGTCGCGCGGCGCGACGGCCGTCTGGTGGCACTCGACGGCGGTGTGATCCAGACGCGCGCCGGTGTCGCGCAGGAGCGGCGCCTGACCGACATCCACGCGGCCGTGGACGCGCTGCTGACAGAACACGAGCCGGACGCGGTGGCGCTCGAGCAGCTCTACTTCGGCCAGAACGTGCGCACCGCCTTCGCCGTCGGACAGGCTCGCGGCGTGGTGATGCTCGCAGCCGGCCAGCACGGCGTGCCGTGCGCCAGCTACACCCCTCAACAGGTCAAGGGCGCTGTGTGCGGCAGCGGGCGCGCGGAGAAGGACCAGGTGGCGCGCATGGTCAAGGCGCTGCTCGGCCTCGTCGAGGAGCCGCGGCCAGACCACGCCTCCGATGCGCTCGCAGTGGCGGTGTGCCACGTCAACTGCGCTCCGCTGAACACGGCGATGACGCTGGCGCGGGCGATCCGATGATCGCGCTCGTGCGCGGCGAGGTCGCGGTCAGGCGCTCAGACCACGTGGTGGTCCTGTGCGACGGTGTGGGCTACCGCGCCGCGGTCTCGGCCGAGACGCTGCGTAACGTGCCCCCGGTGGGCGAGCAGGTCACGCTGCACGCCCATCTGATCGTGCGCGACGACGCGCTGGCGCTGTACGGCTTTCACACCGAGCAGGAGCGTGATCTGTTCCTGATGCTGCTGTCCGTGCAGGCGGTCGGCCCGAAGGTCGCGCTCGCGGTCCTCTCCGCCGGAGCGCCGCGCGAGCTGATCGGAGCGATCGCCGCGGGCGACGCGGTGCGCTTTCAGGCGGTGCCGGGGATAGGCAAGCGAACCGCCGAACGGATCATCGTCGAGCTCCGCGAGAAGGTCGGCGCCGCCGGCGAGGAGCCCGCGCGCATCCCGATCGTGGCGCGCCGGGGCGAGGCGCCCCATCCGCGGATGCTGGCGCGCGAAGGCCTGCTCGAGCTCGGGTACGCGCCTGATGAGGCTGAGGAGCTGCTCTGCGACGCGGCGGGAGACAGCGCGGAGGAACTGATCGGATACGCGCTGCGACTGGCGCGGGCGGGGTCGTGATTCGATGACCGAGACCGCCGCGCGCATCCAGACTCCCTACCTCGTTCCAGAGGACGAGCTCGACCGCTCGCTGCGTCCCAAGAGACTCGCGGAGTTCGTCGGGCAGGAGAGCCTGCGCCAGCAGCTCACCGTGGCGATCGAGGCGTGCAGCGCCCGCGGCGAGGCGCTCGACCATCTGTTGCTGGCCGGTCCTCCCGGTCTCGGCAAGACCTCGCTCGCGCAGATCGTGGCGGCGGAGCTGGGAGTCCCGTTCGTGCAGACCGCCGGCCCGGCGCTCGAGCGCAAGGGCGACATCGCGGCGTTTCTCACGGCGCTAGAGCCGCGCAGCGTGTTCTTCGTCGACGAGATCCACCGCCTGGCGCGTACGCTGGAGGAGACGTTCTACCCGGCGATGGAGGACCACAGGCTGCCGATCACGGTCGGGCAGGGGGCCGGCGCGCGCGTGGTGACGCTCGAGCTGCCGCCGTTCACGCTCGTTGGCGCCACGACCCGCACGGGCCTGCTGACCACCCCGCTGCGCGATCGCTTCGGCATCCAGGCGCGCCTGGAGCCCTATGGCGTGGACGAGCTCGCGGTCATCGTGCGTCGCTCCGCGGGCATCCTCGACATCGGCCTGGAGGACGACGGCGCGCTGGCGATCGCAGCACGCAGCAGGGGCACCCCACGGGTCGCCAACCGTCTCCTCAGGCGCGTGCGCGACTTCGCGGAGGTCCGCATGGAGGGCGTGGTCACGGCCGAGGCGGCGCACGCGGCGCTCGCGATGCTGGAGGTGGACGAGCGCGGCCTGGACCGACTCGACCGCAAGATCCTGGACACGATCTGCACCAAGTTCGCGGGCGGCCCGGTGGGCCTCTCGACGCTGGCCGTGGCTGTGGGGGAGGAGCAGGACACGATCGAGGACGTGTATGAGCCCTATCTGCTGCAGGAGGGGCTGATCAAGCGCACCCCTCGGGGGCGTGCGGCGACGCGGGCCGCGTTCGAGCACCTGGGCCTCGAGCCCGTGGCGGCGGCCGGACAGTCGCTGTTTTGAGTCTCGCCGGCGGCGTGCTCGGCGGGGCGCACCGCGCCGCTTCCCGGGGCGGGGTGGACCGGGAGCGGACTTGCGTAGTCTGTGTGCAGAGAACCATGGCCCACCCCTTCATCTGCCCAAACTGCGGTCACCGCACCAGCGAGCTGGATCGCAACCTCGGCTTCACGCGCCAGCGCAAAGGCTGCGCGAAGTGCGGCTTCGCGTTTCTGTTCGAACTGCTCGACGACTACTACCCGGCTCCGGACGCGGCGTTCTTCGTGTGCGATGGCGAGGGTCGCGTGGTCGGCTGCGGGAAGAACGCGTTCGCCTTCACGGGGCTGGAGGAGGAGGCTGTCATCGGCCAGCGGGTCGAGCAGGCGCTCGGCCTGCGCTTCTCAAACGGCGACGATCCCGTGGCGACGGTTCTCGAGTGGGGCGTGAGGGCCCTCGAGGTGCCTGTGAGGGTCAGCGGCGAACGCGATGTCGCGGCGAGCGCGAAAGCGGACATGTTCCCCGCCTACGACGACGACGGCGGGCTGCTGCTCGTGTTGACCCCCGACAAGTAGTCTGATCGACGATGACCGACCGCCGCCGCAACCTCCTCATCCTGCTGATCGTCGCCGGACTGATCGCCGCGTCGGTCGCGACGATCGCCACGAAAAAGACGCGCCTCGGGCTGGACCTGAAGGGCGGCGTGGAGCTCATCTACCAGGGCAAGCCCACGGCCCAGTCGAAAGTCGACCCCGAATCGCTGAACCGCGCGATCGACATCATGCGCAAGCGCGTCGACCAGTTGGGTGTCGCCCAGCCGGAAATCCAGCGCTCGGGCGCAAACGAAATCGACGTGGCGCTGCCCAACGTCAGCAACGCGGCGCGCGCCGAACAGGAGGTGGGCAAGACCGCGCAGTTGTTCTTCTACGACTGGGAGCCGAACGTGATCGGCCCCGACGGCAACCCGGCGCCGAGCGAACAGACCGTGACGGGCGGAGCGAACGCCGGCTCCTCGCAGTTCGGGCTGCCCGAGTATCAGGCCGTGCTGCGCGCCGCCAAACGTCCCGCGATCCTGCGCAAGAGCGACACGACACTCGAGCCGGGATGCACCCCGCAGCAGATCGGCGGGTGCATCTACGGCAGCTGGTACCTGCTCGACCCCAAGCACGAAAAGGTCCTCAGAGGCCCCGAGGAAATCGAAAAGAACCTGTACGCCGATTTCAAGGTCCCCGTGGGTGTGACGGCGAAGGCGGTGCGAGTGAACCCCGGCACCGTGCTGGCCCGCGCACGGCCGATCGAAAGCGCCGCGGGCAAGGTGACGCAGAAAAGCCCGAACAGCTGGTTCGTTCTCAACGACGACCCGGTGCTGACGGGCCGGGACATCAAGAACCCTCAGCAGAGCTTCGACGAAGGCGCCGGCGGCACCGGCGCGCCGAACGTGAACTTCGGCTTCACCTCGCACGGGCAGAGCGTCTTTCAGAACGTCACCAAGAAGATCGCCGAGCGCGGCCAGGAAGCCCAGCTTCCGGGCGTCGGCAAGGAAGCCGCCCAGCAGCACTTCGCGGTGGTGCTCGACGGCCAGCTCATCACCACGCCATCGATCGACTACACCAAGTACCCGGAAGGCATCGACGCCACCACCGGGTCGCAGATCTCCGGCGGCTTCACGATCTCCTCGGCGCAGGAACTCGCGGGCGAGCTGCAGTCCGGCGCGCTGCCGATCAAGCTGGAACTGATCTCCAACTCGCAGGTGTCGGCGACGCTCGGCAAAACCGCGCTCAACCAGGGCCTGGTCGCGGGTCTCACGGGCTTCGCGGTGGTGTGCCTGTTCCTGCTCCTCTTCTACCGCGTGCTCGGCGCGATCGCAGTCGGTGGCCTGGTCGTCTACGGGGCGTACTTCTTCGCTCTGATCAAGCTGATCCCGATCACCCTGACGCTGCCTGGCATCGCCGGACTGATCCTCACGATCGGCGTCGCGGCGGACGCGAACATCGTGATCTTCGAGCGCGTCAAGGAGGAGATCCGTGGCGGAAGATCGATCATCTCGGGCATAGCCATGGGCTACAAGCGCGGGTTCGCGGCGATCGTCGACGCCAACGTGGTCACGTTCATGACGGCCTTCATCCTGTTCGCGCTGGCCACCGCGGAAGTCAAGGGATTCGCTTTCACGCTGGGCATCGGCACGCTCGTGTCGCTGTTCACCGCCGTGCTCGCCACGCGGGCCGCGCTCGGGGCGATGGGCCGCTCGCGCGTCGTCTCGCATCCCTCGGCGCTCGGCGCCGCGCGGCGCGGGCGTGGCTGGACGTTCGACTTCATGGGCGCCTCGCGCTGGTTCTTCTCGCTGTCTGGCACGATCCTGCTCGTCGGGGCCCTGGCGATCGGCGGCAGCGGCCTGAACTTCGGCATCGACTTCAAGTCCGGCACGCGCATCCAGACGGCGTTCGTCAAACCCGTCAGCGAGAGCCAGGTCGCCAAGGCGATGTCGGCCGCGGGCTACGGCAACGCGCAGGTGCAGAAGCTCGTCAACAAGAGCATCGGCGGCACCGGCTTCCAGATCTCCACCAAGACGCTGCGCCCGGAAACGGTCAAAAAGGTCCATGCGACGCTCGAAGCGAAGTTCGGCACGCGGAACTTCTCCTCGACGTCGATCGGGCCGACGTTCGGGAAAACGGTCGCCAACAGCGCGGTGATCGCGATCATCGCCTCGCTGCTCGTCATCTCTGCATACATAGCGCTGCGGTTCGAGTGGAAGTACGCAGTGCCGGTGCTGATCGCGTTGATGCACGACCTGCTGATCACGGCAGGGGTGTATTCGCTGACCGGCCGGGAAGTGACGACCGCTACGGTGGCCGCACTGCTCACGATCCTCGGCTATTCGCTCTACGACACGATCATCGTGTTCGACCGTGTGCGCGAGAACGTGCCGCGGATGCCGCGCGCGGCGTTCTCGCAGATCGTCAACCGCTCCATGTCCGAGGTGCTGACGCGATCTCTGGCTACGACCTTCTGCACGCTGCTGCCCGTGACCGCGCTGCTGCTGTTCGGCGGCGAAACGCTGAAGGACTTCGCGTTCGCGCTGATGATCGGCATCGCCTCGGGCGCGTACTCCTCGATCTTCATCGCCTCGCCGGTGCTGACGCACTGGAAGGAGCGCGAGGGCGCCTACCGCCTCAGGCGAGCCCGCATCGTCCGGGAAGCGGGGGCGGTGCCGGCCTACGCGACCACCGCGGGGGGCACGCCCGAGGACATCGAGCCGACGCAGAAGAAGCGCCGGACGCGAAGCGGCAGCCTCGTCATCCCGGAGGAGCCGGGCCAGCAGCTCTCAAGGGACGAGTTCCAGGAACTCGTGCGGGACCTCGACATCGAGGGGCAGCCCACCGGCGGTGGCCGCCGTGCGGGCGTGGCGCAGGGCAACGCCACGGCGGCCCGGCCCGCCGCGGCCGAGCGCGACCCCGCCGCGGACCTCACCCCCGAGGATCTGGTTCTCAAGGAAGAGCCCAAACAGCGTCAGAAGAATCGCCGCCCCCGCAACCGCCGTCACGGCAGGGCGCGCTGACGTGATGCGCCGGAGCACGCCGCGAGTCAACGGAGGTCGTCGCTGATGGGAATACTCGGCTGGGTGATGATGGGTCTCGCGATCTGGCACTTCACGATCTTCATGCCGGACCGGTTCTGGGGCGGGATCGTGGGTGCTTTCGTGGGCTCCCTGATCGGCGCGCTCGTGGTCGGGCTGATCATCTACGGCGTGAAAGTGTCCGCGCTGCGGATCCCGGGCGAAAAGGCGACGGACATCACGGTCATCCTCTATGCGGTGCCCGGCGCGCTGATCGGCATAGCCGCGGTCTACCTCGAGGGTATGCGCCGCGAACGTGCGGGCACCCAGCACCGCGCCGCCTCCGAGTAGACGCGAGCACCCGCCGCGGCGGCCAGCGCCCCAGCCGGGGCTCGAGCCAGGCGCGCAGAGCTCGATCGCCGTTCTGTCTCACCCTGCCCGTAGTCTCGCCGGTGTGCCTCCCTGCCGCATCGAGATCCCAGAATGCCCGCCCGAGCACGTTCTCGGGCTGCGGCGTGAGCTGGGCGTGAGCGGGGCGCTCGCCCAGGTGCTGGTGCGCAGGGGACTCGCCGAGCCCGAGCGTGCGCGCGCGTTCCTCGTCGGGGAGGAGGAGCATCCGCCGGACGCCTTCCGCGGCATCGAGCAGGGGGTCGAGTCGATTCTGCGCCACCTGCGCGACGGCGAGCGCATAACGATCCATGGCGACTACGACGTCGACGGCATCTGCTCGACCGCCGTCCTGCTTCGCGCCCTGCGGGAGCTGGGAGGAGACGTGGACTCCTATCTGCCGGACCGCGCCGACGACGGGTACGGGTTGCACGAGAACACGGTCCGGCGCCTGGCTGCACGCGGCACGCGGCTGCTGGTCACGGTGGACTGCGCGATCACAGCTGTGGAGGAGGTGGCGCTCGCCAGGGAGCTGGGGATGGAGGTGCTCGTCACCGACCACCATGCCCCGCGCGCCGATGGGGCGCTTCCAGCCGCGCCGATCGTGCACCCGGCGTTGAGCGGCTACCCGTGCCGAGACCTGTGCGCCGCCGCTGTCGCGTACAAGCTGGCCCAGGCGGTGTTCGCGGCCGCCGGCCGCGACGCGCGCGAGCTGCGCCACGACCTCGATCTCGTCGCGCTGGCGACGATCGCCGACGTCGTGCCTCTTCTCGGAGAGAACCGGACGCTCGTACGACGCGGGCTGCGTGCGCTGGCGAGCACGGCCAAGCCGGGCCTGCGCGCTCTGATGGCTGTGGCCGGCGTCGATCCCTCCAAGGCGAACGAGCGCTCGGTGGCCTTTGCGCTCGCACCGCGGCTGAACGCAGCCGGGCGCATGTATCGAGCCGATGCGGGCCTGGAGCTGATCCTCACCGCCGACCCGCTGCGGGCCGAGCAGATCGCCCGCGAGCTGGACTCCGCCAACCGCGAGCGCAGGGACGTGGAGACGCGCATCCGCTTTCAGGCCGAAGCGCAGATGTCCGAGCTCGGAGAGCGCGCCGCCTACGTGCTGGCCGGCGAGGGCTGGCACCCCGGCGTGATCGGGATCGTCGCCTCGCGCATGGTCGAGCGCAGCGCTCGTCCCGTCGTGATGATCGCGCTGGACGGCGACACGGGGCGGGGGTCCGGCCGCAGCGTCGAGGCCTTCGACCTGCTCGCCGGGCTGACAGCGTGCTCAGGGCACCTGCTCCACTATGGAGGCCACCGAGTGGCGGCAGGCCTCGAGATCGAGCGCGCACAGGTGGCTGGGTTCGCCGCCGCCCTGGCGGCCCACGCCGAGAAGACGCTGCGAGCAGAGGACCTGGTGGCGGTGGAGCGGGTGGACGCCGTGGTGTGCGGCGAGGAGCTCGGGATGGCGCTCGCGGAGGAGCTGCAGGGTCTCGCACCGTTCGGTCGGGGCAACCCGGGTGTCTCGCTGATGGTGGCCGCCGCCACCTTCACCGATGCCCGACCGATGGGCGAAGGCAGGCACGTCCGCTTCACCGTCGCCGCAGGCGGGGCCCGCGCGCGCGCGGTGGCGTTTGGCAACGGTGGGCGGCTTCCGGTGAAGGAGGGGATGCCGGTGCAGGCGACGTTCACGCTCGAGGTGAACGAATGGAACGGCGTCAGCGAGCCCCGGCTCGTCCTTCGCCAGGCGCAGGCGGCCGTCGAGGTCCCAGCCGAGCGAGCGCCGGCGGAATCGGTGACGGACACCGACACGGAGGATCTCGTGCTGTTCGCTCTTCAGTGAGAGGCGCTTCGGTATGGGCGGATGGTCCCCTACTCTTTGTCTATGGGAATGTCTGAGGACCCCAACAACTCGCAGGTGACCGAGGCCCTCGAAGAGCCGCGCGCAAGCAGAGGAGCCGAGGGACCTGAGCGCCTGCACGGTCGGGGATCCGCTGACGGCGGGGCGTTCGATCGCGCCGCCGGTGATGAGCAGGCGTCGCTGGCCCTCAGCGCGTCCGAGCGACGCCTGCTGAACGACCTGTTCGCGATCGTCTCAGAGCACGCCGCCGACTCCTCTGTCGAGATCGACCGCGGGCGTGTGCAGGACGCTTTCGTGTTCGCCTGCGAGCATCACGCGGCGCAACGGCGCAAGTCCGGCGAGGACTTCATCGTGCACCCCGTCGGCGTGGCGCGAATCTGCGCCGGGATGCGACTCGATACCGAGACGCTCTGCGCGGCGCTCCTGCACGACACCGTCGAGGACACCTCGGCCTCGATCGAGGAGGTGCGCGAGCGCTTCGGCGAGGAGATCTCGGGTGTGGTCGACGGCGTGACGAAGCTGACGGGAATCACCTTCCAGTCTCGTGACGAGGCGCAGGCGAACAACTACCGCAAGATGATGGTCGCGATGGCCACCGACGTGCGGGTCATCCTCATCAAGCTCGCCGACCGCCTGCACAACATGCGCACGATCGAGGCGATGCCCAAGCAGAAGCAGATCGAGAAGGCGCGCGAGACGATCGAGATCTACGCGCCGCTGGCCCACCGTCTGGGGATCCACGCGATCAAGTGGGAGCTCGAGGACCTCGCCTTCGCGACGCTGCACCCGCGCAAGTACCAGGAGATCAAGGGGCTCGTCGCCCAGCAGCGCGACGAGCGCGAACGCTACGTCAGCCAGGCCGGCGACTACCTGCGCGGCGAGCTTGGCCAGGTGGGCATCGAGGCCGAGATCGCCGGTCGAGCCAAGCACTTCTATTCGATCTACTCAAAGATGACCAAGAAGGGGCGCGAGTTCAACGAGATCTACGACCTCACCGCGATGCGCGTGATCGTCGACTCGGTGACGGACTGCTACGGCACCGTCGGCGTGATCCACTCGCTGTGGAAGCCGCTGCCAGGCCGTTTCAAGGACTTCATCGCCATGCCCAAGTTCAACATGTACCAGTCGCTGCACACGACGGTGATAGGGCCCGAGGGCAGGCCGCTGGAGATTCAGATCCGCACACACGAGATGCACGAGATGGCGGAGTTCGGCGTGGCCGCCCACTGGGTCTACAAGGCCCAGACGGCCCCGGGTGAGACCGACGAGCTGGACGATCCCCGATCGGTCGGCTGGCCGGCCGCCGGCGAGGACGCCAAGCTCACATGGCTGCGCTCGATGCTCGACTGGCAGAAAGATCTCTCGGACCCGCGGGAGTTCATGGAGACGCTGCGCACGGACCTGTTCGAGGACGAGGTCTATGTGTTCACGCCCAAGGGTGAAGTCAAGTCGCTCGCGGCGGGCGCCACGCCGCTGGATTTCGCCTACGAGGTGCACACCGAGATCGGCCACCGCTGCGTGGGAGCGCGGGTGAACGGGAAAATCGTGCCGCTGCACTACGAGCTGCGCTCGGGCGACATCGTCGAGATCCTCACCTCCAAGCGCGACCGCGGCCCCTCGCGCGACTGGCTGGCCATGGTCAAGACGACCCGCGCGCGCAACAAGATCAAGGCGTGGTTCAAGGCGGAGTCCCGGCAGGACACAGAGCACACCGGCCGAGAGCTGCTGCAGGAGCACCTGCGCAAACAGGGTCTGCCGGCGCAGAAGATCACCGGGTCTGCGCTGCTGGCGGATGTGATTCGCGAGGTCGGCTACCGCAAGGCGGACGACTTCTACATCGCGCTGGGAGCCGCCAAGGTCTCGCCGAAGCTCGTGGTCAACAAGGTCATGCAGCGTCTGAAGCAGGGCGAGTCCGCCGACGGAGAGGACACGGCGGCGGATCTGCTGCGTGTGGGACGCGCACGGCGGCGCCCCACGAAGTCCTCCGGGCAGTACGGGATCAGGGTGGATGGCGTCGAGGACGTCATGCTGCGCCTGGCCAAGTGCTGCAGGCCGGTCCCCGGCGATGAGATCCTCGGCTACATCTCGGTCGGTCGTGGAATAACTATTCACCGCGAGGATTGCCCCAACGCGGCGCTGCTGCGCAAGAATCCCGAGCGATTTGCGAGCGTCGCCTGGGAGGGCGATCAGTCCACGGGATTCATCGTGGAAATCCAGATCGACGCCTGGGACCGCCACCGCCTGCTCGAGGACCTCTCGCGCGCGTTCTCGGAGTCCGGCGCGAACATCGTCGAAGCGCGCTGCCTGTCGATGCCGCCGATGGTCAAGAACCGCTTCGTGATCGAATTGGCCGACACGCACACCCTGAAGGGCGCGATCACGCGCCTGCGCAACATCGAGTCGGTCTTCGACGCCTACCGGGTGACGCCCGGCGCCACCTCCTAGGAGATCACGTTGAGCGCGCCCGGCATGATCGTGTAGCGCGCCTCGGTGACCTCACCGAGATAGTCGCCGTCGACCTGCAGCGGCAGCGGACGCCCGTCGGTGGTGCGCACCGTCAGCTCGCTGAGGTCCGACAGGCCACTGACCCGGCGATGGCCGGCGACGCGTGCCCGGCTGGAAAAGGCGCGCCATGCGATCGAGCACATCGACAGCAGCGTCGCGCGATGCAGCACGCCACCGGTGAGCGCCCCCGAGTCGAGCGCCGCGCCGTCGGAGATCTCGATCGGGCGGTCCTGGAAGTAGGTGAAGGGCGAGCCGTTCTGCACGATCGCGGTGACGCCGCCGAACGTCTGCCCACCGGCGTCGACCTCGAGCTGCGGAGGCCTCACCAGGTAGCGGCGCAGGACCATCGACACGGCCACCCACGTGTAGTAGTAGGCGCCGAGTCGGGCCTTCATGCGCGGGTTTGCATCGACACGCTCGACGACGCTGGCATCGAGGCCGAGGCCGGACGCGAACGTGAAGCAGCGGCCGTTGACGACCCCCAGATCGACTTTGCGGGGGCGCCAGTCGTCGGCCATCGCGAGCAGGTGCTCGGTCGCGTCGACGACGTCGCCGGGGATGCCGAGCATCTTTGCGAACACGTTGGCCGAGCCGCCCGGCAGGCAGCAGAGCGGGGTGCGGGACCCGAGCAGTCCGTTGGCGGCTTCGTTGACGGTGCCGTCGCCGCCGAAGGCGACCACCACGTCATAACCCTCGTGGGCGGCCTCGCGGCAGAGCTCGGTGGCGTGCCCACGAGCCTCGGTGTCCACGGCGTCGACCTCGAAGCGGCCCTGGAGGGCGTAGACGACGAGATGGCGCAGACGATCGGATACGGTCGTGGCGTAGGGATTGACGATGATCAGCATGCGCCGTCTGCTCGATGGAGAGGCGAAGCGGAAGGGCTCGCCGCCCTCGGCCGAGCGCTCGTGGCGCTCGTCGCGCTCCCGTGTAGGACTGCTCATCGCTAGGGCTACACCGGGCGATGAGAGGCGTTACCCGGGCGCGTCCAGTTGCGCTTACGGCGGGGGTTGCGTTCGCCGATACGGTTGCTAGACTTCCGGATCACATCGACGTACACATCGAGAGGGGTGGAGGGCCTGGCCCTGCGAAACCCCGGCAACCACCGCCAAGTCACAGGCGGGAAGGTGCCAATTCCAGGTGATGTGTGGCGGGCTTCGCGCTCTTCGCCACACGTGACAAGGCGAAGTCATAGCGAAGGAGCCCCAATGGCTGTCAGTCATCTTCAGTGCAAGGAGTGCAAGGCCGAGTATCCGCTCGAGGCGCTCTACGTATGCGACCAGTGCTTCGGACCGCTGGAGGTCGTCTACGACCACGACCGCTCCACGCTCGACGTGGGCGAGCTGCGGCGCCGCATCCAGGGCGGTCCGCAGAACATCTGGCGCTACGCGGACTTCCTTCCGCTCGCGGGCGGCCCTCCCGGACCCTCAGGGCGGCTCGCGTCGCGCGTGGGCCTGCCGGCCGGCTGCACGCCGCTGATCCGAGCCGACAGACTCGCAGAGCGGCTGGGGCTGCGCGAGGTTTGGGTCAAGAACGACGCGGCCAACCCGACGCACTCCTTCAAGGACCGCGTGGTGTCGGTAGCGGTCACGCGGGCTCGCGAGCTCGGGTTCGAGACGATCGCGTGCGCCTCGACGGGCAACCTCGCGAACTCGGTCGCGGCGCACGGGGCGGCGCTGGGGATGGACTCCTACGTCTTCATCCCCGCTGATCTGGAGGAGCAGAAGATCCTCGCCACGGGCATCTACGGGACCACGCTCGTGGGTGTGGAGGGCAGCTACGACGACGTCAACCGCCTCTGCACCGAGCTGTGCGCCGAACGCGACTGGGCGTTCGTGAACATCAACCTGCGTCCCTACTACGCCGAGGGCTCAAAGACCCTGGCGTTCGAGATCGCCGAGCAGCTCGGCTGGGAGATCCCCGACCGCTGCGTCGTGCCGGTCGCCTCGGGGTCGCTGTTCACCAAGATCGCCAAGGGCTTCGAGGAGTGGATCGAGCTCGGGTTGCTCGACGGCGGCGGCCCATCTTCGATCGGTTCCTCGGCGCCGCGGCTGCCACGGATGAACGGCGCCCAGGCCGAGGGATGCTCGCCCGTTGCGAGCGCGTTCGCCGCCGGCAACGAGGTCTGCCGCCCGGTCAAGCCGAGCACGATCGCGAAGTCGCTGGCGATCGGCAACCCCGCCGATGGCCCCTACGCGCTCGATCTGGCGCGCCGCACGGGCGGCTCGGTGGACGCCGTCACCGACGAGGAGATCCGCGCGGGCATCAAGCTGCTGGCGGAGACGACGGGGGTCTTCACCGAGACCGCCGGGGGCGTCACGACGGCCGTGCTGTCCAAGCTCGCGGCGCGCGGGGACATCGATCCCGACGAGCGCGTCGTGCTGGTGATCACGGGCGAGGGCCTGAAGACGCTTGACGCGGTGCGCGGCGCGTTCGAGACCCACACGATCGCCCCGACGATAGAGGCGTTCGAGGCGGGCGTGCCCGAGGGGACGGCGGTCTGATGGCGGTGGTCGTGAAGATCCCCACGCAGCTGCGGGCAGCGGCCGGCGGCGAGGCCGAGACCGTGCTCGACGGCGCCACTGTGCAGGAGGTGCTCGACGGTCTGTTCGAGCGCTTCGAGGAGCTGCGCACCCGCATCTCAGACGACGACGGCTCGCTGCGTCGCTTCGTGAACGTGTACCTGGCCGGCGAGGACATCCGCTTCCTGGATGGGCTCCAGACACCGGTGAGCGACGGCGCGGAGCTGACGATCCTGCCCGCCGTCGCCGGCGGCTAGCGCGACCCTCAGCGGCGCCGGCCGATCTGTGATCGGTCCTCGTCGTTCGCCGGGTGGTGCCTACATTCGCTCGGGCGTGCCGGCGCCTGCTTCCAGCCGCCGTTTCAACTCGGCGCCGCGACCTGCGGCGACGGCGCGCGCGGCCCGCGCCTCGCTGAGCTCCAGCCCGCGCGAGTGCGCGAAGTCGAGCAGGTCCTGGCGCTCCTCGCCCTCACGCGCGGTGCGCAGGAACAGCCAGCAGAACAGGCCGAGCGTGAGGAAGGACTCCTCGACCATCATGATCGCGCCCGCGAGGTTCTGGTCGGTGATGGGCGAGATGTGAAAGACGGCGTCTCCGTGCAGGTAGAAGGGGTAGAAGACCTTGCCCGACCACAAAAAGACGTTGCCCAGGACCGTGCCGGCGAGGCGCACCGCGACGATGTAGATGAGCCTGCCGAGGTTGCCGAACCAGCTCGGGGTGGGCAGCGGGCCGAACAGGCACATCCACATGTTCACGCCGAAGCCGAGGAACATGGCGTGCTCGAGCGCGTGGAGCCCGGAGTGACGCAGCGCCGCCTGGTAGAGCACGGGCACGTGCCAGACGTACAGGTCGATGCTCCAAAGCGGGAACGCGACCGCGGGGTGGGACAGCGCGCGCAGGCGATCGAACAGCCCGACGCGCAGGATCGGGGCGAGCAGCGGCCCCGTGAGTCCGAGCACGATCAGCAGCGCGGCGATGTCGCCGAGCAGCAGGTGCTCGATCATGTGCGCGTACAGCAGTTCGTCGCTGGCGCGACCGAGCGCGGTGAGCGCGACCCCGATCACCGCGAAGCCGCCGTAGAAGCAGGCCTGGCGCCAGCCGGGGACAGGGTGGCCGTCGCCAGCCAGCGTGCGCGCGCGCCGGGCGTAGAGCAGCCCGATGAGCGCGAGTGGTCCCAGCTGGATGGCGGTGGACGCCCCCTCGGAGACGGCGAGCGGCACGATCAGCATTCGTCTCTCAGGGTACGCGAGCGCGACCCTTCTGAACTTTTTAGCGTGCGTTCAGCTTTCCGTGAGTAGCATGAGCTGTGCTACCGGCATGAGCTCACAGGCACTCATCCACCTCGCCGCCGATGGGATCACCGAGAGGTTCGATCCGACGGCCTGTCTGGATGAGCGCGTACGCCACCAGGCCACGCTCGCCGACCCGGTGAAGCCGGGCCGCTACATCCAGTTCCAGGGCCCCGAGCAAACGCTGCTCATCCCGCTCGAGGCCGACCCGGTCCACATCGGCCGCGGCCTCGCCGCCGACCTGCATCTCGATGAGAGCTCCGTGTCACGGCGCCACGCGATCCTCGTCCCGCGTCCCTCCGGTACGCGGATCCTCGACGATCGCAGCGTCAACGGCACGTTCGTCAACGGCCGGCGCGTTCAACAGGCCGACCTGCGCGACGGCGACGTGATCGTGGTCGGTCGGATCATGCTGCGCTACCTGGAGCTGTAGGACGGGCGGGCGCGAGGGCCGGCGCGAGCGCTGGATGGGCTCTAGCCGAGGCGCGAGAGCGAAGCCGGGAAGGGCACGTCGGTGAGCTCCTCCGAGAAGGTCCACAGACGGGCTGCCACCTGCTCGTCGCGCGCGGCGCGGCTGGGAGACACCACGTGGGGGTGGCCCCTGAATTCGCCGAGTCCGTCCGGTCCGACGTAGCTTCCGCCCTCGAGCTCCGGGAAGGTGGCGGCGTACAGTGACGGCAGGGCGCCCATGTCCGCGCTCTGGGCCATCACCACGTTGGTCAATTGCATCACCAGGCGGTCGATCGCGGGCGCGGCGGCGGTCTGGAGGTTGGTGGCCGCATAGCCGGGGTGCGCGGCCACGCTCGTGACCGTCGAGCCGGCGGCGCGCAGGCGGCGGTCGAGCTCCAGCGAGAACATCAGGTCGGCGAGCTTGGACTGGCCGTAGGCGCGCCAGCGGCTGTAACCGTGCTCTGACTGCAGATCGTCGAAGTTGATGCGCCCCATCTTGTGCGCGTTGCTGCTCAGCGTGACCACACGTGCGTCGCGGTGGCCCTCCATAATCGCGATCAAGCGAGCGGTGAGCGCGAAATGTCCGAGAAGGTTAGTGCCGAGCTGCAGCTCGAAGCCGTCCTCGGTCTGCCGTCGCGGGGGGGCCATCACGCCGGCGTTGTTGATCAGCAGGTCCAGGCCGTCGTGAGCCGAGCTGAAGCGCTCGGCGAACGCCTTGGTCGATGCGAGGCTCGAGAGGTCGAGAGCGGCGAGCTCGAGTTGCGCGCCCGGGACCGCCCGCTCGATCGAGTGCAGCGCCTGGAGACCCTTCTCGGCGTTGCGGCATGCCAGCACGACGCTCGCTCCGTGTCGCGCGAGCTCGCGCGCGGTCACGAGGCCGAGGCCGCTGTTGGCGCCGGTGACTATCGCCGTGCGGCCGTGCTGGTCGGGGATCTGCTCGGCGGTCCACCTGGTGCTCAAAGAATCTCCTTGCTGTGTGCGCCCCGGTCGGACCCCCACCGGCACACGCCGGCCCGGTGCTGTCCGCGGGCAATTCAAGCACAGCGCGGGGAGCGGGGGCTACCTACTGGTGAGAGTGAGCTCCTCGCACGGTTCTCCATGACTGCCAGGTGATTCGCAGGATCACGAGCGTGATCCCGAGGCCGATCAGAGGGTCGGCGATCGGCGCTCCGAGCGCCACCACGAGCGCGGAGGCGACCACGGCCAGGCTGACGTAGGCGTCGGCTCGTGCATGGTTGCCGTCGGCGATCAGCGCCGGGCTGTCCAACCGACGGCCGGCGCTCAGGCGGATGCGAGCGGCGAGGAAGTTGCCCGCGTATCCGATGGCGCCGGCGAGGGCCAGGAGCGCCAGATGGGTGGGAGCGGACGGGTGGATCAGCCGCCCGACCGCCTCCACGCCGGCTACACAGGCGCTGATGAAGATGGCCGCGACCACCGCGAGGCCGGCGCGTCGCTCGGCGAGCTGGGAGCGCAGCGCGAACGCGATGCCCAACGGCACGGCCGTGAGAGCGTCGCCGAAGTTGTGGATCACATCGGCGAGCAGGGCGATGCTCGTGCTCGCGAGGAACACGGCCGTCTGGGCGATCGCGGCGAGCGCGAGGACCGCGAGTGAGAGCGACACGGCGCGCAGGCCCTCCCGGGATCGTTTGATGCTCTCGTCGATGAGCCCGTGAGAGTGGCCGTGCTCGCCATGAGCCTGATCGTGCCCGTGGTGCTGGTGATCGCGCTGATGGGGATGTTGCGCGGTCACGGGAATCGGGTCAAAGCTAGCGCGTCTCGGCGACGGTGCATCCGTGGCGAGAGCTATAGTCCAAACGTCTCCCGGCTTGCGCGGCGAGACGCTATGACCAACGTCACCGACAGGACAAGGCACGCGTCGTCGAGCTCACGGAGGTGGCGCTTTGTCAGCTGAGAACGTCGAGTTGATCCGGTCGATGCATCCCGGTGCCGGCGTTGATCTGGCGCCCCTGGTCAACGATGATGGCGAGTCCGGCCGGTTGCGCGCTGCGTTGGCGCACCTGTTCGACCCCTTAGTACACGGGACTATTCGGCTACCGGGCATGGCGCCAGTGACGTATTCGGGGCTGGACGGGCTGCGCGACGCCTGGCGAGATTGGCTCGCGCATTGGGCGAGCTACCGTGACGAAATCGAAGAGGTGATCGACGCTGGGGAGCGAGTCGTCGTGGTTCACCGCTGCCACAGCCGGCCCGGCGCGGACGCCCCTGAGGTCACGCACAGGCGCGCCACGGTCTGGACGGTGCGCGAACGTCGCGTCACGCGCGTCGACTTCAACGTCCCGTATGCCGAGGCGCTTGCCGCGACAGGGGTCGCGTAGCAGCCGCTGGCCGCTGAGTCGAGCTGCTACGCCGGAGTCGCCGTGGGGCGTCGACCGCGTGTACCTGCTGCTGGGGACCGTCGTCTTTCGGAGACTGTCAAGGGGTTCTTGCGGACCGTGAGGAGGGCGGCGACGACACGGGGGTCGAACTGGGTTCCCGCTGAACGCTCGATCTCGGCGATCGCCTCCTCTACGGGCCATGCGGACTTGTAGGGTCGATCGTGGGTGAGCGCGTCGAAGACGTCGGCCACGGCGACCACGCGGCCGACCAGAGGGATGGCCTCGCCGGTGAGACGTGCGGGGTATCCCGTGCCGTCCCATCGCTCGTGATGGGACGCGGCGATCACCTGGGCCATCTGGAGCACGGGCGAGCTGCTGTTGGAGAGCAGGCGCTCGCCGAGCGCGGTGTGTGTCTTCACGGCCTCGTACTCCTCGTCGGTCAGGCGTCCGGGCTTGAGCAGGATGGTGTCCGGGATCGCGAGCTTCCCGACGTCGTGCAGCGGCGCCGCCTCGCGCAGGACCCTGATCTGCTCAGCGTCGAGCCCGAGCTGTGTGGCGATCTCCGCGGCGGTGACGCCGACGCGTTCGGTGTGCTGGAAGGTGTCGGCGTCGCGGTACTCAGCTGCCAGAGCCAGCCGCTTGAGATCCTCGGCGCGAGCGTCATCCAGCTCACGTGTCCGCTCGGCGACCTTCGTTTCGAGCCACTTCGCGTTGTCGGCGAGCTGTTGCTCGGCTTCGTGCTGGACGGTGACATCCCGTGCCGCCGCGTGCAGCACGCCCTCGGACGGCGAAGGGGAGACGTTCCACTCCAGCCATCGGTAGCTCCCATCCGCGGCGCGGTAGCGGTTGCGGAACCCGACGGTGTCATGGGAACTGTCAGTCAGGAGGGCGGTCTCTGCCATCGTCGCCTCACGGTCCTCGGGATGGACGAACTCGATGAAGGGCCGCGAGCACATCGTCTCGGGGGAGTGGCCGAGCGTGCGTTCCCACGCCCGGTTGACGCGCGTGAAGCGGCCGTTTAGATCAGCGATCGCCAGCAGATCGAGCGAGGCGTCGTAGTAGCGCGATATCTCGGCTTGCAATCTGCGGCGCTCATCGACGAAGATGCCGAGGAGCGTGCCGAGCAGCACGAACGCGATGCCACGGACCACATAGCCCTCCACCGTCAGCACGGCGACGGCGTTCAAGATGTCCCACATAACCGTGAGCACGATCGCCAGCAACCCGCCCGCCAGTCCACCGCGAAGGCCGAACCGGATCGCGAGCAGCGCGATGGGCAGCACGAACAGGACTTCGTGGGCGTCGGCCACATTCGGATCGCGCGCGCGGAGCACGCAGATGCCGGCGAACAGCGCGAACGCGAGGGCGATCGTCGCTCGGGCCGTCGCCGGACCCCCGAGTTTCAGCCAGCCATGCAGGCGACGCATGGTCGGCCGGTGAACAAACGCGACCATGTCTGCCCATCGGCCAAGCCGATTGGCGGCATGAGCGCGCCGCGGGGATTGGACCAATGGAGGTGCGGCGTCATCCGAGGATGAGTCGGGTGGCTCCGCGCTCTTCGCTACATGGCGGCGAGCAGCGGTACGTCGTGAGCGATTTCGCTCGGCTTGAACAGCTGGTCATACAGCGCGAGCCGCACGCCCTTTCCGGTGATCCCATAGACGAGCGCGGTGTACGAGACCTCGCGACTGCCGGGAGACCCCTGCGCGGCGACGTCATACGCCTTCCAGACGGAAGCGCGCCGGCTGAAGGACCCGATTAGGCTCACTCGCTCATGCACAGCTTGATGCTCGCCTAGCAGGCTGGGGCTGGGCTGAGGCTCTAGGATGGGCTCTACGGGCGGTTGCTCGCTGATCGGTGATCTGATGGCTGGCGTTCAGACAAGCGCCCCCGGCTCGCCGCTACACTCCCGCACGGTGGCCAGCGAGAAGGGGATCCGGGATGTCCAAGCGCCACAGCTCGGCGGTAATGGCACCGCACTGCCCACCGACCTGCTCGCTCTGTTGCGGTGTCTGGAGTGCGGCGCAACGGTCCGTGTCGCCCACTTGAGCGAGCGCCCCGGATACCCGGAGCTGGGTCCCGACGGCCGCATGCGCTGTGAGGCCTGCGGTGAGAGCTATCCGCTCGTCGCAGGCACCGCGAGGATGCTGCCGCGCACAATGCGCTCGCGCCTGCCGATCGACTATCCGCTCGCGCGCGAAGCGTTCCAGGAGGAGCCAGGAGAGGATGCAGCCGCCTCAGGTGACCGCTCCCACGACGTCAAGCAGCGCACCGCCGACTCGTTCGCGTATGAGTGGCAGCGCTTCGGCGCCCTGCGCGAGCAGTGGCGCAGGAACTTCGTCGACTACATGCAGCCCCACACCCCGGAGAGCTTTGCGGGTCGCCTGGTGCTCGACGTCGGCACGGGCTCAGGCCGCCACGCCTTCCACGCCGCCGAGCTCGGCGCCCAGGTCGTGGCGGTGGACATCGGTCGCTCGATCGACGTGGCGCGGGGTAACCTCCCGCCGGCGGTGCTGACGGTGCAGGCCGACGCCGAGCATCTTCCGTTTGAGCCGGGGACTTTCGACTTCGTGATGTCGATCGGCGTGCTGCACCATCTGCCCGACCCGCAGCGCGGGCTTGAAAGGATTGTGCCGCTGGCCAGACCCGGGGGCCATGTCCACATCTACCTCTACTGGGTGCCAGAGCATCCCTGGCACGTGCGCGTCCTGCGCCTGGTGAGCGCAGCGCGCAGGGTGACGGTCAGGCTTCCGCATCGTGTGCTGCATGCGCTGTGCGTGCCACTGGCCGCGCTTCTGGCGCTCACCGTCGTGTGGCCCTATCGCGTGCTGCGCCGCGTCCCTCGCCTACGCCGGCTGGCCGGCGCGTTTCCTCTCAAGACCTATGCCGACTATCCGTTCGGCGTGCTGGTCAACGACCAGTTCGATCGGCTGTCCGCGCCGCTGGAGCGACGCTACACCCGCGCGGAGGCCGTCGCGATGCTTCGCGAAGCCGGACTGACTGACGTGCGCGTGCTCGCCAACCACGGCTGGGTGGGCGACGGACGCGTGGTGGACACCGGTCCAGTTGCTCCCACTCTGCCGACCGGGTAGCCTGAGACGAGGAAAGACCGAGGCCGGTTGAATCTGAGTCATCTATCCGCTGCGCGTACGCTTCGTGCTGATTCCGTGCGCCACCCGGGAATGGTCTGTCGTTCATGTGCGGGATAGCAGGCGAGGGCTCCTGGGGCTCCTGGGCAAGCCTGTAGGCTTTCTGACGGCCAGACTTAGGGGCGGCGTCGCGTTCGATGGCCCCGGCCTCTAGCAAGTCGCCTCTTGCTCTAACGAATGACCTTGTTTTCTTGGAGGCTTTGACCGCTTCGATTAGTGCGGTCGAAAGCAAAGGTCCGTTTTTTAGCGCCGCTAAAATCCTCTCGCTCCATTCCTCGCGGCTGATCTTTGGTCGGGGTTCTTTCTTAGGCACGCTCGTTGTACTCTTACCGCGCTTGAGATAGGTTTGCTTTATGCGGTCGCGTCCCAGTTGCCGGGTGAAATTGCCTGGGTGTAGCTCCGCTTGAGGGGGATGTTATGCGGCGATCACCTCCTGTGTGTTCGCGGTGGCTGGCGGGAGCGCGGTGTCGCGGAGCTGGCGGCGGAGGCGCTCGATCTCTGCGACGGTCTTGGGGGTCATCTTCACGCCGCGCCAGCCGCGGGATGAGAGCTCCAGCACGGCCCAGATGAGCGTGAGGGCCGAGGTCTCGCCGGGGAAGCGGCCGATGACCTTGGTGCGCCGGCGGACCTCCACGAACGTGCGCTCGAGCAGGTTCGTCGTCCTGATCCGCTTTCGGTGCTCGGAGGGGAACTGCAGGTGGGTGACGAGGGCAGGCAGGTCCGTTTCGATGACGGCCATCGCCGACGGATAGGCCGTGCGGTAGTCGGCGATGATGCCCTGCAGCTCCCGGGTTGCCTCTCCCGGTGAGCGGGCCTCATCGAACGTCTTCCACCACCGCGCCTTGACCTCTTGGTGGTGGCGCTCGGGCAGCTTTGAGGTGACGTTCCGCAGCGCATGAACGGTGCAGCGCTGCTCGAGCGCGTGGGGCCAGAGCTCGCGGACGGCCTTCCAGATCCCGGGTGCCCCATCGGCGACCACGAGCGCCGGGGAGCGCATCCCACGGCCGATGAGATCCCGGCCGAACGCGAGCCAGCTGTCATAGCTCTCGCGGCTCCCCAATGCCAGCCCGAGCAGGATCTTTCGGCCCTCCAGCGTCACGCCCCAGCACACCAGAACACCCTCCGCGGGCTGATCGTCGGGACGCAGCTTCAGGTAGATCGCATCCAGGAACAGGTAGACGATGTCGTGGGCCTCCAGTCGCCGCTCACACCACTGGCGGTATCTCTCGCGGGTGTCCTCACAGATCCTTGAGACCGTGCTCTTGGACGCGATCGGCTCCTCGAAGACCTCCTCCAGCGCGGCCTCCACGTCCCGGGTGGACAGGCCCCTCAGGAAGCTGCTGATCACCAGCGACTCCAGCGCGTG